>NZ_JADFUD010000079.1:0-33479 GCF_054820065.1 Bradyrhizobium sp. UFLA06-06
ATCGAATAGAGCCCGCGAGAGCGGGTTGATGAGGTGAGATTCCACCTGGTTGCGGATGCCTCGGCCGCCGTTCGAAAGATCAGCCAGGCACAGGCCGCGAAGAGGCTCACGGGCAGCGCCACTCAAAGTCACGTCATAGCCCAGCGAATTGACGTCCTTAAGCAAATTGTCGACCATCTGATCGAATATCTCGTTTGCGACCTCGGGACGGATGAAGTCGAAAACAATGACGTTCTCTCCGATGCGGTTCAATATCTCGGGCCGGTTGAGGACCTGTTTGAAGTGCCTTTCAATCTCGCCTCGGACCTTGCTGCGCACGGCATCGAAAGTCTCTTCGGGCGTGACGTTGGCAATTCTCTCGCCGGACGGTCCCGGTACGTAGATGCCTAGATTGGACGTGAAGACAATGAAGGCTTCTGAGAAATAGACGCGATCGCCTCGTGCGGAGGTGAGGACGCCGTCATCGAGGACCTGAAGGAATTTGTCGAGAATCCTCGGATGAGCCTTCTCGATCTCGTCGAACAGGACGACGCTGAAGGGCTTTTCACGGATCGCGTTCGTGAGCTCGCCTCCGACGTCATATCCGATATAGCCGGGCGGTGCGCCGATCAGCCGCTGATCGGAGTGCTCGGCGCTAAACTCCGACATATCGAAGCGGATATATGCAGATTCATCGCCGAACAGCAGGCTCGTGATCGTTTTCGCCAGTTCCGTCTTGCCGACGCCGGTGGGCCCAGCAAGGAAGACTACGCCTCTTGGTCGGCCGCCCCGCGGCGATTGGCCGATCCCGGTCACCGCGCGCTTGACGATATCAAGCATATGCGTGACTGCGTGAGACTGTCCCTTGACGCGTCGCCCGACGAATTCTTCGCCCGAGCTGATCTTATCGCGGCTGATCTTGCGCCATGGATCCTCGGTCACGCCCACTTTGAAGCGCCGGACGGCATCGCCGATCCAATCGAACTGGACGCCTTCGCTGCGGGCGAGCTGCGCGACCGCGCTCACGTCCAGTAACAGAAGGCCTTCCGTCTCGTCCACGAATGCTTGAGTGCACTTCTCTAATTCCGATTGTTCCGCGTCCTGCGCACCCGGAAGACCGCGGACAAGAGAGCGGATCATGCTTTTTCTCGCAAGATGATCCGGTCGTCCGATAGGGATGTGTCTGATCTTTGGGTTTCCGATCAGGAACCAGTCGGGCAGATCGCCCTCCTTGTCGACGATCCAGACCACCGTATTGAAGAAGGGCAGGCGCTTGTCGCCCGCCGGACGCGCGCGCGCCGCATGAGAGAGGATCAGCGCCCGGGAGAAAAGCTGGTGCTCGGCCGGTGATAAGGCGTCGTTTCGGGCGACCAGTCTGGAGGCAAAGTCGACGATCAGGGCCGAGGGTTGTCCTTCAGCGGTGACGTGCCGCTCAAGCGTCGTCGACAGAAGGTCGATCCCGCCTGCCGCAGCGCCACCCGTCGGCATCAGACCCAATCGCGTGAGGCAGCTTCCGTCCCCCGGCTCGATATCCCTAAACCCGTTCAGAACATCGAACCATGCGATCTGGGCGTAACCAGCTGCCTTCAAGACGTCCAGCAAGACCCGAGATAGGGGCGCTGCGGTCACCTCGCCCGGAACGATTTCGTGCATCTGAAGGTCGCGGGTATTGCCCGAGAGCACGAATTGGCTGCGCAGAGGCAGAAAGCGCCGCAAATCGCGGAGCCATCTGGCTCTTTCCATCGAATTGTCGTGCACCGGAAAAGCCCCCTTTACGCGTATCGCGCGACTATACGGCATCTCACTCGCCGATTTCGAGAGTAATTCCCAAGAGTCCATAGGGAATTGGGATAAGCCGGTAAGAGGAAATAGGCAGAGCGGCCGAGATCCCGCGGCTCGTAAATCGGGAGCATCGAAGCGGAGCATTCGTCAGATGCCGGCGACTTGGCCAAGTGATTTAAACATCTATACTCGGCAAAACGCGATTTAAATGTCGCTGCTGCCGACCTCGAAGATCATTCAAGGAGATCTGGCTCCATTCGATGCGCGCTGACTGCTGTGAGGCAGCATCGTTGGCGACGGCGAGCGACCGATCGGTAGGAGCTGAGGACACAGATTTCGGCCCAAGATGCAGGTTTCGCAGGCATCGGCTCGATCGCGAACTGATCGCACCTGTCGATCATCTTGAAGTCACCTAGCGCGCGCAAATGACCGAACCGGCTATGGCTCAGCGGCGGAAAGAATTCGCGACGGCAGGCAGCACATCGTTACCCTCAGAAGAGATGAGGGACGCGCTGCGGTACGGCTGAGGAGATGCGCCCGACGGTCCAGCGCGTCCAAGTTCGTTTCGACCTGACCTTGAAATACGCTTAAGGGATCTTCAGGCGTTCATGAACAGCAAAAAGAAGCGTGCTCCGGCACGCAAGAGGTGTGGCTACTTTGGCATGTGACTACTTTGGCATTCTTCCATCGAACGGAACGTATTCGCGGCGGCTCGAACCAAACCTCCGACACTGTCTCACAGATTAAGAACGAAAGAAATGTAGGTCGGCTTTCGATCGAACCTGATTGATACGGCTTCACGCAAGAGCGCGAGCTGCAAATCGCTCGGCGCTCCAGGTGACAGCAGAAAATGTTTCTGGGACGGCCTTGATCGCCTCTTTCAAAGCCTCGTTGATTGCTGTGATCGGTTCGAGATCGTGTGCTTCCGACAAGCTATGAACGTTACGGCGGCAGAGGTTCGGGTTCGAATGCCCAAAGTCTTGCAGTCTGGAAAGCAATTCATCTCGCTTTTGCGCGGTTCGGATGTCGCTTCCCTTTACATTATTCCATTTCCGATAGGTGAACTCGTCCGCAACACTTCGTGGACGGCAGGCGAGCATCGACGCCTTTCGATGCTCCTATAGTTTGAGCCACTGCGACTTCAACGCGGACAGCAAGGACAGTCAGGGCGTAACGACGGCGGCGGGCATGCTGGCTGCCATCAAGGGGACCTCAAGCACACGTCCTCAGGTCAGCCGCGGCTGCTGTTTCATGTCGTCGAGACGACCGCCAAGGCGCTGCCCGACGTATTGGATGGCTCGTCCACGCAGGACATGTATTCGTCGACTTTGCGCAGAGCGTATGAAGTTGGACAGCAACGGCATCTGATCCAAGTGGTGTTAGTCTATCCTCGCCGCTGCCTGGTTTTGTAGCTCGTCGTCTGTCGCACGCGCTGCTTCGTCGAGGTTGTAGGTGAGTGACACATCTAGCCAGCGTCCGGTCCGTACGGAAATAATTTCGAGCTGAGTAATATCGGACCTGCGATGCCGCTCCAACAATTCGCCGCGGTGTGCTACAACTTAAAGGTATATTTTGAAGGATTACTGGCGGCTCCAAGTGTTGTCAATAACGTCGCGTGTGACAATGTCCCGCGCCGAATTTTTCCGACCTAAGGAGACTGTCCTTGCTTAGCCTTTCGAGACCAGGTCCGCACAGAGTCTGAGCAATGCTGCGGCTGAGCTTGAAGGAATTCGCCTGGATAGGAAGGGGTCTCATTGACGCGCCGGCAGAAGTTCAAAGTCAATAGAGCGGCCTGCCGAGCGGAGGAGACGGATTTGAGCGTTTCAACTCGTCTGCGGGAATTCTCGCAGCTGTTTGTTCTTCCAGTGATATTGATCCCCGCTTGGCTTGCGTTTGTTGCGGGTTTTTCCTTCGTCGGATTGTTGCCGTTGGGGGTATTGATCGTCTCGGCTATCTCCGTGTTTGCGATCCGCTCGGTCTGCCGAAGGCACAGCGGCAACGCGATTCTCGCCGAGGTCGGTTCGAAACTCACCACTTACTGCGTGGTCACCGGCGCCGTTTCGACATGTTTCCTGTTGCTGCAGATCGGATTCTACCTTTTCCTGACGGAGTTCTCACCGCGGCTGAGCACCGTTCTTGCTTGGTACAATAGCCTCGAGGCTGGACACATCATTGAACGCGTTGAATCCTTCGCTCTGAAGGCGCGCCTTGCGATCATACTCGTTCTTGGTTTCAACCTGCTCTTCTTCCCGCTTCTCTCCTCAAGGGTGGCTCGACTTTCGAAGATGGCATCGAAGGGCATAGACGTCGTCGGCGCCTTCTTCGTCGCGGTCCTGCTGTTCTCCTTCTACGGTTCTGCGCCTAGCGGCTTGAACGCCCTGCGGGTCGAACTTCGGTCGGCTCACGATGCTATCGACAATTCATACAAACGAGCCGTTTTCCGCGTGTCCATACAGTTCGCGAAGGTCATGCTGGATAGGGCGACCCAGCAGGACGACCATCTTTTCCGGACTTCGCCGCCGCCCGGGGATTGGGGTGGGCCGCGACCTGCAGGCGCTCCCGCGGGACCACGCCCGCCGGCCCCGCCTGCCGGTTCGGGTATCTGGGACGCCGAACTCAAGGCCGGGGTCCTGAATTCCGATGAGCGGCTGAACGAGCGCATAGCGGTAAGAACGGCCGCGAACGCAGCCAAGTTCGAGGGACACCTTCAGTCGGGCGACATGCTGAACGTGCCGCCGGCGGCAAGTTCGTCCAAGTTGGCCGAGCTCGGATCCGCTCTTGAGGCACCTCGGGGGGCGCCAACGCGCGGAATGGCCCCTCCAGAGGACGACCTCAAACGACCACGCGACGGCTCATCGCGGCAGCGTGCGATCCGAGAGTTGCTCTCGACTGCACTCGACGCCGCGAAGGTCCCCGAGGTCATCGAACCAGCAATATCGGAGCTAGTGAAGGAAACTGTCTCCGGCAAGGTGATCGACGAAATATTGAAGGCGATGAGCGACGATTTCCTGACTGACGGCATAAGAGCGGCCGCGGTCGAATTCGTCGACGACTTCCTCAAGGGGGTGGTGTCGTCGTCGGACGCCAGGTCCGAGCTCGTAAGAAGATCGTCGGCTTTGCTCGATACGAAATTGGGTGCGTCTTTGAAAAGTTCCCTGAGTCGGATCCAAGGATACGGATCGATGCTGTCTGACCGTTTCCAAAGTCTACGCGGAGGAAGGAGCGATCCGGTGATTTCCCCGCTGGAGGATGGCATGATCGCGGAGGCCAAGTCGAAGGCGTCCAGCCTTTCCGATGCCGGCGGAAGGAGCAGGATTGGCTCCGATCTCATCGAAAGGTCGAGGTTCGAAACCTCGAAGATCATCGATATTCTTTCGGTGCAAGCGAGGACCGACGATTTAGCCGCGAGGTCGCTGCTAAATGTCGGATCGAACATTTCGGATGTGGAATCCAAAGCCAGGCAGTTGGGCGAACTCGTAAGACTAGCGCAACACCATGGCTACAGGACGGAGGCCGGAGTTTGCATCGTGACAATCAGGGGCGTCGTCGTAGCAACGTTCATCTCAACTCGACAGGAGTGCGAGGGTGCGAGACGATAAACTCGCGCGAGACGTTCGCTCCCCTGGCGGCGTAGCTTCGACCGCACTGCCGACGGCCTCGCCAAGGCCCCTTCCGCTTTCGCCTTGGTGGGCGGCTGGCCGATAGAACGGCGGTCAGACCGCAGAGTAGGTTGATTGTGGCTTCTGTCACAACCAAGGGTGCCTTAACTGCAGAAGGGCTGCCTGCCCACGCGACGAAAGCCCTCTCTATTCACTGTTCCATTCGTAAGGGTTGAAGTCCCATCGTTAATCAATTCGCTTTCCATTCAGGATTGCCTTCGAGAGACTTTGACCTCTCAGCTCCTAAAATAGAAAATAAGAGAAGTTTCAGGGGCTTGATTGGATTGATCTTAAGCATTTCTATTCGCATATCTATTCAAGCGCTGCTTTAGCGCTCGTCCGCCCTTCGAAAATGGCCCTTAGGCCCAACTCCAATCAATTCAGCATTGTATTCAGGCCATGACCCTAAACGAGACAGATAAGGCCATCCTTGATGCCATCGAAACCGGAGCAAACACTGCCTCCGGAATTCTCGCTGCCCTGGAGCGGAACGGAATATCGATAAGCCAGCCAACCCTCTCCAGGCGCCTATCTGCCCTTCAGGCAGATCGATATGTTCTGGTCGAGGGGAAGGGGCGAAATACCCGATACAAGGCGGACAACTACAATCAATATTTCAGCATTCCGCCGGAGCGCCGAAAGGCCGTCAGCTACGACCGGTCCATCCTTGAGAACTATGTCCCAAATCAAACGCGCTGGTTGGACCCTGAAGTCTCGCAGCAACTCTTGGCCGCTGGCGGGGGAGTGAGAGCTGATGCGAGTACCTATTCGCGCGCTATCGTGCAAAAACTCCTTGTCGATCTGTCCTACGCTTCGTCCAGCCTGGAAGGAAACACCTACTCATACTTGGATACGCAGGTGCTCATCGAGTACGGCCAAGCCGCTGAAGGAAAGGCCGCCGATGAAACTCAGATGATCCTTAATCACAAGGAGGCAATTACCTATCTCGTCGACAACATCGGTGACATTGAATTGGATGTTCGTGAAATAAGAAACGTCCATTCTTTGCTTTCTCGTGGCCTTATCGATCCGGCGGCGCGCGGAACGGTGAGAAGGCGGATCGTTGGACTGGGCAACTCCGCTTACACGCCCTTGGCGATTCCGCAAATCCTCGAGGATCAACTCACCCTCATCGTGCAGAAGCAGGCTCTCATTGACGATCCCTTTGAGCGAAGCCTCTTTCTGATGGTGATGATTAGCTACCTCCAGTACTTCGAGGATGTGAACAAGCGCACCGGACGCGTCATCTGCAACGTACCGCTGCTCAAAGCAGGCTTGGCCCCCTTGTCATTTATGAATGTCGACAAAACCAAATACACTAAAGGCCTGCTCGCATTTTATGAACTGGGCCGCCACGACCTGATCACTGAAGCGTATGCGGAGGGCTATGCCGCATCCGCGAGCCGTTACGATGCTTATGTCGGAAGAGACCGTGAAGAAGCGGAGTTGGAATTCAAGCGACGTACCGAAATCTACGAAGCCGTCAAGCAGTACGTCCTGAAATCGATCGAGCAAGGAGCCAGGCTAGACGCTCAAGAGTTTCTTTCCGCCCAGTTCGAAAAGGACGTAGGCAAGACAAAGCAGACCCTAATGCGCCGGACAAAAGACATCGTCGAAAGTCTAAACGAGGGAAATCACGTCGCCTACGGCATCGATCGGAAGACATTCGACACCTACGATAAATTAGGTGCAGCCCGGAAATCCACGCCTTAAACCCCAGGATGACCTCTTGCAGGGCGCAAGCCGGATGTCTGAACTCCTCGATATCTTGGAATGTCATGGAGCGCGCGTTTATCCTCACGCCGGCGGTCGCTGAAATCCGCAAGACCACCCCGCGATGTCCGAAGAGACCGTGACGACAATCACGCGCCGGCACCAAGTCTCGTTCGGCGAGCATCGAAACCTCGTCCGCGGCAATGGAATCGGCGTCCGGGCCATGCCAATGGAACGCTGCAAATATCTATGTGAATTTCCGGGACTGACGCGTGGCGTTCCCGGAACGCTCTGCTATTGATGAATTACGAGGTCTCCCCTCGCATACGCGCTGTCGTAACTGCGGCGTAAGAGCGAAAGTCTGATCAAGGATCGTGCGCGCCACGTTGCTGCCTGAATACCTGGCGTGATTGGAAGGGAGACCTCGTGCCTGGCCCCGCGTCGTTCTTCGTCACTCCGATCCAGGTCACAGTTCCGAACGAGCTTACCAGCGAAGCCGAACTATTGAAGTTCCTTGCCGTATCGGCAGCCGAACTCAGGAAGATCTGGTGGTTTCGTAGCCGGATGTATCAGAAATTCGAGATTTCGAAAGGCAAAGGAAAGAAGCGCCTCATAAGCGCGCCGGACCATCGGCTGAAGATGCTGCAGACCAAGATCGCGTCCTCGCTCGCGCCGATATACAGACCGAGGAATCCCGTTCACGGCTTTGTGGACAATCGTTCGGTCAAGACGAACGCTACGGCGCATCTCCGGAGCAAGTTCATAATGAACTTGGATATCGAAGGCTTCTTTTCGGCAATTACGGAAGGACGTGTTTCCGGATTGATGAGCGCGCTCGGCATCGACGGTCGAGTCGCTGAGATATTGGCGCGGATCTGCTGCAACGAGGGTGTTCTGCCGCAAGGCGCACCTAGCAGTCCCATAATCTCCAACATGATCTGTTTCCGGATGGACAAGCAATTGCAGAGGATCGCCAAGGAGAGCCGCTGCATCTACACCCGGTATGCCGACGACGTCACGTTTTCCAGCTACCAGCCGTTGACCTTGTTGTTCGAAGGGCCTCCGCCGCCGGCCGGAAATTTCTCGCCCGATCTGCTCAAGGATGGGCTTCGCGGAGCATTCCGGTCCAACGGTTTCGCGATCAATCCACAGAAGGTCCACTACGCCGACAAGCATTCGCGGCGAACGGTGACCGGCTTGAAGATCAATGAAATCGTCAATGTCGACCGAAAATTCGTTCGAAACATCCGGGCAGCATTATTCGTGGTCGAAAAGCAGGGCGCTGCGGTCGCTCAGAAGACCCTCAAGGACAAGTATGGTCGCGAAGCGGCCCTCGCGTCGCATCTTCGCGGCCGGATATCCTGGGTAGGGCACATCAAGAAACCTTCGGATCCGATTTTCCGCAGTCTGGCCTCGCGCTACAACAAGCTCTTCCCATCCGAGAAACTCGAAATTCTGCCCACGATTTTCGAGATCAGGGAGCGTGCGGTGTGGGTGGTCGAGCATTGGGGCGATGACGCAACGGAAGGCAGCGTGCAGGGCACGGCCTTCTTCCTGAAGTCGGTGGGTCTCGTTACGGCATGGCACTGCGTGGACGGCGCGACCGAGATCGCGGTCTATCACCCCAGCAAGCCTTCGAATAAATTCAAGGTGACGGTTGCCAAAAATGACGCGCATCGCGATCTTGCCGTTCTCGCGCACGAAATACCTGCCACCGAGTACTACGAGTTCGATATATCGAAGCGCACATTCAAAGCTGGCGACAACACGACGGCGCTCGGATTTCCCGGCTTTGGCCCCGGCGACAAGATCAATGTCCGATCCGGATTGATAACGTCGTTGCCCATCAAGAGCGCCGTTCCGATGATCGAGGTCGCGCAAAAGCTCTCGCAGGGCATGTCCGGCGGTCCGCTGCTCGATGAGGACGGCGCGGTCGCCGGAATCAACTACAAAGGCGGACCGAGCGAGGCCAGAGATTTCGCCGTGCACGTCAAAGCGCTGACCGACTGGCTGAGCGTAGCGTAGCTAAGCCCCTGTGGTCTGTTGCGGACCTCTGCAGCCGGTCGAAGGCGTTACGTATCGCGAACGATAGGTTGACATCGACGAGTATCACCGCGTGTCGACGGCCGCTCATGTATTGTAAGCGCGAATTTCTCCGCACCTTTTGCTTTTGAGTGCTCTGATGCATGAGGTGTCCACCAAAATAGGTGGACACGTCATGATGGCAGACGATGATCAGAAACTGCGGGTCAGGCTTGTTGGCCGGAACGGTCGCCGGCGCTACGAGGCGGCATCGAAAGAGCGTCTTGTCACGGCCTGCCTTGAGCCTGGGGTTTCGGTATCGAGGCTTGCACTCGAACATGGGGTCAACGCGAACCTGCTTCGGAAGTGGATCAAGAAGCACACCGCGATCAGGTCGCTGCCGCCGTCCTCACGCCCGGCGTTCATCCCGGTTCAGCTTGAGGGGGCCGCCGATCGAGCCCTGTCGCGGCAAGACAGCGTGGCGACGGTGGATTTGCCGGCGACTTGCGATGAAGTGCGTGGTTCGGAACCCAAAGGGACTCCAGCTTTTTGTTCTCCGGCCAAAGTGAGCGTGTCGCTGCCGAACGGCGTGAAGCTCGCGCTGGAATGCGGCGATGTGGATGCATTGACGGCGATCATCGGAGCACTGGGCCATGTTCAGACTGGGCGGTGACCTGCAGGTCTATCTGCACCGTGAGCCGATCGACTTCCGGGCTGGCATCAACAGCCTTGCGGTCCTGGTCCAGGAGACGATGGCGCTCGATCCATTCACGCCGGCGGTTTTTGCGTTCTGCAATCGCCGTTGCGACCGGATGAAGTTGCTGTTCTTCGACCGGTCCGGCTTTGTGCTGGTCCTGAAGCGGCTGACCGAGGACAAGTTCCGATGGCCGCGCCGCCAGGAGGCGGTCGTCCGGCTTACGACCGAGCAATTGCACTGGATCCTTGATGGCATCGATATCGATGCGATGGTCCGCCATCCGGTGCGGCACTATCAGGTTGCCGGCTGAGCTCTCGAGTTGAGCGGTTGACGCGTCGGTACGGTTCAGATTCAAGAATCCGATGAATCGAACCGGCGATCCGAGTGTTGAAGTGCTGTTGGCGCGCATTGCTGCGCTGCAGGCGGAGAACCATCAACTCGCCGACCGCGTCGTCAAACTCGAGGAAGAACTGGCGCTGGCACGCCTGCATCGTTTTGCGCCACGCAGCGAAAAGCACGTCGATCGTCTCTTCAATGAAGCCGAGCAGGCCGCCGATGAGGATGACGCCGGCAGTGAAACGAACAATATCGCCGAACTTCCGGACACGGGCTTGCCACCCGTCGAAAACACAACGGGAAAGAAGCGCGGCCGCAGGCCGCTGCCGGCGAACCTGCCGCGTGAGCGCGTCGAGTATGACCTGCCCGACGATCAGAAGGCGTGTCCTTGCTGCCGTGGCCAGATGCATCGCATGGGCGAGGCTGTCACCGAGCAACTTCATATCGAGGTGAAGGCGAAGGTTTTACAGAACGTACGCTTCAAATATGCGTGCCGCCATTGCGATCGCACCGGAATCAACGCCCCTGTCGTGACCGCGCCGATGCCGACGCAGCCGCTGCCGGGCAGCGTTGCCACGGCCTCAACGCTGGCGTTCGCGCTGGTTCATAAATATGTCGATGGCACGCCGCTCTACCGCCTGGCGCAGGCCTTCGAACGCGCCGGCGTTCCGGTCAGCCGCGGCGCTTTGGGTCGCTGGGTGATCGGCTCGAGCGAGAAACATCTCTCCCGCATCTATGACGCCCTGAAGCTGCGGCTCAGATCGCAGCCTCTCATCCATGGCGACGAGACGACGGTTCAGGTCCTCAAGGAGAAGGACAAAAAGGCCACCAGCACATCGTATATGTGGGCTTATCGCAGCGGCAAGGGCAGTCACGAGCCCATCGTTCTTCTGGATTATCAGCCGGGCCGCGGCCAAATCCACCCGCAGGCCTTCCTCGGCGATTACCGCGGCATCGTGATGAGTGACGGCTATACCGCATGGCGCACGCTGGAACGGGCCACCCACATCGGCTGCATGGCCCACTCCCGGCGGCGCTTTGTCGATGCCCTCAGGGCGAGGAAGAAGGGCGGCGGTCCGCCCGAGCAGGCGCTGCGGTTCTTCGACCAGCTCTACCGGGTTGAAAGGCAGGCGCGGGACGGATCACCGGAGAAGGGTGAAACACAGGCCGACTGCATTCGCCGCTTCCGCCAGCAACATAGTGTTCCCGTCCTCAATGCTCTCAAGGTATGGCTCGATGACATGGCCCCGAAGGTCTTGCCTGACAGCAAGCTCGGCGACGCCGTATCCTACACCCGAAACCAATGGGAATATCTGACGCGCTACACCGGGGACGGCTGCATGCCGATCGACAACAATCTTCTGGAGCGCGACATCAGGGTTTTTGCAACTGGCAGGAAGAGTTGGTTGTTCAGCGATACCGTGGACGGAGCCAAGGCCAGTGCCGTCGTCTACAGCCTGATGCTGACCTGCCGCGCCTCACGTGTCGAGCCGTTAGCGTGGTTGCGCCACGTCCTCACCGAATTGCCTCAGCGCGCCGGCGACGCCGATATTACCGACCTGCTGCCCTTCAACTTCCACAAAGCCGCCACTGCCTGAACGGCCCGGTATCGCCCGATACTAGGGCAATCCTTCAAAACCGCCGGCGTCAACGTGCGGGGAAAATCGCGCTTACCATGTATTCGTCTTCCGGCAAGCACATCCTTTGCCGCGCGCGAGGGGCGATGCCGAAATCCGGCGCGTCGCCTTCCATAGGGATGGGGACGATCTGTGCCGCCGCCCAACGTCGGACTATGCGATAAAGGGATATACGGGGAGGCCTTGTCCGAATCCGGTGAGTTCCTCTTGATCGCCATGCCGTGAAGCTATCGTTAAACGTTACGTGCAGGCCACCGAATGGAGCATGAGGCGCTTCCTTTGCGGATCCATCGCTTTGCGAAATCGGTGGAGGAGCCGGCCGTGCAGATATCGGACGTGGTCGCAGATTTGCTCGGAAAGTTCTTCGCGACAATTGTTGAGGATGACGCGGACGAGCTGCGTGACATCCGGAAATCTCTTTATGAGCCGTAACTACGCGGCCTTGCTTGCCTGAAGTTTGCTCGATCGCTCGAGGACGACGCGGCCTTTGTTCATTGCGTACTGAGATTGGATGATCAGCGGAAGTTCTGACTGGTGTCTTGAGCGCTATATCCGGGCCGGCGGTGTACGTCGACGTGCCCGGTGATACGGGCTTGCGATGTCCCGCTTTCAGGGCCTGAATCCGCTATTCGGAAGCGCTGGGCGGTTTGGAACGATTTGAGCCACCTGGCGACGAGGGGTAATCTGGTGTGGGTATTGAACTGGTGACGCGCAACGTCTCGATTTGGGATATTTGCTGTGGTCAGAAATGCCATCCAAGATCAGCTAGCTCAAGGAATGGCTCGAGCCGCTGACGATCCCTGCCGTCTTAAATTCTCCGGTTCGGGCACCCGAGGGGGCGCGATCATGTCGGACCCGAAGGAGTTGCCGGCCCCCGACGTCGGCAAGCTCGGCGAACTCTGTAAGCACAGGCATTGGCGGGTGAGGCGCGGGACGCATTAATTCCACGTATACGAGCCATCGATTGTGCGTATCGTACCAACCTTGTTTTTAGCCGTAGTCCAACAAATCGCTTTACGCAACTATCAGTTGTTACTATTTTGTCTTGGGCCGACTGAACGGGGATGGGTCGCGTGTCTTCGGGGGACGAAGAAGGCCATCATTGTTTTTGGGGACGCGGCATACTCGCATGTCGTGGCACATACTTCCTGACTTTTGAAAACTCCTTTTCACGAGCCGTCGCGTCCTGAGCGATGGCGGAGCTAATACGAACGTAAAAGACGCATGCCGATCGATGCAGAACGCAGCGCGCACGTTTATGAGGCGTGCAAGCTCACAGACAACCTTTTCGTACTCAATCCGTTTCTTCCGCAGCAGAACTTCTATTCCCAACAGCTACGAGCGCTTGCTCTGGCAGCGGAGATTTCCGATCGGCATCTCGCGCCGGGGCATCGAAGCGTGTGCATAGTCGGGGCTGGTGTGGCCGGGAGGACCATCGCTGCTGCCTTTCGCAGCCTGGGGGCCGGCGTCACTATCGTGGACAAGGAAAAGGTGGATTTCACCTCTTACCGTAATGCGATCCATCGGGAGCTCCATCCGAACATCATCTTCTGGCCGTTCCAGGAGCCGACACCCGCGACCGAACTGCCTTTCCTGAATTGGGCTCAAGCGCCGGTCACCGAAGTCGTCGACGCGATGATGAAGGAATGGGAGGAGAGCTTCGCAAAGCACGTCGCGTTCATCCACGCCGAAGTGGATGAGATCGAGCGCGCCGCGACGCCACTTACGATCAAGCTTGCCGACGCCCAGAAAACCGAGCTGAAGGCCGATGTCTGCGTGATCGCCACGGGCTTTGGGGCCGAAAGGCAGTTCGGCAATCTGCAGACCCCTGCCTACTGGTCTCCGTCATCGATCATCGAATCCGGCGACGAGGTCATGGTCAGCGGATCGGGCGACGGCGGTCTGATCGACGCGCTTTCTCCGATCCTCGGGAAGGACGTGACGAAAGCGGCGCACATTTTGGCGGCGCGATTGTCGAAGAAGCCGATGAAGACGGATGTAAAGGCGATCGAGGAAGAACGGCGCGCACGGGTCACGGCCGGGAAAAAAGACAGCGAGGATCCTTGCCCATTCTATTCCACCGTACATCTTGAAGACGAAGATACGGAGGAGATCGAGCCTTTCATCAAAAGAGATCCGGTGCCGTCCGTCACGCTGCTGCACGAGAGCAAGAGTGCCTATTCCTTTTCGGCCGCGCCCATCAACAAGCTCCTCCTTTCCCATTTCAGCAATGGTCCGGCGCGGTGCGTGACGCATGTGAAAGGTAGCCTTAAGACCGTGGACAATCGGGCGACGATGGTCCCGGAGAACGGCACGCCCGAATGTATCGAGCCTCCGACGACGCGGTTCGCGAAAGTTATGGTGCGTCATGGCGCCCCACCGGCCGCGAAAGAGATCCTTGATGAGCCGGACCTGGTTCGTCTTGGGGAACTTTCCTTCGAGCATCTCGATGCGGCCATACTGCCCGGATACGACTCCTCGAAATATGCGTGGACCCGTAAGGGAGTAGGGAATGCCGCCATCAGCATGAAAGTGCTGGCGGATTCCCTCGAGCGTTCACTCAATCTGATATCCAGGGCCTACGATCTGGACTTCTCGAATATCCGCATGCTCCGAACCAACGTCGAGGGCGAGCCGATCAAAGCAAATTTACCTACGGCTGATACCAGACGAGCCGAAAGGTTCGATCTATTCCCGTTAATGGTCGGACCTGTTCTGGTGGAGCTGGGCGAGCCCGACACTACGAGAGACATCGACTATGAAGACTGAGCTGAAAGGTCTCCGCGAACCGTCGAGTGTCAGCTCCAATGCCTTGCGGATAGGCACCCTGGTCAGGGTCAAGATCGACGGCAAGAAGGGCGCGAAGATGATGCTGTCGGCCCTGGTCCGAAAGGGGCCTGCCGTCTTTGCGCTGATGACGCCACATTCCCGGGTGGGGAAGGTGGATTCTGGCCTTTGCGAACTGGTTCGAGGTCCCGGGCGGTCGAATGTCCGGGTCGGCCACTTCGTTCCGGTTGCCGACGTCCTGGGCGCCAAGTCGCCCCACGTCGGATTCCAGGCGGTCCAGCTCGAGGCATCCCCGCTTTTCAACGATCCGGTCCAGTCGTCCGAAAAGATGGTTACCGTACGGGACTTCCGAAGCAACCTCTGGGATCGACCGAACTTCCGGGTTCGACGCGTCAACGCGGAAGAGGTTTCTCCAGCGTCCTCAGGCTCGCGTCGCAATCAGCAGTCCAGGGCCAAGAACAACAAGCTTGGTCGCTTGACCGGCGAATTGTTCAAGGTGCGGATCAAGGACGGCAAGGAAGCGGACCTTTGCCTGCCGTATTGCGGGCTAGCCACGTCGCGTGGTCGTCCATTCGCGAACAAGCAAAGCGTCGGCGCTCCGGTCATATCGAAATCTGGAGCTTTGTCCGGATTCATAGTCGGACGAAACAGCCGCGAGAATCTAATCCTTCCCGTCGAGGAATTGACGAAAGAGCAGTCGCTTTCGTTCGTCACCTTCGGAGGAGACTGGCCCATGGTTCGCATCGCGGCCGAGAAGAACCGCACGAAGTAATGCGGCCGCCGGGCGCCGCGCCTTAGTAGTCGAACAGCTCCGCCCGGCTGGCCTTCGCGTCTTTGGCCGCACGTCCGGGATCACGCTATCGCCGGCCAGGCGCCCGAGGCACTAAAGATAAACTCCCGAGTCCGCTTCCGGCCCGAGTCACGTTTGCGGGTGCACCACGACACTGAGCCTTTGCGTTGCGATGGAGCGGAACGGAGTTCTAGATTCTTGTTTTGACGCGTTGTTTACGCGAACCGGTAGGTGCCCGGCGCCCGTAAGCCTTCAGGCATACATCGATTGATGATGATCCACGATTAGAATCGAATATGGAGGAGCGTAGCGACGCTGCCGATTTCTTGCGTTCTGAGCGAGCGAGTGAAGAAAAAGCGCGCAAGCTGGGAAATCCCAGGTGCGAAACATCGACACCATTGATTTAGTCATCTGTGTCGAAAATCTCTTGACCGTCCAGCAGATTAAATCGATAAATCGCTCCACTACTCCAGGTTAAGTTGTCGATCCTCAACGCGCGTTACGATAATTTGTCAGTCGTCATTATTGCAGGCCGCCCGTAATCTCCGGAGTCATGTTTTCGATGAGAACCGGTACGAGTGTTTTTGGAATTTAGGTCGATTTTACTCGCTCAGGCTATCCGTTAGGCAGTGTTGGGAGGTGGCGCGATGACTGTGCGCGAGCAGCTTTTTACATTGTTGCGAAATCTTCGGTGGATTGTTGTTCTGTCGGTGGCCATTTCAGTTTTGCTTTACCTGCCGGATCAGATTCAGGAGCTCTACCGGATCGCCGCTGACGACATTGGGTGGGTTACGGTCGGGGAGTTTATCGCCCTTGGCGTGATCGCGATAACGGTTTGGGCGTCCGCGTTTCAGCTTACTACCGCGACCCTTCCTCTGATCCCGCGCGCTACGGGCCGGCTGGCTCTCTATATAAAACTTGCGCCTGTTGTGCTTGGAGCGTTGCCGATCGTCGCTGAGGCCGCAGGTCAACTCGCCTCGCGCCCGGCTGAAAAGATCGGCGAGGTCGAGGAAGTCGGAAGTATCTTCCGCATTCAGGACCAGGCGCTCGCCTTCGAGCGGAACATGCTGCTCATCCTTGCCTTCGCCATGTTGATCCTGCTCGCCTGCTTTGTCATGTTCGCCTGGCGGATGGGATCAAGAGATCGCTCTACTGAGCTCGCCAGCCGGGCCAACAACGCCTATTTCATCCGCTACGGATTTCTCGCGCTCACGATCGGCGCCATCGCCATGCTGACGGCGGGGTTCGTATTGCTTCCCGATCGCCTTGCGCAATTCGTCGGATCGTTCGGCGTGATCGCTCTTTTTACGATGTGCGTGGTGGCTCTCACCACGCACTTTGCGCTACTGACGATCAGGTTCAATTTCCCATTCATACCGGTTGTCTTTGGCGGCTTATTCCTGGTTGCCTCCTTGTTTGGAAGTGACGACCATGGGCTGCGCACCGTAGCCCAAGTAGCTGGCAAGTCGGAAGAGAAGGCTCGCATTTCTGCAGTCGAGGCATTTCGCGAGTGGCTTCTGCAAAAATCGCGGGTGGCCGAGGCCAACAGGCTCGGAGAATATCCCGTATTCATTGTGGCTGCCCAGGGTGGCGGTATCTACGCAGCCAACAACGCAGCGCGTTTTCTCGCCAGAATGCAGGATCTCTGTCCGGCATTTCGGCAGCATCTGTTTGCGATAAGCGGCGTCTCCGGCGGAAGCGTCGGTTCGGCAATCTTCGCGGCTGCGCTTCATGCTGACAATGCGCCACTTGATGCGATCGCTCCCGACGCAAAGACCTGCCCGAAAATCGCGGACTTTCTCGCAGGCGTTGGCCGCGCCGAGGATATCGATGCATCTGGACCGGTGGAACAACGCGTTGCAAGCGTCCTGGATACGGACTTTCTCTCGCCATTGGTTGCGGGCTTTCTATTTACCGATTTCACCCAGTTGTTTTCGCCGGTTGCGATTCCAAGTTTCGATCGCGCACGGTTTCTGGAATACACGCTGGAGAATGCGACAGACAGAATGCTCAAGACCCACAGGGGCATCAACGATCAATCCAATCTGCTAAAGGCCGAGTTTCAGTCGCATTGGACGCCAGGCAACAATATGCCGGCGCTGTTATTGAATACGACAGATGCCGGTAGCGGAAAGCGGGTCGTGATCTCGCCCTTCGATATCGATCCGTTGCACTCCAAAGACAGAGACCTCTGTATTCTCGCGACGCTTGATCGCGCCGGGAGTGGGATCGGTCAAACCGTCGCAAGCCACTCCCTCCCGATTCCGCTTAGCACAGCGGCGTTTACGAGCGCTCGATTTCCGTGGGTGACACCGGCAGCAACGGTTCCCTTGCGAAATGACTGCATTACCGCCAATCCACAGGTACGCTTGGTGGACGGCGGATATGTCGAGAATTCCGGAATCGAGACCGCGCTTGATTTGATTGAGCGGCTCAACAGCATCAAGGGGACCTCTGACGCGCCAAAGTTCCGGATTTATCTGTTGTCGCTAGTCAGCGGTCAGTTTGGAGATCACGGTTCCTTCATGTTCGGTGAGCTCATGGAGCCAGTGCGCGCGCTTTTGAGCACGCGCACCTCTCGAACCTATGTGGCGCTCAATCACGCGACCAATATCGAGCGCCGGCCTGAGAACGATGTAACGACCAGCGTGCAACGCTTTCCAACGTTTGGCCGCACGGACGTAAAAGGCTTGTTCTACAGCCTGCCGCTTGGCTGGACGCTATCTCAAAAAACCGCAGATATCATCTCGCTGAGCAGCGGCCGCTTCTGGGACTGCGTGCCCAAGGATGATTTCGATCAATCCCGCGAGAAGCAGAGCAATGCCGATTGCTTGCAAGTGAAGTTGTTTCACCTCTTGAACGGATCGGTCGCATCCGCATTTGAAACGCTCAAAGATACCAAACTTGCCCAGGCCGCCTACGCCAGCGAGCTAGATAAGGAATATCGACCCACGCCAAAGATCAAACCGCAGCCGCTGCTTGCTTGTTATGAGAGCAAGTGGTTGCAGGAGCATGGCTATCAGAGATACCAGGACAAAGTTGCTGCGTACGAGCACCAGCTGGCGGTCTCGATCAAGAACCATTCGCCGGCTCCGCCATCGATGCCGCCATATCGAAAGAGCTATATGGCGTATTTTCAGGCCGAGCAGGTCAAGGCCTTGTTGCAGGAATGGGACCGCGTCGAGGAGACCGATCCGCGCATCCTGGCCTACATCCTTGGGTCAATCTCCTACGACAGTGCCGATTTTACACGCAGCAGCGAAAACTTCTCTTATAGCGCGGTCTCGCAGCTCCCACGCAAATGGCGCGAGCGAATCGCCAAAAACAACGCTGACCTGGCGGCCGCGAGCAAGCCGCCGGTCGCCATCGACGCATTGCTTAACCATCCCAAGGAACTCGCGAACTTTGTTCTCGGCTACGAGGGTAACCCGTTCGGAAACCAGCCCGGAACGGATGACGGTTGGCTGTTTCGTCCGCGAGGAATGTACCAACTGGTCGGCCGCGAGCAATATCAGGGGGCCCAGAACCATATGCTCCAGGTTGGAGACTTGGCGGGGCTTGATCTCCTCACGCTCCCCGACGCACTGCGAGATGCGAAGATCGCAGCCAAGGTTGCCTTCGCTCATTTCCGTCTCCATCCCTACCAAGACCGAACATTGTTCGAGTTGCTCAAGGATCGTTCGAAGGACTGGATCGCCGTGCGCTCGCTGCAAACGGACATGGATCATGGCCCGGCTGACAGCGAGCGTGTCAAAGCTCGAAGCCAGATGTTCCTCGGCTGCATTGAGGAGGCGTTGCATCCGACTCAACTCAAGACCTTGCAAGGCAAATTTTACGGTAGCGATTGAGAAGGCCGATCCGCCGCTAGATGCCGCAATGCGATCGAAGGGAAGCTAGAAAGCTGCGCGCTCTTCATTTGGCAATGGAAGCGTTGAATTTTAGAGGAGAATTGCCGACGATGGCAAAAGTTGAAAGATGGCGGTTGAAGCTTCGTCGATTGTTTACAAGGCTGTCTGCCGCGGGGCTGATGTTTGCCGTTGCTTCGGGAGCAGAAGCAGGGCCGCCCCAGACGGCATCGAAGCCGCTTTCAGCCAACGACGTATCTATCCTGTTTCCTCCACCCAGATCGCCGGCTGACCTCGTCAATTTGATCGCGGTGTCCGACCTTGTCGGTCCGGCGACGGCTCCGCAGCGGCTTTTTTCCGATGAGGATTTCGCGCGCTTTGTCGCAAACGCCGAAAATCCCGAACGGCCAGGCGCGCCGGACTCCGGCACGCGCCGCATTGCCCTGCCCAATGTCGTGAAAAAGATCGATGCCTGGTTTGTCGCCGGCATCCGGATCGATCCCGGAGCTCCGGGATTATCTGCAGACCTCATTGCCCAGTTTGGTCGGCAGCCGCAAATTCGCCTGATCATTCAGCCGGTGACCAATGGACCCGACGGATTCAAGGTCCATGACACGGCAGGCCACCTCATCTTCAGCTTCAACCTCGATCCCGATCCGCCCCTCGATGGTTGTGCGCCATTCCCGCGATTCAAGCCCGACGACGAAGCCTTCAAGGCGATCGTTCGCGACGTTGCGTCCTTGCGGGACCAACTTGCGGCGGGAAAGTTGGGCAATGTCAAGGTCTCGACTGCAGGTAGCATGAACGTGCATCCGGGCCTTGTCGGCGCATCCGCAAAGCCGTTTCGCGATGCGCTGAAAGCCCTGCTGGAAAAGCATCTGTCCCCGCAGCGCCTCAACACCATGGCTATCATGGGCATTTCACCGCCCGAACCCTGGGTGTTTGTCTCGATGCTCAGGGTCCCGCAGGCCGGGTTGATAGCGGTGCCTGGTCCGACGCTCGATGGCCTGCATGCCGCTCAGATGTTCAGCATCCTCAGTGGCACACACGTCATCCCGCGGCCTGTCACGAACAACCAAAATCCAATGACATGTCGTCACGCAGCGCTGCAGACTCCGCCCTTGCCGCCCGCCGATCGTAAGGGTGTTTCAACGGCGGATTTTATCGATGCGAACGTCCCCAATAGCCGCGTACTCGAGATCGTCAATGTCATCGCGGATCCGAAGAAGAGCCATTTCTTCAATACGGACTGCGTGAGCTGTCACACCGAGACGGCGCAGCCACTCGCCAGGAAAGTACAGAATTTTGCTGTGCCTGGCGTGAACCCAGCGGTTTTGCCGAAGGAAAGCTGGAATGTTCGCAATTTCGGTTGGTTCCCATCGTTCTTGCATGGTGGCCCGGCGGCCGCGACCATAACCCGGCGTGCCGCAGCCGAGACGGCTGACGTGGTCGCCTTCATCAACAGCCAGTTGCTGAACAAATAGTCAGCGCCATTTCGGCCGGCGCGCTCGCGCGGCAGAAGGCGCTACTTGAGATGAATATATGGAGGGTACTATGGGGGCGCGTTCGTTCCGCTCTTGGGTCGGTGGCCGGGTGAGGCGGTGGCCTCATGTCATCGCTCTGCTATTTGTGATCGTGTTCGTTGCGGCGGCGTCAGTAGGCATGGCGTATTTCGTGCCGGAGAAGCTCCGCGATGCGGCTCTCAAGATCAAGAACGACGCAAATCTGGTTGCCCAGTTGCTGCCTGCTACACTGCCCGCGCCGTCGAAGATCGAAAGCGCGTATTGGCTGCCGCAGAATTGGACTTCGCGGCAGCGTTACTGGTTTCACCATACATCGCAGGGCACTGCGACGATTCCAGTCCCGTATCGATGGTTCCTGGCCCTGGAACGTCCTGAGTTGTCGATCCATTACACGAGCCTGACGGACGACGACTATCTGCGACGCCTCGGCTTCATCCCAAGTCCAAGCTCAAAGGACTTTGCCCGGAAGGCACCCGCATACGGCTATCACGATGATGCGAAGGACGTGGGCTCAACTTGGACGCCGGGCACGCCCGACAATCCAGAGGGTCTGCCTGTCGGCTTTGCAATCCTGAAGGGGGGCATCGACCCGACGACGGGAGCAATCTATGAAGATCAGATCGGACTGACCTGCGCCGCCTGTCATACCGGTCATCTCGAGTACAAAAATGTCAGTATCCGCTACGATGGTGGCCCGGCGATGGTCAATCTCGGGGAGGTTGAACGGGTCATCGGGCTGTCGATCGGCTACACGCTAATCTTGCCGTGGCGATTCGAACGCTTCGCCAGCCGCCTTGAAAGCATTGAAGGTCGAGGCATCGACCGCAAGAAGCTTCGAAGTGACCTGGAACTCGCACTTCAAAAGATCAAGAAGCAAAAGACCGCAAGCGATAGCCTTTTGACGGGGCAAGGCGTTAGCAATCTCGACGAGGGGTTTGGCCGGCTGGACGCGTTGAACCGGATCGGCAACCAGGTCTTCTATACCAATTTCCTCGATCCCGTGACCGGAGAACTCCCCGATCCCCTCCTCAAGGGCAACTTCGCGCGCAATGACGCGCCTGTGAGCTTTCCGCCGATCTGGGACACGCCGTACTTCCTTTGGGCGCAGTATGACGCCTCTGTTCTCAATGAGCTTGTTCGCAATTCCGGCGAGGCGCTCGGCGTCAGCGCGAAGATCAATATGAGAGCATCGGCTCCCGGACGGCCGCTTTTTACATCATCCGTCCATCTTTCGGATATCGCGCGTTTCGAGGAGCTTTTGCGTGGCACCGATCCCTTTTCGGCAGCCGAGGCAGGCGACAGAAAGTTCAACGGGCTTGTCGCGCCACGATGGAAGGACGCCCAGGACAGGTTCCGAGGCGACCCGGCCTGGGCCATCGACAATAAGCTCGTTGAGAAAGGTCGCGATCTTTATCGCTCGCATTGCTTTGAGTGCCACCGGGGACCAGTCAATGATCCCGCTTTCGACGCGAAGTGGCCGGAAGATTCGTTTTGGAAGCCCGAGAACCCAGACCGCTCCGCGAAGGGCGAGAAGAATTGGGTCGAGATCGGTGGACGCCACTATTTCAATGTCGTTCAGCTGCCAGTGAACGCAATCGGCACCGATCGTCAGCAATCCAATGTCCTAACGACGCGGCGCGTTCACTTGCCCCAGTCGCTCGGTCTCAATCCAGTCGACGATCTGAACAAGGCCTGGGGCTGCGGTCTTCCAGCCGACCGGTCGGCAGATCCACTGTTTGTGCTGGCGCTGATGGACGTGGTGGGCAAGACGATCGATCAATGGAACCTGGCGAACGACTCTTCCGAAAAGGCCAAGCAGCAGATGTGGGGGCCGCGGAAGAACTGCCAAAACCAACGGGTATATGTCGGAGCGCGGGCGAGCCGTAACGGCAAGGAGGAAGATGTCCTTGCATTTGAACCGCAATACCGGGCGCGCCCGCTCGACGGTGTCTGGGCAACGGCCCCGTATCTGCACGACGGATCCGTGCCGACGCTGAAGGACATGTTATTGCCTCAAGGCCAGCGCCCGAGCTCATTCTGCGTCGGTGGCCGCAAGTTCGATCCTGTTAACGTCGGGCTTGTTACGAAACTGCGGGCCAATGACGCCTGCGCCGCCGGCCTGACGGACTTCAACGTGTCGCTGCTTGGGAACAGCAATCGCGGGCATTCTTTTGAGGGCAAGGAAGCCGATATAACGAAGCTGCCGCCCGGGATCATCGGTCCGGAATTGACCGACGCCGAACGGCGGGCGCTGCTTGAGTATTTGAAGACGCTGTAGGGAGTCCTTGGTCTGGAAACTAAGGCGTGTAATCAGGATGCAGGGCAGGCCGAAGTTTGGGAGGAATACTCTCGACGTAGACTCATGCATGTATTGAGGATCTCACTCAGTGTCCCGCACGGGAGCTGCTGAACTTCATTCTGCGGATCAGATGTCGGCGCCGGCTCCGATTGGATTGCCAGGAAAGTCCGGACCGCGCCTGGCCTGACCGTTCAATCAAGGAAGGCTGGGCTATGGCCACCGGGCGTAGAGCCTTTATGCGTCTTCCGTGCTGCGAACGCGGCAGGTGCTTCAGCGGAACGCAGAATGCGCTGACATCTCACGTGAACTGGTCGCGCACGCCGAGCATTTGCGCATGGAGAAAGCTTTAGGGCTCACGACGTAGAATAGCTCGACGATAGCGTGCCGCGAGCGGACATCTTAAATCGCGAAGACCTGCTTGGTACCAGGAAGACCTGTTAGCCTGTCGAACAACTTCTCCGAAATGCCGGAAATCCTGCTTGAGACATCAGCGGGTGATGACACGCGGCGTTGTCAGCTGTATGATCGCGCAACCTTAAGTGAGATGGAAAGCCATCTCTTTCGCGGTTCACATCGCCGGCTGACAATGTTCGTGTCGTGAAAGTCGCGCTTGCAGCGTAGTCATTGTGCCGCTCCAGTGAAGGAGGCCGTGTATGCTCGACTCCGAAACAGCTGCCCGTCTCCGTCGAGTTCTGGATGAGGTTTGCAGAGGGCTGTCTCCTCACGAGACCGGCACTCGAACGCACGTCGCTTCCAAAATTCTGGAAGCCGCCACGCGAGGCGAGACGTCCGTCGAAGTTCTCCGGCAAGTCGGACAGAACGCGTTGATCAGCGCCCCGTCAATGTGGGTTCAGCAAGATCCTCCCCGCTATTCGGGTGAAAAGAGCGACGCCGCCGAACCTGCCGGCTCCACCAAACAGGATTAAGAACGTCGATCCGGATCCATCGGCAACGTGCCCGCAAAACTGCAAGCATTCAGCGAGCGCGCCGTTATGGACGCGAATTTGAAAGCTGAGCTTGCGGTGAAATGGCGTGGGGGCGCCGTAATGGAAGCCTTTACGCTGCAACATGCCGGCCTCCTGAAACGGCACCGTGTGCATCGGCAATTGACCAGGCAAACCCGCGAAGAGCGTGGACGGCTTGCGAGCAGATAGACGACCAACTCGAGTGCGAGCATGACTATTTTGGCCGATTGAGATAGCACGGATGCATGCCAGAAGGCTCAAAAGCGACAAGATCTGGCCGGACGATGTTGTCTCAAAGGATCGGATCGATATCAATGCTGTCGCAAATTGTCACATCGACCGAAATTGCAATCTTGGGACCAACTGCGCCAGCGCTGTGGTAGCTCGAAACCAAATCACGCGGATTTCTGGACACCTGGCGAAAAATGATCCACCTTCGTCGCAGCCATCCACGAATGGGCGCCACTCAATTTTGTGAGAGATTTTACGAGCGCTCTCGAACGAAATTGTGTTTCGACAGCCTGCTGTTCTGCTTAGCGAGGTGGTTTCATTATTCTCCCCATGACAACGGCCCATCGCCTGGCGCGGTTACGAGATCAGGGTCTGCGCGACGAAGAAGTCCGGACAAGCACTGCGCGGTGCTTACAAGCGCCTTCGTCCGCACATGTAAGTAGTACTTGAGAGCTTGTCGTTCCACTTTGTGACGAACCCTCGTCTGTTAGAAGACTCTGTTGTGCGTGACGCATCTTGCGCCATAGCTCAGCCGTGTGGGCCGCGTTGTTGCGCCGCGGGTGCATTCTTTCCTCAGCTTCTCGGAAAACATGCATCTATTTCACATGTGTGACATGCTCACGCGCGCTGCAGTTTTAGATCGAGAGAAGGCGACAGGTCGATCAAGAATAACGGGTCCTAGCTTGTGATTCTATCTGGCTTTCTTGAGCATTCGAACCTGCCAATGGGGCGGGGAGGACAAAAAGAGCGCAGCCAATTCGCGGTTTTCAATCCTGACTGACCCAGCGCTGCATTGTTTTGGTCCCACTCGATAAAGTCGGAGAGCTCGGCCGCACATTCGCTCCGCATGGCGCACCCGGCGACGTCCAGCGGCAACTGCATCTGTACGCTCAAGCTCAAGTGACCACGTCTCGGTTGCACGAATTGGACGACGAGCTGAGTCTCGACAGGTGAAGGACCAGTTCCGTCCCAGCTTAGCCGTGATCCGAAGCGAATACCGCGGCGAGTCCGGTTTGAGGCTCCAGTCCTTTGTTATGGCACCCGGTGTTCCTGCGTAGCCATTCTAGCGCCAGCGGTAATCCGCGGCTCTATTCGGATAGAGCTAAGGCGTAAGTCACGGCCGGTCCGCCCAAATCTCGGTCGAGCAACGCAGATTGCAAATGGTGGGATTGAGCCCGTTGTTAAACCGCAATGGCGGTTGCACCGTTCGAGTTTCACGTCGCGAACCTTGGGCAGAGAGCTTGACCTGACAAGCCGGTGAAAAGCGCGTGTTTTGAACAATTCAAAGCGGCGAACAATGGCTTGTATACTCGCCAAAGCTGTCCTATAGATATACTCAACGTGAGGTCGTGAGTGCAATGCTGCTTGGCGAGTGCAGAGCCAAATAGTTGCGGTTCGTTCATTCGTCATGCGCGGCATGATGATCGCTTGAGTGGGCGTATCACACCATCATGAAAGATCTTCCATGGCCACGTTTGGCGGCGAGCAAGCGTTGCTCAAGATCGGTAAAGAAAGCTGGTTTCGTTTCATGGACTGGACATGGATTGGCTCTATGATCTGCGGTGTCAAGCTAGGTCGATGATCAATCGGAAGATCGATCCGATGGCGTTTATACGTAAATGTTTTTCGATCGAAACCGCACTGGATGCCTCCGCGCGCACAGGGAGTCAGACCATAAGATGATGGTGGTGCATATCCGAAATCCTGCTTGGCTCGTTGGGCGGCGTGGATCAGGTAATTCGGATGCCAGCCATCAAGGTGGCTCGTCACGTTGCCCGTCCGGCATCATCATCAATCGGGGGCTTTGTTTACGACATCCACAGAGAGAGGCGCCGTCATGAGTAGCACAATGATTGATGATAACGTCATTTCGCGAGCAGACATCGTCAGGCATGCGGACCGGCTAGGCGCCGAAATCAAGAACATTGCGCTATCGGACGGTTTGTCAGACGAGGTCGTCACCGCCATTAAGCAGCTTCTGCTCGAGCATAAGGTCATCTTCTTCCGTAATCAGGGGCATCTCGATGATGCCGAGCAACAGCGATTTGCTCTCCGGCTCGGCTCGCTGATACCTCATCCCAAAATGGTGGACACAAGGGGAGGCTTGACGATCCGGGAAACGCTCGCTGATCGCGCCTACCGCCACCTCGACAAGATGAACGATGACGATGTCTTCAATGCAGGCCACCCGAAAATCTCAGTGCTGCGAGGTGCAGCGATCCCGCCTTTTGGCGGTGACATCGCCTGGTCGAGCACTGCGGCGGCTTATCTTGACCTTCCCGATTCCCTGCGGATGCTTGCCGATAGCCTCTGGGCTGTGCGCTGTGCCGCATTTGACTACACTATGGCGGAAGGCGGCACGCAAACCGACAACAGGACACTGGACGACATATTCACCGGAACGATCTACGAAACGACACATCCGATCGTTCGCGTTCATCCCGAGACCGGCGAACGCATGCTCACGCTTGGTCGTTCCGTGCAGAACTTTGTCGGCCTGCAGCGCTATCCCAGCCAAAGATTGTTCGAACTGCTGCAATCCTACCTCACTGCGCCGGAGAACACTCTGTGCTGGAACTGGAAATCAGGCGACGTTGCAATCTGGGACAATCGCGCGATCGAGCGGTATCCCATCAATGAAATCGGCAGTCCTCATTGGGCCATGGACCGGCTTACGATTGACGCGGGCTTACCACATATAAGAAGGCTGAAATCACGGGCCGCTGAAGCTGCCTAGCATGGGCGGTAGGTCGGATTTCGTAAAGACGCTGGCAGTTCATGACCAAGTGGGGCCATCTGCTGTCGGTCTGGAGTGAACTTTTCAGGGTTTGTTGCAATCCCGCCAGAATTGCGCGGCCGGCGCGGGCGATCTGGTTGCTTAGATTGCCGAGAAGGCGCGAGCAGCTCCGCCATTCTTGTGTGAGAGAACGCGGCAAAGTGCGAACCGACTGTTCCGATGCTATCTGTGCTGGGCAGTGAAAACGTGTAGCGGTCGAGCCTGGCGATGGCGCGAGGCGCTGTCTAAAAGCGGCCTAGCGCACTGAAGAACCTTATGAATGTGGGGCCCGCGAGATCAGAGCTCCGATCACCGACGAGTGCGTTTCAAAAGTGCCCGTCGCAATCAGGGGCGTTCACCTCGCCTCCGCTGGCGGCTTGCCGCATGCCTTCGCGTTCTGTGCGGTCAACTAATGGCAACGATTTAAGTCCGCCACAGCGCCGCGATCCTCGGCGCGCCGCTATCTGGCGGCTACCAGAGTGCCTCTCTCAACTCTCAAGTCTGGTAGTCCTCACCACACCAGGTAGGTATCGATCCACTATTGTTGCTGTAGTGTAGACGCGCAGATCGTACCGCATCAAATGTGCTGATCAGGACAGACGAGGTGTCGCAATGGAAGCCATAGCTGATCCGCTGGATTGCAAAGGACGCGTACTAAAGTTCATCGAAGAAACGCGCGTAGTGAGCGAGAGCGAACTGCAGATCAACAACATCACGCCTTATCATGTCACAAAGTTTTATCGCGAGCAGATTGCCAAAGACAGGTACTACGATCAGCTGAAGCGAATTGTAGAGCCCTCTCTGGACGAGTTCGAGAGCCCGGGCACCTTGGATACGAGCGGCGAACACGACAATACGGTCGTTCCGGGATTGCAGCACAAGTACCCGCAGACCGGCCTGTTGCTGGTGACGGAGCGCTGCGGTTCGTATTGCCGTTATTGTTTTCGCAAGCGTATCGTTGGCAAGGCTTCCGATGAAATCGCGCCGGACTTCGATCAGGTCGCGCAGTATATTGCGCGCCATCCTGAGATGACCAACGTGCTACTATCGGGAGGTGACCCGTTCGTGCTTAGTACGGCCAAGCTGAACAGGATCCTTGACCACCTGCTGCCTATCAATCATTTGAGTTCGATCAGATTTGGTACAAAAATGCTGGCCTATGAACCAAGGCGGTTTGAAGATTCCGCTCTGCCGGCACTGTTCGAGCGGATTCACAAGGCGGGCAAAACTCCAGTAATCGTCACGCATTTCGATCACGTGGGTGAGATCTCGTCCGATGCGGAGCACAAAGTTCGCTCGTTGCGAGCGCAAGCCGTGCAGTTTCTCAACCAGGCCGTACTTCTCGCGAAAGTCAACGACGATCCGAAGATCCTCGCAGAAACATTCGCCAAATGCCACGACATCGGAGTGCGCCCTTACTACCTCTTTCAAGCGAGGCCGGTGAAGGGCGCATCCCATTTTCAGGTTGCGCTCCGACGGGGAATAGAGATTGCGCGCGGCGTCAACCAGCGCCTTAGTGGCATCGAGAAGACGTTCAAATACATCATGTCTCATTACACAGGAAAGATCGAAATACTGGATTTGGCAGACGATGGCCGCGTGTACATGCGATACCATCAAAACAAAGTTCCCAAGAAGATTGGACAGATCTTTTCGCGGCCTTACGTCGAGGCTGCCTGCTGGTTGGACGATTTGCCAGAACACTGATATCTAACACCGTGCAATGCTGATTACGAACTCGAGCGAGTGCAGCGCGCCGGCGACGGTCATCGGAGGCGGCGATGCCTCGGGTAAACTCGGTCGCGCAGTGCAGGGCGAGCCACCTCACTACTGGAAGAGTCGCGACACGTGGTCCTGATTGGCCTCTGGCCGAGCTGGTGAATTTTGCCCCACATACCGGTCCTTCCCGAGACAACATGATTTCGGGCTTTAATAGTTGGGACCCGGCTGAGATTGACCGGTGCCACGCTGGGGCTGCGTTGAGAGCACGGCGTCGCGACAACCCTGCCCGGGGGCCGCCTTCGTAGATTTGGAAGTTCTTGTTCGGCGTAATGGCGATCTCAGGCCTGCATGCGGCCTAGGCATTCGTCGCACGCATTACAGTTCTTTTTGGAGTTCGGTTCCGAGACGCCATCCGTCTGTTTTCGACCTTCTTACGACCACATCCACGCAGTCTGTGAATAGCAACAGCGAATCATAGCCATCTGAATTTGCAATGTAGGGCGCTCTTTTGGGCAATTATCTGTTTATCCATCTGTTCTCGGCCGGAAGGCAGGCTATGAGCGCGCTTCCAGGGTCTTGGTCATGAAAACGCGGAATGCTCCGGGCGGGTCGCAAGGCGTTCGGCCGAATGCCTTCCATCCGTTCCGAGCGTAGAAATCCGGAAGATTGACGGTGTAAAGGAAGGCCGATCGACAGCCGCGCTGTCGGCCCTCTTCTTCAAATCTCTTCAAGATCGCTTTTCCCAAGCCCCTCCCGCGCAATTGCCTTGGCAGAAAGAACGAATCCAGGAACAGCAGTCCTGCCGATGAAAGTCCTATCGCACCGCCGAGAGCGCGCTTGGTTTGGGAATCCTGTAATACCACAGCAATGGGGCGGCTATTGCCGACGCCGGTGATGACACCACCGAAATCCTCATTACCCCGCTCGATCGCCTGTACGATGGAAGAAGCGATTACATCGGTTACGACGATGTCCGGCATGGCTCCTCCTTACGTACAGACTGTTGTAGCAGCGTAGCGCCAAGCTCAGCCTCAGACGAGGCTGCGATCCGAGAAAACCGCAAGCCGATCGAACTGACGCGCGCGAACCTATGCATACGGGCTGTTGGCAGTACTCTCGTTGTACACTCCCTTCTTGATCCTCGGTCAGCCGCCTTGCCCGCATGTTCGCCGCGCTAGCATCCGAGTAGCGAAGCGAATATCCGCGCTGCATCGCGTTACCGCGTCTTGAAGGCCTCTCGACGTGGACATCACGTTCAGCGAAGCCGAATAGCGGTCCTTGTTTCAGATGTGCTCAAGAGCGCCGGCCAGCAGAGTATGGGAATGTTTCTTCGTCTCCCGATTGTCTTCTCATCAGGGCTCACTAATCGGCGCGTGACTGAGACTATATGGCGGGTTGCGTTTCGAAACTATCAAGGTCGATAGTGGATGTTTCATGTCTGTTGTGCCCCGCAAAGCACGTCGGGCGCGGCGAGCCTCGTGCCGGCCCGCCTTAGCCTTGAGCCCTACCCGACTCTTGGTTTCGGAAGGCTTATGTGTGGCCATGGCGGTTGCCGCGGATGGACGACATTACATCGGTCGCTGCCGAAGAGGCGTAGTGGGATCGCCGCCGAGCGCAGAACGGAAGCGCTCCTCAAGCAACTGCAGTGCTTTATTGGAACTGCTTACAGGCGCCGACTGAGGGGACGTTGCTAAATGTCACAAAACCGCAAAGTAGCTTTGCCATGCCCTCCGGCATAGCTGCAGATTTCAAATAGGAATACGGCCCTGGGACATTCGTACGTTTCGTACGTTGAGCCTGCTGGAAATGATCTGATCGACCAGCTCATCCGGGAGGGTGCGGATTGACATTCACGCAATCTCTGCGAGGGTTGGACTGCGCTGTGAGCGCCTCTCAGGCTCTCGAATTTCCAGTCTTCATTGTTCTGCCAGCAATTTGAGGAGTTAATTATGATACGAGTGGCGACGAGCTTGGCCATCATTGCCTGTGGCGCAGTTCTCAACTGTTCGAACGTAAGCCGCGCACTCGCTTGGGGCGACGAAGGCCATGAGGTGGTAGCTCTGGTGGCGCAGTCTTTTCTGGATGGGGATGTGCGCAAGCGGGTGAATGCCCTTTTGGCTGCCGATACCGATCCGCTCACCGCTCATGACATTGCGTCAGCAGCTACGTGGGCGGACAAGTACCGGGATGCGAATGTGAACAATTCACGTGAGCGGACGCGGCAGTGGCACTTTGTCGATATTGAGATCACCGCCCCGAATTTTGACGAAGCCTGTTTCAATCATCCGCCCGTGCCCAACGGTACACCCGCTTCTGATGGGGCGGCGGCCGATTGTGTGGTCGACAAGATTCAGCAGTTCGCGGCGGAGCTCGCCAATCCCGCGACAGATGTCGAGGAGCAGGTCGCCGCGCTCAAATTCTTGCTTCACTTCGTCGGCGACGTGCACCAACCGCTGCACAGTTCTGACGATCATGATCGCGGCGGCAACGCCAAGCGGGCTTCGGCGGCCGGGCTTAGCGCCGGCAATCTTCACCATTTCTGGGACACCGAGTTTGTAGACCAGCTGGGACCCGATTCTCGAACCATCGCCTCCGATCTCATCGGCCACATCACGAAGGAACAGCAAGCGCAATGGCAAGCTGGAAAGCCTGACGATTGGGCCAAGGAAGCGTTCGCATTGTCAAAGGATGACGTGTATGGCCAGCTTCCAGCTCCCAACGCGCGTGGAAGCTTTCGGTTGACAGATGACTATGTGACGACGGCAACAAATAACGTCGCAATCCAGCTGAGTAAGGCCGGTGTGCGGTTGGCGATGGTCCTGAACCAGGCGCTGCGCAAACCCTAGAAGCGCATATCATGGCGAGACAACTTACGTGAACAGCTGACGGTGCCAAGAGATGGAGGTGGGGCTCATGGGGACTTGCCGCTTTGGCGCTGCTCTTGCTGAAGCAAGCAGGGCGCCGGTTGGAATACCGGCGTGGGCCGCAGCACCAGCAAACTAACTGTAGAATTAGACAAGCTAGAAGCCGAGGTTATGCGCGGTAGGGGGTGATATGGCGAGACCGCTGGAAACACATGAAGAAGCGGCTCTCAACGCCGCTGGCGAGCTGCTAAGATTTGGAGCGCAGAATACGGCCGAGGTGCCACTTGATGCCGTCACAGCAATCACAGATGCTTTCGGCGCGAGGCAGTCGAACGCCTGGGACGACGCGGTCGCTGTAAAATTTTGGGTGGCCTACAATCACCTATGCAGCCTGATCAAGCCTGTTACCCCCGAAACGATCAGTGCCGTTACCGTGCCTGCTGCTCGATGCCGTTGGTTTAGCTTTCTTCGTTCCAAGCCTGTAGCCCAAGCGACAGCAAATCGCTATCTTATCTGGCTTCTTAGTTTGTTGATCGCTGCGGTCGTTTTGGGCTTCGTCGTGAGTACAGCGACTAGCTTCAAAACCGAGGTTCAGGACCTGCTTACGAAACTAGATCAATTGTCGGCGCCGCTCCAAATTAAAAACGAGCAGCTCGCAAAGGACGACAACGATTTTTCGAAGGGATCGGATGCGCAGCATGCAGTTGAAGATATGGTGACTCAGCACAACCGTCTTACGGAGCAACTGGCGCAAAAAACACGAGCAATGTCGACGATTATTTCGTTCGGTCTTCGCAGTGCGAAAGTGCTTCCCGGGAGCAACGAGCGGCCCCACGGCGTTGACGATGTCAGAGAGACGCTTCGAAACTATTACCTAATGCGCGATGCGGTCTCGGTCTACGTCCAATCGGAAACCCTCTATGCTGGCATCATAGCTACTTCGATTCTCCCAATCTTGCTCGGGCTGATGGGGGCATGCTCTTACATAGTCAGACTGATTTCTGACCAGATCAAGGATAGCTCTTTTTCGCCGACCTCGCCGATTCGACACCGGGTAAGGTTTGCGCTGGGTGGACTAGCGGGCGTCGTTATCGGATACGGAGGATTTCACGGGAGCGACAGTCTGTCTCCCTCAACGCTCGCATTTCTTGCCGGGTATGCCGTTGAGCCCGTGTTTGCGACGTTTGATTCGATCGCGGCCAAATTCCGCAGTTGAGGATTTTCGCTCAATTGCGGGTATGATGGACAAGTCTTGCGATACTGAACGATGGCAGCACGATAAGCGTTCATACCGTCAACGTACTTCGGCAGTAGGCCGCGGTACAGACGGATCAGTTCGTCGTACAAATCCGTGTCACCTTGCATCTTTTCCGCTTCGGTGCGCAGCGTTTCGAGAGCGTTTCGAAATGCCTCCACCCGTGCAGATCTGAAACGCTCAATCTGCTTCCGGCAGTTTTCACATTCGGAACCGGGTCGACAGTTTTCACACTCTGAACCAGGTCCGCCAATCATACCAAGAAACGATTGAGGCTCGCGAACCTTAAGGTCGAACTGAAATGCTGAGTCTGAGCCGCCGTCTTTCGTGCAAGTGATGATCCCGGTACTATCGACGAGGCCGCAGGCGTATTTGGCCGCTTTCGATTTCTGCCCGGCTGTGCAGAGCAGAACCATAGCGATCAGCGTAGCCCTAAGTGCCCTCGACATCACCTCTCCCCCCGATCGAGAGTGTTCCCAAGAATAACCTAATCGGAACGTCGTCATCGATCAATACTCCTGGTTGAGTAATGCAAGCCGGCAGTTTTGGAGCGAATGCGCTGAAAGACAAGGCGGCTGTCTGGGGTGAGGTTGAACG
>NZ_JADFUD010000007.1:0-225993 GCF_054820065.1 Bradyrhizobium sp. UFLA06-06
ATGCCGCCGCGCAGCGGCTCATCGCGGCAGGGCAGGAGGTGACGGGACGGCCGCTGGCGTCGCTGTTCAACATTGCCGAGCAGCCGGTGCGCGGATCGTTCGACGCTGACGACGACAGCCGGCCGCAGCTCCTGGTGCGGCCGGACCATTCCAGCGTGCCGGTCTCGGTGGTCGAGACCCCGATCGTGCATGCCGGAGAACCGGCGGGCCGTGTCATGATCATTCACGACATGACCGCCGAGCGGCGGCTGGTCGAGGAATTGGCGTGGGCTGCCTCGCATGACGCGCTCACCGGCCTTGCCAACCGGCGGCAGTTCGAGTTCGAACTGCACAAGGCGATGTTGGGCTCGCCGGCCATGAGCGCCGACCTGATGCTGATCGATCTTGATCAGTTCAAGATCGTCAACGACACCTGCGGCCACATGGCGGGCGACCGGTTGCTGAAGCAGGTGGCGAGGCTGCTCGCGGCCGAAGTCGGCGGCAGCGGCCTTGTCGCGCGTCTTGGCGGCGACGAGTTCGGTATTCTGCTGCGTGACGACGGCTCCGCGACGCACGACGTCGCGGCCGACGTTGCGGAGCGGATCAGGGCGGTGATCGAGCAGTCGAACTTCGTCTATGAGGGGTCGAGCTTCCGGATCAGCGCGAGCATCGGCCTGGTCGGGCTGGCCGACAGCGCCGGCGTGCAGGACGCGTTGCGGCTTGCCGACGTCGCCTGTTTCCTTGCCAAGGACAAGGGACGCAACCGCGTCCAGGAGCACCGTCCGTCCGACACCGGCATGGCCGTGCGCGTTGCCGAGATGAGCTGGGTCAATCGCATTCGCAAGGGATTGGACGAGGAGCGCTTCTGCCTCTACGAGCAGGAGATCCGCCCGGTGAACGGCGCACTGAAAGGCAACGACCGGCGCGAGCTCTTGCTGCGCTTGCGCGACGAGAGCGGCGCGCTGGTGCCGCCCGGCAGTTTCCTACCCGCCGCCGAACGCTACGGGCTGATGCCGCTGATCGACCGCTGGGTGGTTCGCCGCGCCTTCGAGATCATCGCCGAGCGCAAGCACCAGCCGCGCAAGATTGCCAGCTACGCCATCAACCTGTCCGGCGCCACCATCGGTGACAGCGACTTCGTCGACTTCGTCGCCGAGCTGTTCGCACAGCTTGACGTTTCGCCGGCATCGGTGTGTTTCGAGATCACCGAGACCAGCGCAATCTCGAACCTCGACGAGGCGCAGAAGTTCATCGCGCGGCTGCGCGAGATCGGCTGCAGCTTCTCGCTCGACGATTTCGGCACCGGCATGTCCTCGATCGCCTATCTGAAGCACCTGCCGGTCGACATCATCAAGATCGACGGTTCGTTTGTGAAGGAGATCCTGAACAGCAAGGTCGATCGGGCGATGGTCGAGATGATCACCAAGACCGCGAAGATCATGCAGAAGCAGGTGGTCGCGGAATTCGTCGAGAACCTCGCGATCCTGGACGAGTTGCGCCAGATCGGGGTCGACTACGCCCAGGGTTACGCCATCGGGAAGCCGGTCCCGGTGCTCACCCTCTGGGAAGAAAAGATCGCCTGATCTGCCGAAATCGTCCCGAATCGGGACCTTTTCGGTCAATTCAGCCCGCCCAAGGCTGATTCTCTGGCACTTTCAATCCGAAAAACGTTTAAAAAACCTCTCGTTGTCCGTTTTGTCTCGATTATGCCTTACTCTAATTCCCTGATATGATGAGTGATCGGTGAATCCCGGTGGGCCGGGTAACAGGCCCCAGAGCACCGAACTTGGGGATTGATGGGTCAACGAACGACGAAACCTGCCCGGCGTAAGTCGAGCCGCGGCATGTCTCTGGTGGGCAGCACGGCGTTTGCCGTGAGCGCGCTTGCCCTGTCGTCTGGCCTTGCCGCCTGGATGGTCGGCATCGACCCCACCGCATGGCTTCACGGTCCGGCGCTCGCCAACACCACCGCGTCGCTGAACTTCGACGATCGCTTCGGCTCTCGCTCCACGATCAATTCGGCCTCACTCTATTATCCACTGCGCCGCGGGTTCCGTTCGAGCCGCGGCGATTTCAATTCCGAGTTCGGCCAGATCGAGGACGCGCTGGCCGGCCAGCTGCGCGACACGCAGACCGAACTGCCGACCAGCCAGTCGGCGACGGCGTCCGTCGCTGCCACGACCACGGCGACGACGTCCACCGTGCCGATGCCGCGGTCGCGGCCGGCCGAGGCCAATCTGCTTGCACGTAACGATCAGCCGCCACCGCCACAGGCGCCGGTGCAGCAGGGCGACAACCGGACGTTCCTGCAGAAAATTGCCGACATGATGCCGGGCAAGATGCAGCTGGCCTCGCTCGATCCGAATGACGGATTGTTGTCCGGTCCGAGCCCCGATCTCGGCAAGCTCGGTTATGACAGCACCACGGCCGTCTACGACATCACCGGCCGCATCGTGTACATGCCCGACGGTACCAAGTTCGAGGCGCATTCAGGCCTCGGCAATCTGCTCGACGATCCCGCGCATGTGACTGCCCGCAACGCCGGTGCGACGCCGCCCGGCATCTATGAGATGAAGCCGCGCGAGAAGCTGTTCCACGGCGTGCCCGCGCTGCGCATGACCCCGGTCGACGGCAGCGACACCTTCGGGCGCGTCGGCCTTTTGGTCCACAGCTACATGCTCGGGCCGAACGGCGACTCCAACGGCTGCATCTCGGTCAAGCACTACGACAAGTTCCTGCAGGCCTACCGCAGCGGCACGGTCAAGCGCATCGCCGTCGTCATCAACATCAAGGATGTCCAGTCGGCCTCGACCCGCGCGGCGTCGAACTCGTAGGCGCCAGTACCGTCGCTAAACCTCTCCCTTGGGAGAGGTCGATTTGCGCAGCAAATCGGGTGAGGGGTTACGGTCTATCGAGAGAGCAAGAGCCCTCACCCGGATTGCACTGGACGATGCTGCGCATCGCCAGGCGCAATCCGACCTCTCCCCGATGGGGAGAGGTGAACCGAAATCGCGGCAAGCGGATTCAACCAAAAATCATCCTGCTCTAGCAGCGCTTCAAGCCCCTGAATCTTCAGTGTGTCTCCTCGCCTCCGGCGCGAAACGCGCCGGGCGCTGCGCCATAGGCGCGGCGGAACGCGCGGGCAAAACTCTCGTGGCTCTTGAATCCCACGCGCAGCGCGATCTCGCCGATCGGAAGATCGGTCAATCGGGGGTCGCGAAGCTGGTTGAGGCTGTGGCGGAGCCGCGCATCGCGGACATGCGCCGCGAGGGTCGTTCCGGCATCGGCGAGCACGGCAAACAAATGGCTGCGCGAAATGTTCAGGTGCCGGCAGATGTATTTCGCGGAGAGTTGCGGATTGTGCAGTTCGTCCAGGATGAAGGTCTGGATTTGCCGCAGCATCGCCTCGCGCGGTGACGTCGATCCGATCGTCGGCGCGCCGATGGTGGTCGCCCGCACCAGCAGGCCCTCGAGCTGGCTTGCGGCGAGGTCGTCAACCAGCGCGAAATCGTCGGGGATATCGCGCAGCGCGCCGAGATAGGCGGAGGCGAGACGGCCCGCGCCGCGTCCGGCGATGACGTTCGGCGGCCGGCCGGACATTTGCTGCAGATGCCGCCGCAGCCGCGCGCCGGGAATCGTGGCGCAGATCAGGTCGCAGCCCTGCTCGAACCGCATCGCGAAGGGCTCGTTGGTGTCGAGCAGCACGATGTCGCCGGGCCGCGCCAGCGTCTTTTGCCCATGCTGCTCGACCACGGCGTCGCCCGTGATCTGCAGATTGGCGAAGAACGATCCGTCCTGGAAGCTGCCGATTCCCTTCCGCGTACGGTGGATGGCGTTGGGCACGGACTGCACCCGCGACAACGGCAGCGCGGGGCTGCCGATGCTGGTGATCGCGCCGTCGAAATCTCCGGCCGAGATCTTCTCCGGCTCGAGCGGCAGATAGGTCTGCAGCACCGCTTCGCGCCAATAGGCGAAGCGGTCTGCCGGTGCGACATCGTGCATATTCCAGGAAGCGCCCATGTTCGCGTGCCGAAGTTTGCCTGCCAAGACGGAAGCCGGCGACGAGCTTACAATCAATTGCCGTGCCAGTCAGGCGGACATTTTGCCAAACCGGCGTGGACGGGGCGTCAATGACTTCGGCGGCCCGGCGCCTCACCTTCGGACATTCGACCCGCTGGAGGAGAGACGACCATGCCGATCGATTTCACCCTGACCGCAGAACAACGCGAGCTGCAGATGTCCGCCCGGAGCTTCGCGCGGACCGTGCTTTCAGGCGTCGCCGACGCAACCCGCCATCTCGCCACGCCCGCGGAGCGCTTTGCGGCGACCAGGCCGTTCTACGAACAGGTGGTCAAGGCCGGTTTCCTGCGCCGGATGATCCCTGCGCCGCTCGGCGGCGAGGGCACCGGTGTGTTCAACATGGCCGTCGTCGCCGAGGAGTTTCAGGCCGTCGATGTCAACGTCTCGCTGACGCTGTTCGGCTCGCTGCTCGGCCTGATGCCGGTGATGCTGGCGGGCTCGCCGGCGCAGCAGAGGACATTCATCGCACCGTTCCTCGAGCGTGCCGGCACGCCGCTTGCCGCCTTCGCCTTCAGCGAGCCGGGCGGCAGCGCGAACTTTGCCTCGCCGATGCCGGGAACCGGCTTGCGGACAGCAGCGCGCCTCGACGGGGAGGAATGGGTCATCACCGGCGCCAAGCAATGGGTGTCGAGCGCGACCGGCTGGGACGGCAACGGCGCCGACCTGATCTGCGTGGTCTGTCGCACCGATCCCACGGCTGCGCCCGACAGCGCGATCTCCGTGATTGCGGTGCCGCGGTCCGCCGGCGGCATCAAGGGCATCGTGCTCGAACGCGCCGCCGACTTGATGGGCCATCGCGCCCATCTGACGCCGCGCTTTCGGCTAGAGCAGGTGCGGACGGCCAGGGACAATGTCCTCGGCCGCGTCGGCGGCGGCCTCGAACTGGTGGAGATGAGTTTTGCGGGCACCGCTGCGCTGGTTGGCGTGTTCGGCGTCGCGCTGATGCGCGCCGCCTTCGACTATGCGCTGAACTTCGCCCGGACCGAGCATCGCGGCGGCGCGACACCGATCATCGAGCACCAGGCGGTCGGCTACGCGCTGGCCGATGCCAAGATGGCGATCGAGGCGGCGCGCTATTTGAGCTGGAAGGCCTGTCACGCCATGGACAGCAATGCGCCCGGTGCCTTCGAGCTCGCACTGCACGCCAAGGTGTTCGGATCGGAGACCGCGGTGAAAGTGATCACCGATTTGATGCGTGTGGTCGGCATCGAGAGCTACGATCACCAATGTCCGCTCGCCGGCCTGCTCCAGGATGCGATGGCCTATCCCCTGTTCGACGGCGGCAACATGGGTGTGCGCCGCCGTCAGCTTCATGCGCTCCTGAAGAGTCCGGGTTACGACCCGCTGACCGCGTCGGGTGCGGCCTAGAGCTTTTCCCGTTCCGATGGAATCGGAACGGGGCTCTAGATTCTTGTTTTGACGCGTTTTCTTCACGCGAACCGGTATCCACTTCGCTCGAAAACGCTCTAGCCGATCTCTTTCCGGACCGTCGCGGCGGCGTCGCACATCGCCTTCAGTTTTCCGAACGCAACGTGCCGCGGCATGTATTTCATGCCGCAGTCCGGCGCGATCACCAGCCGTTCCGCCGGCACATGCTTCAGGCCGTTGCGAATGCGATCGGCGACGACGGCGGCAGGTTCGATCTCGGGATTGCCGAGGTCGAGCACGCCGAGCATGATCTTTTTCGAGGAGAGATCCTTGAGCACGCCGAGATCGAGCTTCGGCTGTGCCGCCTCGATCGAAATCTGATCGGCGATGGTGTCGTCGAGCTCGGCAAGGAACGAATAGCCGGCCGGCTTGGTCGAGCCGGGCACCACCGCGGCATAACCGAAGCAGAGATGCACCACGGTCGGGATGCTGATGCCTTGCAGCGCGCGATTGATCGCCTTCACCGCATAGCGCTTGGCGAGATCCGGATTGTTGCGCACCCAGGGCTCGTCGAGCTGGATGACGTCGGCGCCGGCCTTCTCGAGGTCGCGAGCCTCGGCATTGACGGCCTCGGCGAAGGCCATCGCGAGCTCCTCGTCGTCCTTGTAGAACTCGTTTCTGGCCTGCTGGCTCATCGTGAACGGGCCGGGCAAAGTGATCTTGGCGGCACGGTCGGTGTTCCTGCGCAGGAATTGCATGTCGTGCAGCTCGACCGGTCCCTTGCGCTTCACCGGACCGACCACGCGCGGCACCGGCGTCTGCGTGTTGCCGGTGCGTGCCGTGATCATTGCGGGATTGTCGGCATCGACACCCTCGAGGGCGGTGGCGAACCGGTTCGAGTAGCTCTCGCGGCGGATTTCGCCATCGGTCACGATGTCGATGCCGGCGCGCTCCATGTCCCGGATCGCCACGACGGTCGCGTCGTCCTGCGCCTCTTCCAGATGCTCGGCCGGCAGGCGCCACATCGCGTGCATGCGGGTGCGCGGCACCGACTTCGACAGCATGGCGCGATCGACCAGCCATTCCGGCTGCGGATAGCTGCCGACGACGGTGGTCGGCAGCAGATGCCTGGGCAGGTTCATGATGTCCTCCTTCTTGTCGTTGCGCGGCCGGATCAAGCCGCGCGCGTTGCGCTTGCCGCGGTTTCATCTTTCACGGGATTGCGCAGCACGCCGATGCCGGTAACCTCGACCTCGACGACGTCGCCATCCTTCATCCACAGCGGCGGCGTGCGGTAGGCGCCGACCCCGCCGGTGGTGCCGGTGACGATGACGTCACCCGGCACCAGCTCGGTGAAGGTCGAGCAATAGGCGATCAGGGTCGCGACGTCGAACACGAGGTCCGAGATCGGCGCGGTCTGCACCTCGACGCCATTGAGGCGGGTTGCGATGTGCTGCTCGCTGATGTCGGGGAGCTCGTCGGTCGTCACCATCCACGGGCCGAAGCCGCCGGTGCCGACGAAATTCTTGCCGGGCGCGAATTGCGAGGTGTGACGCTGCCAGTCGCGGATGCTGCCGTCATTGTAGCAGGCATAGCCCGCGACATGGCCGAGCGCGGCCTCGCCCGCGATGCGGCGACCGCCCTTGCCGATGATGACGGCCATTTCGCCTTCATAGTCGAAGCGCTCGGATTCCAGCGGCCGGATCATCGGCTGGCCGGCGCCGACCTGGCTGTTGGCGAAGCGGGTGAAGATCATCGGATGCGGCGGCGTCGGATGGCCGCTCTCGGCGAGATGCGTCGCATAATTGACGCCGATGCAGAAGATTTTGTCGGGATCGGGTACGGTCGGCAGCAGCTCGAGATCCCTGAGCGCGTGATCGGCGCGCTCGCCCTGCAGCTTCTTCAGTTCATCCAGCGAACCCGTCGTCAGCAGCGCCTTCAGCGTCGGGTACGCCTTCAGCCGCTTGCCGGCGTCGATCACGCCCGCATCGGTCACGATGCCATAGCTCGCGGTGCCCGCCGCCTTGAAACTTGCGATCTTCATGGTCTCTCACTCTCTTCGATGGAGGAAACATAGGCCTGGATGGGAAGTGCGATCTCGCCGTTGCGGATCGGCACGCATGGCGGCGGAAAGTCCTGACGGAAGCGGGCGCCGATCGCCTCGACGCGATCGAGGAACCGATCGAGATGCATCATCGCGCCGGTCGGCAGGTCATGCAGCACCAATAGCGTCCATGGCTGTGCGCGGCATTGCGCGAGCGCGCGCTCGGTCCAGCCGTCGGGATCGTCCCAGTCGTGCGGGATCGCGTTCCAGAGCACGCAGCTGTGCTTGTTGTGCACGAGATAATCGACCACCGATGGCTTCAGCAGCCGGCCGTCCAGATTGCCGCCGCCGCCGAACGGCCGGAACCAGCGGTCGGGATGGGCGAGCTCGCCGATCGCGGCCTCGGTCCGGCCGATCTCGCGTTGTGCCGTGTCGGCACCGGGCTGCTCGCCGAGCGGGTTGCTGTGCGTATAGGTGTGATTGCCGATCCAGTGGCCTTCGTCACGCGCGCGGGCAGCGAGGCGGCGGCGCGCGGGGTCGGCGAGCTTCTCGCCGATCACGAAGAACGTGGTCTTGATGCCGCGCTCGCCGAGGATATCGAGCACAAGCGGGGTGACATCGGGCTCGGGTCCGTTGTCGAACGTCAAGGTGAGGTCGAACACGTCGCGATCCCCTTACGTCGCCGGCTGCATCGCGCCGGGGCCGACCTCGTCGGCGGCGCTCTGGCCGGCGCGCGTCCCGGTCTGCCAGATCGCGGCCTTGCGCTCGACCCAGCGGATCGCGGTGTTGAAGGCAATCGCCATGAACAACACCAGCAGCACGCCGGCGAACACGTGCGGGCTGTCGAGAATGGTGCGGTAGCGCGAGATCAGGTAGCCGATCCCGGCCGAGGAGATCAGCATCTCCGAGACCACCACACCGACGATGACGAGCGCGCCGCCGACCCGCAGGCCCGACAGCACGGTCGGGATCGCGGCGGGAATGATGACGCGGACTAATCGCTGGCTCAGCGTCGCGCCCATGCTGCGGGCGGCGAGCAGCAGTTGCGGGTCGATGGTCTGGATCCCGGCGGCGGTCGCCAGCATGGTCGGCAGGAAACCGTAGATCGAGGCGAAGGCGATCTTGGACTCCGAGCCGATGCCGAGCCACACGGTGAACACCGGATAGAGGATCACGAGCGGGACCGCATAGAGGCTCGAGACCATCGGCATGATCAGAAGACGCGGGCGCGGCAGGCTGCCGACGATGGCGCCGAGCAGGATGCCGCCGCCGCAGGCGAACGCCATCGAGACCGCGACCTCGTAAAGCGTCACCGCCAGCGCATGGCCATATTCGGCGGCCTCGTTCCAGCCGGCGAGCAGGGTGGACGACAGCGACGGCAGGAACAGTTCGGGGATCAGCCCGGTGCGCGGCAACAGCTCCCACAGCAGGAGCAGGCCGATGATGATCAGATGGCGAAGGGTTTTCGCGCTCATCATGGTCTCACGCCGATTTGCGGATGTGCCGCCAGATGCGGTCGCGCAGCGCGCCGAAGGCGTCACCGCTCAACATCTCGTAGGTCCGCGGCCGCGGCAAATTGACCTGCAGCTGGTCGACGATGCGTCCGGGCCGCGGCGACATCACGATCACCTCGTCGGCGAGGTAGACCGCCTCGGTCAGGCTGTGGGTGACGAACACGACCGTCTTGCCGGTCGCGGCCCAGATGCGCAGCAGCTCGTCGCCCATCGTCATCCGGGTCTGCTCGTCGAGCGCGGCGAACGGCTCGTCCATCAACAGCACGGGCGGATCCTGCACCAGGCCGCGCGCGATCGAGACGCGCTGCTTCATGCCGCCCGACAGTTCGTGCGGGTGGCGTTTGCCGAAGCCTTCGAGGCCGACCAGCTTGAGCGCGTCCTGCGCCTTGGCCCGGCGCTCCGCCTTGGCGACGCCGCGCAGCGCCAGCGGAAACTCGACATTGTCTTCGGCGGTCAGCCACGGAAACAGGCTCGCTTCCTGGAACACGACGCCGACGCGGTTCGGATCGGGCTGCGGGATCGGCGCGCCGTTGATGGTGATGGTGCCCGAGGTCTGCGCGCGCAGCCCGGCCATCATCATCAGCAGCGTGGACTTGCCGCATCCGCTCGGGCCGACCAGCACGACGAAGCGCCCCGGCTTGATGTCGAGCGAGACGTCTTCCAGCGCGATGACGTCCTGGGTCTTGGTCCGGAACACCTGGCCAACATTCCTGACCTCGATCGCGCCGGCGCGCGAGGCGGGCTTCAACGGTGTCACGTTCGCCAATGGCTGCATCGTGTTTCCACCCATCTGATCAGTTCATTGAAGGTCATGGCGATCGCGGCGACCATCACGACGCCGGCGAGCAGCTGCTTCATCTGGAAATTCTCGCCCCAGGTCGCGATCTGGTGGCCGATGCCGTCGCGCGAGGCGTACATCTCGGCGAGGATGACGCCGGTGAGGTTGAAGATCATCGAGATCCGCAGCGCTTCCAGCAGCACCGGCAGCATGCTCGGCAGATAGACGCGGAACGCGGTCTGCGTGCGCGTCGCGCCATAGGAGCGGGCCACCATCAGGTGCTCGACCTTGACCGATTCCACCGCCGTCGTGGTCGACATGATCACGATGAAGATGGTCGAGAAGAAGCCGAAGCCGACCTTCTGGGCGAAACCGACGCCGAACACCAGGATGAACATCGGCAGGAAGATCGATTTCGGGATGCTGAAGGCGAAGAACAGCAGCGGCTTTGCGACATCGGCAAAATAGCGGTTCTCCGCGATCAGGAACCCGATCAGTGCCCCCATCGGCACCGCCAGCGCGAAGGCGGTCAGCACCTCGGTCGCGGTCACCAGAAGGTCGGTCCGGACGCTCGACCGTTGCAGGAGGTCGCCGAGCGTCACGAGCGTGTCCGATGCCGACGGCAACAGGCGCGGATTGACGAGCCCGGCCCGCGACAGGATCTCCCACAGCGCGAAGATCGCGACCACGATCGCGACCCGCGCGAGCTTGATGGTCAGAGTGGCCTGCATGTTATGGCTTGGTCGGAACCGGCTTGAACTTGGTCGAGATCACATCCTCGACCGGAACGATGTCCTTCAATCCGCCAAGCTTGGCCAGATCGAGCGACAGCTGCACCGCTGCCGGCACATTGGCCGCGCCCATGTTGCCGTCGGTCTCCAGCTTCATGATGGTGTTGTCATATTCCATCGCGGCGATCTCGGCCGGCATCTCGTAGAGGTCGGCGATCAGCTTCACGGTGACGTCGCGGTTGGCGCGCATGAATTGCAGCGCGCCATAGAGCGCATTGACGGCCTTCTGGACCACCTCCGGCTTGGCTTCGGCGAACTTGTCGAGCACGATCCAGCCTGCTGTGAGGTTCGGCGGCGCCGCGGTCGCGTAGTCGAGGATGGTCTTCGCCTCGCCCGACCTGGCGACCTGGAAGCTGAGCGGCGAATAGACCACGGCGGCGTCGACATTGCCGGCGAGCAGGTTCGGCACCAGGCCGCCGCCGCCGACCGGCACGCGGGTGAAGTCGATCTTCCTGTTTTGGATGGTCCACAGCGCCAGCAGGTCCGAACCGGACCCTGCTGCGGTGATCCCGACCTTCTTGCCGTTGAGATCCTTGACCTCGAGCGTCGATTTGGCCGGCACCATCAACTGCCAGCCGAAATTGCCCATCGCGGCATTGGCGACGATCCGCGACATCACGCCCTTCTTGCGGCCGGCGGACACCAGCGACGGCGGATCGAGGATGATGTCGGCTGCTCCCGCGGCCATGCCCTCGAAGGTCTCGGCGCCGCTGCGATAGATCGTCAGCTCGGCCTTGATGCCTTCCTTCTCGAACAGCTTTTGCCGCACGGCGGTCTCGGCGATCGTGGTCGGCCAATAGGTCTTGGTGGGCAAGCCGACGCGGATCGTGTCCGCCGCGAAGGCGGGGCCGGCCAGCAAGGTGGTGGCGATCAGGGTTGCCAGCGCACAGCGGCGCGTGATGTTCATGGTTCTGTTTCTCCCGGATATCGATTGTTGTTGTTTTTCGGCGCGTCTCGTGCCGCAGAATCAGGTGGTGGTGTTGACCTCCGCAATGCGCGGAGCGGCGAGCTCGACGAATTCCATGGTGGTGCTGAAATGCACCGACAAAGCGCGAACCGCCGCATCCGCATCGCGCGCGAATACAGCGTCCACGATCGCGGCATGCTCGGCTTCGACGTCGCGCGGCCGGCCGACCTCGCGTCGGATCGAAAGCCGCCGATAGCGCTCGCTCTGCTCGTGCAGCACGTCGCGGAAGCCGAGCAGCCATTGTGAGCCACAGGCATTGACCAGCGCGCGATGGAAGATGCGGTGGCGGACCACCCATTCCTCGTAATGCACGGTGGGATCGTCGGGAAACCGATAGGGCACGGCCTTCAGCGCGTCCCAGGCCGCCGCGACCGAGGACAGCCAGGCCTCGTCGCCACGCTCGATCGAGCGCCGCAGCGCAAGTCCCTCGATGTCGATCCGTGTCTGCGTGACATCGGCAAGGTCGGCGAGCGAGACCGGACAGACGCGGAAGCCGCGCTGATCCGAGGCTTGTACCAATCCGTCAGCCACCAGCCGCGACAGCGCCTCGCGCACGGCGGCAAGGCTGACCGAGAATTGCTTGGCGAGGCCGGCGATGTGCAGCTTCTGGCCGGGAAGCAGCCGCGTCGACAGGATGTCGGCCCGCAGCCGCTCCTGGACCGCCGATGTCAGGCTTCGCGGCCCGTCGCCGGCCAAGCCCTCGCGAAAACTCAACCCGATGTTCATGGCCGGCAGACTGGCCGACGGTCTTGTGGCCGTCAATCGAAAATCGATTTTTTGGCTTCGCGTCGATGTATACCATGTGGCGTCAATTTCGGCCATTATCGCTGGATATTGCCTCTTTCTGGCATTTTATGTATACAGGTAGGATGCATTAGGGAGGATCCAGTGCCAAAACCCTTTCCAATGAACGCGTGGTACGCGGCCGGCTGGGATGCCGAGATCAAGCACGCGCTGTTGCCTCGGACGATCTGCGGCAAGCATGTCGTGATGTACCGGACGGGCGACGGCGAGGTGGTGGCGCTGGAGGATGCCTGCTGGCATCGCCTCGTACCGCTCTCCAAGGGCCGGCTCGATGGCGATGCCGTGGTCTGCGGCTATCACGGCCTGAAATACAATGCGCAGGGCCGCTGCACCTTCATGCCCTCGCAGGAGACGATCAACCCGTCGGCCTGCGTGCGCGCCTATCCCGTCGTCGAGCGCCACCGCTTCATCTGGCTCTGGATGGGAGATCCTGCGCTCGCCGATCCCGCGCTGGTGCCCGACATGCACTGGAACCACGATCCGGCCTGGGCAGGCGACGGCAAGACCATTCACGTCAAATGCGACTATCGCCTCGTCGTCGACAATCTGATGGACCTGACGCACGAGACCTTCGTGCACGGCTCGAGCATCGGCAATGATGCGGTCGCCGAGGCGCCGTTCGACGTCACCCATGGCGAGAAGACGGTCACCGTGACGCGCTGGATGAAGGGCATCGAGGCGCCGCCGTTCTGGGCCAGGCAGCTGCAGAAGCCGGGACCGGTCGACCGCTGGCAGATTATCCGCTTCGAAGCGCCGTGCACCGTCAACATCGACGTCGGCGTCGCGCCGGCCGGTTCGGGCGCCCCGGAGGGCGATCGTTCGCAGGGCGTCAACGGCTATGTGCTGAACACGATCACGCCCGAGACCGAGAAGACCTGCCATTATTTCTGGGCCTTCGTCCGCAATCACCGCATCACCGAGCAGCGGCTGACCTCGGAAATTCGCGACGGCGTCGCCGGCATCTTCCATGAGGACGAGATCATCCTGGAGGCGCAGCAGCGGGCGATGGACGAGAATCCGGACCGGGTGTTCTACAATCTCAACATCGACGCCGGTGCAATGTGGGCGCGGCGCGTCATCGACCGCATGGTGGCGAAGGAAAATCCGCCGCAGCAGCTGCAGGCTGCCGAGTAGGCGAGGGGCGGGCCATGGCGGAACGCGAAACCGATCGTTCAGTGTCGCAGACCGTGCGGGCGCAGCTTGCGCTGCGCGACCTCGTTCTCTCCGGCGGCCTGCGGCCCGGCGAGCGCATCTCGGAACTGCAGGCGGTCGAGTTCACCGGGGTCTCGCGCACGCCGGTGCGGATGGCGCTGGTCCGGCTGGAGGAGGAAGGCCTGCTGGAGGCGATTCCTTCCGGCGGCTTCATGGTCAAGGCATTTTCCGAGCGCGACATTCTCGATTCGATCGAGCTGCGCGGCACGCTGGAGGGCCTGGCCGCGCGCTTCGCCGCCGAGCGCGGCGTCTCGTCGCGCGATCTCGAGCCGCTGAAGGAATGCCTCAACGAGATCGACGGCCTGGTGCGGCAGGATCCGATTTCGGTCGAAGCCTTTTCGTCCTATGTCGCGCTCAACGCGCGCTTCCACGCGTTGCTCACCGAGCTGTCGCGCAGCCCGCCGCTGATCCGGCAGATCGACCGCGCCTCGGCGCTGCCATTCGCCTCGCCGAGCGGCTTCGTGATGGCGCAATCGGCCTTGCCCGAAGCGCGCCAGATCCTGCTGATCGCGCAGGATCACCATCGCATTGTGGTCGACGCCATCGAGAACCGCGAGGGGGCGCGCGCCGAGGCGATCATGCGCGAGCATGCAAGGCTTGCGGCACGCAATCTGCGGCTGGCGCTGCGCAACCGCAGCCATCTCGATCTGCTGCCGGCGCTGGCGCTGATCAATTCGGCAGCCGGCTGAGCGGAGAACGCCATGCGATTCATCGAGACCTGGACATCCGCCACGCTGCTCGCTGTGCGCGACCTCACGCCCGGCATCCGTGAATTCCTGCTGCGGCCGGATAACTTTGCGGGTGCGCCCTATCCCGTCGGCAGCCATATCGATGTCGGCGTCACCATCGAAGGCCAGCCGCAGACCCGCTCCTATTCGCTGGTCGGCGAAGCCGATCCGCAGGGCTACCGGATCGCAGTTCGGCACGCAGCGGATTCCCGCGGCGGCTCGCGCTACATGTGGTCGCTCGCGCCGGGGGCGCGGCTCAACATCACGCTGCCGACCTCGCTGGTGCAGCTCGACTGGACGCGGCGGCAGTATTGCCTGATCGCGGGCGGCATTGGCATCACGCCGATCGTCGGTGCGGCACAGGCGCTCGCCCGCCGCGACGCCGGCGTGACGCTGCACTATGCCGTGCGCACGCGCGGCGATGCGGTCTATCTCGAACCGCTTGAGCGAGCGCTCGGCGACCGCCTCACCGTCCATGCCGGCGACGAAGGCAGGCGGCTCGACCTCGACGGCGTCTTTGCGGCGCTGCCGCAGGATACGATGACGCTGTTCTGTGGCCCGATGCGGATGCTGGACGCGGCGCGGCGCGCCTGGGAGGCATCAGGCCGCCCGCTCACCGATTTGCGCTACGAGACCTTTGGATCGAGCGGGCTGCTGTCGACCGAGCCGTTCCGCGTGCGGCTCAGGGGCCAAGGGACCGAGCTGGGGACCGAGTTCGTCATCCCGCGCGACCGGTCGATGCTGGACGTGCTCAACGAAGCCGGTCATGAGGTGATGAGCGACTGCCGGCGCGGCGAATGCGGGGTCTGCGCACTCGACGTGGTCGATGTCGACGGCGAGATCGACCATCGCGACGTCTTCTTCAGTGACCATCAGAAGCGGGAGAGCCGCAAGATCTGCGCCTGCGTCTCGCGCGCCCGCGGCACCATCACGGTCGACACTCTGCATCGCGCCGACGTGCTCTAACCTTACTGCGGCGCGAGTCTTTCTCCGCTGTCATTGCGAGGAGCGATAGCGACGAAGCAATCCATCCAGCCGCGTTTGCGGACAGATGGATTGCTTCGCTTCGCTCGCAATGACGGCGGAATTTGCTCGCAGCCTCCCGGGATCAGCAGAGTCCGACCGACGCGCTCATCCCGCGCGCCCTCGATGGCGCTACGCCGCGTGCACCGAGTGCTGCGGATCGTGATCGAGCAGTGCGGAAATCTCGCTGCCTGACATCGGCCGCCCGATCAGATAGCCCTGGACCTCGTCGCAGCTGGTCTGGCGCAGATATTCGAGTTGATCTGCGGTCTCGACGCCTTCGGCCACGACGCCGATCTGCAGCTCCTGCGCGAGGCCGATCACTGATTTGACGATCGCGGCGCAATCCGGCTGGGTCAGCATGTCCCGGATGAAGGACTGATCGATCTTGATGCGGCTGAACGGCAGCTTGCGCAGATAGGTCAGCGACGAGAAGCCGGTGCCGAAATCGTCGAGCGCGACCGTCAACCCGAGCTCGAGCAGCGCGTGCAGGATCGCGGGCGCCGATCCATATTTCGAGATCAGCATCGACTCGGTGATCTCGATTTCGAGACGGTTCGGCGCGACATTCGCCTCGGCCAGCGCGTCGACGATCGTCTGCAGGATGCCGACGTTCTGGAACTGGACCGCGGAGAAATTGACCGCGATGCGGATGTCGTCCGGCCAGCGCGACAGCATCGCGCAGGCACGGCGGATCACCCACTCGCCGAGTTGGTGGATCAGTCCGCTTTCCTCGGCGATCGGGATGAAGACGGTCGGCGGGATCAGGCCGCGCGTCGGATGCTGCCAGCGCAGCAGTGCCTCGAAGCCGGTGACGCGGCCTTTGCGGATGTCGAGGAACGGCTGGTAGACCAGAAACAGCTCGTCCGCCTCGATGGCGTGCTCGAGGTCCCGCTGCAGGGCGCGGCGGTCGCGCGCCGACTGGTCGTCGCTGGCCTCGAAGAAGCAGATGGTGCCGGGCGCGGATTTCTTCGCCCGGTAAAGCGCGATGTCGACATGCTTGAGCAGATCGTGGGACGTGCTGCCGTCCCGGGGCGCCAGCACGATGCCGATGCTGATCGTCCGGTTGACCTCTAGCCCGTCGATCGGGAACGGGTCGGCAAAGGCCGCGACGAACCGTTCGGCGATCGCAAACGCGTCCTCGGGCCTCGTCAGATTCGACATGATCAGGGCGAACTCGTCGCCGCCGATCCGTGCGACATGTTCGGCCGCGCGCGTGCAGCGCTGCAACCGGGCCGCCACCTGCACCAGGAACTCGTCGCCCGCCGGATGGCCGAACCTGTCGTTGACCTCCTTGAAGCGATCGAGATCGAGCAGCAGCACCGCGAATTCCTCGCCCGACCGCGCCAGCCGGTTCAGTGCGTCGTTGAGAGCCTCATTGAAGGCGACGCGGTTCGGCAGGTGCGTCAGCGGATCCTGCCGCACCGTCCGCTCGGCCTCGTGCTGGGCGATGATCCGCCGCCTGAACTCGAACGCGTTGAGGAACACGCCGCGCAGCAGCACCGAGCCGTAGACCAGGACCAGCACGGCCATCAGGAGATAGACGAAATCGCCGTCCCGGCTGAGGCAGATCGCGGTGCCGACGAAGATCGGCGCGGTGAAAGCAATCGCGGCGATCGGGATGGTGGAGAACGCGAAGGCGCCGCCGGCCAGCATTCCGGCGCACAGGCAGGTGATGACGAGCTGGGCGCCGCTCGATGCGTTCGCGAAGAAGGCGACGGGGACGACGCCCCAGGCCGTCCCGAGCGCCAGCGCATTGCGCACCAGCCGGTACATGGTTCGGCGCGACACGAATTGCGGCTTGGCGATGCGGCGCGCTGCACGCGCCTGCAAGCCGAAGAACAGCGCCGCGCTGCCGACCGCGGCCGCCCACACCAGCGCAAAGGCCCAGTCCGGCGATTGCCACAGCGCAATCGCCAGCACCAGCGCGTTGCAGGCGTTGGCCAGCATGATGCCGAAGGAGTAGCCGAGCACGAGCGAGACCTGTTCGGCGCGGATGTGGCCGGCAAGCGCTTCATCCGCCGGTGGTGCACCGAAGGCCGCGAGGTCGCCCGCGAACAGGGTCGCGAAATATGATCTCAGATGGGTACGCATCACTACGTTGCCTGCCCGGTTTGGCCATGGCGCCGTGGCGAAGAATTCTCTGCAAACCTTTGACAAACTATGAACTATTGAAACGGACCGTGTCACGGCGGGCCCCTCCTTCGGTTCCACCGGCGGGCATTGCTAACAAATCGATACAAATGCGTGAGGCGAGGTCACGGAGCGGCAAAGCTTGCCCGACGCTGCCCTGCTTGATCCCCCGCGGGTTTTTCGCAATGAGTTGGGTTCCCGCGAACGGCAAGAACCAGAAGGTGCGCATGAGCCTCCCGATCACGAACCACGATCCCGGGTTCCGGATCACGCGGGCCAGCCATGTCGTCCTGACCGTGCGTGACCTCGCGGCGAGCCGGCAGTTCTACGAAAAGGTGGTCGGGCTGATCCTGACCGCGGAGGAGGGCGGCGCACTCTATTTCCGCGGCGTCGAGGAGGCCTGTCATCACAGTCTTGTGTTGCGCAAAGGCGAGGGCGCCGCCTGTGCGCGGCTCGGCCTGCGGGTCTTTCAGGACGATGACCTCGACCGGCTCAAGGCCTTCTTCGAAGCGCAGGGCTGCCGGGCTGGTTGGGCCGAGGTGCCGCATCAGGGCCGCACCCTGCATGCGACCGATCCGGCCGGCACGCCGCTGGAGTTCTGCGCGACCATGCCGGTGGTGCCGCGCATGATCACCAAATTCACCCGCCATGCCGGCGGCTCGGCGCTGCGGCTCGATCACTACCAGGTCCTGACGCCCGAAGTGCGCAAGGCGTGCGAGTTCTACACCGCGGCAGGCTTTCGGCTCAGCGAGTATATCGCGCCGGCTGATACCTTCGATCTGCGCGGCGTCTTCCTGCAGCGCAAGGGCAATCCGCACGACATCGTGTTCTTCAACGGCGCCGGACCGCGGCTGCATCATTTCGCGTTTCTCGCGCCCGAGGTTCATCATCTACTCAACGCCTGCGATGTCGCCGGCGAGCTCGGCTATGGCGCGGCCGTTGAACGCGGCCCCGGGCGCCATGGGCCGGGACACGCGATGTATGTCTACATGCGCGATCCCGATGGGCATCGCGTCGAGCTGTTCAACACCCACTACCAGATCATGGACATCGAGAACGAGCCGGTCGCCTGGGATCCGTCCGACCATACGATCTCGTTCCCGTGGGGATTGCCGGCGCGGCAGGCCTGGTTCGAGGAGGCGACGCCGTTCGAAGGTGTCGCGATCAGCGAGCCGCAGGTGAAGCCGAAGCCGCTGACGCTCGAGAGCTACCTCGCGAAGTAGCATGTCAATGCCAGCCGATAATCCCATTCATGACGTGGCCATCGTCGGCCTCGGGCCGGTCGGTGCCATCTTTGCCAATCTGCTCGCGAGATCCGGCTTGAGGGTCGCAGTCGTCGAGCGCGTTGCCGACATCTACGACAAGCCGCGCGCGATCACGCTCGATCATGAAGCGCTGCGCGTGCTGCAGGCGATCGGGCTCGGCGATTTCATGGAGCAGGCGATCGCCCCGCATAACGGCTCGCACTATCTCGGCGTCGACGGTGAGATCATCAAGATCTTCGACCCGATGCCGCCGCCGTTTCCGCTCGGCTGGATTCCGAATGTGACCTTCGTGCAGCCGGACGTCGAGCAGGCGCTGCGCGACAGGCTCGCCGACTATCCGCATGCCGACGTCTTCCTTGCGGCCACAGGAGTGGCGCTGGAGCAGGATGACGGCGCGGTGACGCTGACCGCGCGCCGCGAGTCCGGCGAGGAGGTCTTGATCCGCGCGCGCTATCTGGTCGGCTGCGACGGCGCCAACAGCTTCGTCCGCAAGCAGCTCGGCATCGGCCTCGACGACCTCGCCTTCGATGAATGGTGGATGGTGGTCGACACGCTGACCAGCGATCCCGCCAGGCGGCCGGCCAGGAGCTTTCAGTATTGCCGGCCGTCGCGTCCCGGCACCTTCGTGCCGGGTCCGCGCAATTTGCGGCGCTGGGAGATCAAGTTGCTGCCCGGCGAGGACCCCGAGGCGGCCGGCGTGCCTGACAACGTCGTGAAGCTGCTCAAGGGGTTCACCGATATCTCCGATCTGACGATCTGGCGCTCGGCGGTCTATCGCTTTCACGCGCTGCTCGGCCAGCGCTGGCGCGACGGCCGTGTGCTGCTGATGGGCGATGCCGTGCACCAGACGCCGCCGTTCCTCGGGCAAGGGCTGTGCGCCGGTATCCGCGATGCGGTGAACCTGGCCTGGAAGCTCCGCCTTGTGCTGCGTGGCGACGCGGGCGATGCGCTGCTCGACAGTTACGAAATCGAGCGCAAGCCGCATGTCCGCGCCGTCGTCGCCAGCGCCAAGGAGTTCGGCAAGATCATCGGCGAGCTCGATCCGGTGGCCGCCGTCGAACGCGACATACGGCTGCGCGCCGACCTGAAGGCCGGCAAGGCCGAAACCATCAGGCAGAAATTCATCCCCGATCTCGTCTCCGGCCTGATCGCACGTGATGCTGCGCTTGCCGGGCGGCTGTTCGTGCAGCCCCATGTGCGCGCGCCGGATGGGCGGACGTGCCGGCTCGACGATCTGCTGAAACCGGAATTCGCGATCGTGACGGCGGCGGCGGAGCCGATGGCGTGGCTGTCGGGGACGTTCCGTGCCGCCTGGCAGCATCTCGCCGGCGAGCGCGTTGTCATCACCGTATCCGGCGAAAGCACCGATGCGAACGGTATCCTGACCGTGGTCGAGCGCGACGGGCTGTTCGCCGACTGGATGCGGCAACATGGCGCCGCGGCGGTCATCGTGCGGCCCGATCGCTACGTGTTCGGCTCGGCTGGCAGCGCCGACGAGCTCAATATGCTTGTCGGGCAACTGCTCCAGAACCTCAGCGCAGGGCACTAGCCTTTTCAAGGCTGCGCTTTGTCTGTACCACCGGAAGAAAGAAATTCCGGGGGAAACCAGTGAATAATAATCATGATGCGGCGGAGTATGATTACGTCATCGTCGGCGCCGGCTCGGCCGGCTGCGTGCTCGCCAACCGCCTGAGCGCTGACGGCAAGCACTCGGTGCTGCTGCTCGAGGCCGGACCGAAGGACAGCAACATCTGGATCCATGTCCCGCTCGGCTACGGCAAGCTGTTCAAGGAAAAATCCGTCAACTGGATGTACCAGACCGAGCCGGAGCCCGGCCTCAACGGCCGGCAGGTGTTCCAGCCGCGCGGCAAGGTGCTCGGCGGCTCCAGTTCGATCAACGGCCTGCTCTATGTGCGCGGCCAGCACGAGGACTATGACCGCTGGCGACAGCGCGGCAATGCCGGCTGGGGCTATGACGACGTGTTGCCCTATTTCCGGAAGGCGGAAGATCAGCAGCGCGGCTCCAACACGTATCACGGTGCCGGCGGCCCGCTGCCGGTGTCGGATTGGCGGCATCACGATCCGCTGTCGGAGGCCTTCGTGCATGCCGCAGCCGAGGTCGGCATTCCCACCAATCCGGATTTCAACGGCGCGGCCCAGGAGGGCGCGGGTTTCTTCCAGACCACGACGCGGCGCGGCCGGCGCGCCTCGACGGCGCGGTCCTATCTGCGGCCGGCGTTGACGCGCGGCAATCTCCATGTCGAGACCTCGGCGCTGGCGCAGCGCATCATGTTCGACGGCAAGCGCGCGAGCGGCGTCGCCTACAAGCAGGACGGGCAATTGCGCAAGGCCAGGGCGCGCAAGGAGGTGCTGGTATCGAGCGGTGCGTACAACTCGCCGCAATTGTTGCAGCTCTCCGGCGTCGGCCCCGCCGATCTGTTGAAGCAGCACGGCATCGAGGTCGTGCTCGATGCGCCCGGCGTCGGCAACGATCTGCAGGATCACATGCAGGTCCGCATCGTCACGCGCTGCGCGCAGACCGTCACGCTGAACGACGTCATCAATCATCCCGTGCGCCGCGTCATGGCGGGCCTCCGCTACGCCGCGCTGCGCAAGGGGCCGCTGACGATCGCCGCCGGCACCTCCGGCGCGTTCTTCAAGACCAGCCCGCGGCTGGCGTCGCCCGACATCCAGATCCACTTCCTGCCGTTCTCGACCGACAAGATGGGCGAGAAGCTGCATCCGTTCTCGGGCTTCACGGCCTCGGTCTGCCAGCTGCGTCCGGAGAGCCGCGGTTCGCTGAAGATCAGGAGCGCGGATCCGGGCGTGCCGCCGGAAATCCGCATCAACTATCTGGCGACCGAGACCGATCGCCGCGCCTTCATCGATGGCATCCGCATCCTGCGCAAGATCCTGGCCGCACCGGCGCTGAAATCCTACTCAGTGGGCGAGGTCGATCCCGGCGCCAAGGTGGTCAGCGACGACGATCTGCTCGATTTCTGCCGGCGCACCGGCAGCACGGTCTATCATCCGACCTCGACCTGCCGGATGGGCAACGATCCGCTCGCTGTGGTCGACCAGCGGCTCAAGGTGCGCGGCATCGAAGGTCTGCGCGTGGTCGATGCGTCCGTCATGCCGGACCTGATGTCGGGCAATACCAATGCGCCGACGATCATGATCGCGGAAAAGGCGTCCGATATGATTTTGGAGGATGCCAGGTAGCCCGCCGTTGTTCAGTCCGTCACCCTGAGGAGCGCGTAGCGCGTCTCGAAGGGTCGACGGCCCCGATGTTTCGGCGCGCGGCCCTTTTCACTCCTGGCGAGACCCGGGCCGTCGACCCTTCGAGACGACCGCTGCGCGGTCTCCTCAGGATGACGGTGATAGGTCCGTAACTCGGGCTACCTCAGCCCTTATACGCGCGCACCCGCGCGACCATCTGCTCGACATGGGCGATCGGCGTCTCGGGCAGGATGCCGTGGCCGAGATTGAAGATCAGCCGCCCCTTGCCAAAATTCTCCAGCACATCGTCCACCGCGCGGTCGAGCGCGGCGCCGCCGGCAATCAGGGCCAGCGGATCGAGATTGCCCTGCACCGCGACGCGGTTCTGCACGCGCTCGCGGATCATCGACGGCTCGGTGGCCCAATCGATCGAGACCGCATCGACGCCGGTTTGCTCGATATAGGTCGGCAGCAGGCCTGCCGCGCCGCGCGGGAAGCCGATGATCCTGGCACCGGGGACCTGCTTGCGCACCCCGGCCACGATGCGCCTGGTCGGCTCGATCGACCAGCGGGCGAATTCGCGCGGCGGCAGCACGCCGGCCCAGGTGTCGAAGATCTGCAGGCAGTCGGCGCCGGCCTTCAACTGGCCGACCAGATAGTGGATCGAGTTCTCGACCAGCACGTCGATGATCTTGGCGAACGCGTCCGGATGGCGGTAGGCAAGCATCCGCGCGGGTGCCTGGTCCGGCGTGCCCTGTCCGGCCACCATGTAGGTCGCGACCGTCCACGGCGCGCCGCAGAAGCCGATCAGCGCGATCTCGGGGGCGAGTTCGCGACGGACGCGACGCAACGCTTCAAAAACCGGCTCGAGCTGGTCGAAGTTGGCATGGGTCGCCAACGTTGCGATCTCGCCGGGCGTTGCCAGCGGATCGAGCCGGGGTCCTTCGCCGGCCTCGAAGCGCACCGAGCGGCCGAGCGCGTAGGGGATTACCAGGATGTCGGAGAAGATGATCGCGGCGTCGAAGTTGAACCGGCGGATCGGCTGCAGCGTGACCTCGGCGGCGAATTCGGGCGTGAAGCAGAGATCGAGGAAGCCGCCGGCCTTGGCGCGCAGCTCGCGATATTCCGGCAGATAGCGGCCGGCCTGGCGCATCATCCAGAGCGGCGGCGCGGCCTGCCGGTGGCCCGACAGCACGTCGATGAGCGGCTTCTTGGTGGGATCCTGGGGCACGCGGATGGTTCCTGATCACGGTCAAAATTTGCGCCCCTGATACACGCTGCAGCGCAATGGGCCAAGGCGGTTCTGGAACCCCTCTTTGCGTGGCCGCGTTGTCCCCGCGAATGGAGGGACGACATGGCCGACAAATTCGATCCTGCCCCGCACGACAAGCATGCCGAGAAGCCGCACGAGGCGCAGGCTGCCGACCGCAAGGCTCGCGCCCGGCTGAAGGAGGGGCTCGAGGATACCTTCCCGGCCTCCGATCCGGTCAGCGCCACGCAGCCCGCGCCCTCGAAGCACGACGGCAATCGGGACAATTAGCTGGTATATCCCAGCGGCTGCTAACCACGATGCCAAGTGAGTTCAACATGCGGCGACCTAGTCGCCGCGCAGCGATGGCTCGGATCGACCGGGCCCGTCCGCGTAACGTGACTGCCGGGATAACTAGACGGGGCCGCTTGCGGGGCGCTGCATCCGGTCAGATTCGAAGGTCACGCCGAGCCGCCGCTCCAGGCGCCAGGCCACAATGCAGTGCCGCCGGATCGGTTCGCTCTCGATCTCGAGCTCGAACGCGAGCGGGATTGCGACGTCGCTTTCCACGGCGAGCCCCGCGCCGCCGGTCGAGAGGTTGAGCACGAGACATCCGACACTTGTGTTGCGGAAGAAGATCGTCCCGCGCTTCAGCAGGATCGTTCGTTGGCTGTCGGTCTTGTATCTTATCGTTGTGCTCACGGCAGTCTCCTACCCCCGATGTGATGCCCGTCGCGACCGGTCCCCTCAAGCGCGATGGTCGCGCTTTCGCTGCTTGTTTGAGCATGATCTCCGCGCAAACGCCTTGCGTTTGTCGCGAGGAAAAAACCGCTTCGCACTTTTCCGGATCATGCTCTAGTTCACCAGCACGGCGCCGTCGCAGCGGATGCCCAGCACCCAAACGTCGACCTGGCCGAGCCCGATGCCGAGCGTCGCGAGCAGCGACGCCAGCACCTGATCGACTGAACTCGTCACGCCATTCAGGATGCTCATGACGAGCGCCCCCAATCCCGGGATTGGCAGCCCGAGCGGGCCGAGATTGATGGTCAGCGAGAGGTCGCCGAGCAGGCTTCCTGTCAGCGATGAAAGGAAGTTGGTCGTCGTCACCGTCTTCTTGGTGCCCGACTGGATGTCGCTGTAATTGAAATTGACATTGGTCGGCGTGGTGTTGCCCATGCCGGCATGGGCACGGCCGGTGACGGTGGCGAGACCAAGGTTGACCAGGGTCGCCGGCGGCGGATTGGGCTTGGTCGTGAAGTTGGTCATGTCGGCGACCGTGACGTTGCCGATCCATGCATCCACGATCCCCGGCGTCACGCCGATCGTGACCTGCGAGGTGCTGATGTTCGGGTGGCCGCAGGACACCGCGCTGAGTGTCGCAGTACCCGAGGCGACCTCGACATAGACCGGGAGATTGATCGCGGACACGGTGCCGGAGCCGAGAACATTGATCGTCGCCAGGATCCTGGTCTGCGCGGTATGGACACTCACACCCTGGGTGCCGATCGCGATCCAGCTCGATCCGACCGGGCGCTCGCCGATCGTTGCGATCACGGAGACATTGGCGATGCCCGGCAGGCCGAGATTGATCGAGGTTGCGATCTGATGGTTGCCGTTGGCGATCTGCGCCACCGTGGAAATCAGGTCGAACACCGAAACACTGGCGCCGACCTTGGGTTTCTGCCCCACAGTAAGATTGGCAAATGGACCGAGGTCGACCAGCGTGCCCGGCGAAATCTTGGTGGTGGAGCCGGTGACGGCCTGGGAGATCGTCGACAGCGCGGTCGTCGCCGCGTTGGCGCCGTTGGTGATCTGCTGCGTGGTCAGCGCGGATGCGACGATGTCGCCGACCTTGATGTTGCTACTCAGCAGGTCGCTATAGGTGACGCCGGTCAGGTTGACCCGGGTCGCCAGTGCCGACAGGAAGTCCAGTGCGTCGATCTTCGCGCTGATCAGCGCATTGTAGTCCATCACCGAGAGCGACAGCGTGGTGCCGAGCATCGAGCCGAGCAGCGCATTGAGCGCGCCGCCGTTGACCGAGAGCAGCCTCGAGCCGATCGCGAACGAGGCCATTTCGGTCGATGTCGCGGTGGCGGTCGTCTTGATGGTGAAGCTGCTCGCGCCGGTCAGGTAGCGCGCGAAGTAGAGCGGGGTCTGGGTGTTCAGCGTGACCCGCGCGGCGTTGGGAGTGCCAACCGCCGGGGTCACGAAACGGGCCTGCGGCGCGATGGCGCTGTTTGCGGTGTAGGTTCCTGTCTCGACCTTGACCAGCGCGCTGGCCGGGTACTTGTTCTGCGTCACGGTCGCGGTGGCGGCGTTGACCGAATTGTTCAGGTTGGCGGCGGCGACGATCGCGGCGAGATCGGCGGTGCTCTGCGTCTTGCGCCGGTCGGCGAAGATCGTGCCGAGATCGATTGCGAGCCCGGCGCACCCGATCAGGAGCGTCATCAGGCCGGCGCTGATCATCGCGAAGTTTCCTCGTTCGTCGGCGCCAAAGCGCCGCATCAGTATGAGGACGCCTCTCATCCTAGAATCCCCCGTACTGAATCGCCGCGGAGCGCACGATGGTGCTCGCCGGCGCGGGGACGAAGGGCAGCTTGTAGATGAAGTTGCCGGCCGCGTTGTAGTTGACCGTCACGACGTAGACGTTGGCATTCGATGGAGACGGCGCGGCATTGACCGTGAGATTGCCGGGAACGAGCAACGGATAGGTCGACGCGTTGGCGGTGACGTAGTTCGTCGCGAGGCTGTTCCGTTCGGTGTCGGTCATTCCCGCGATGGATGACCGCGCCGCTTCGGCGGCGAGTTGCTGAACGCCATGCACCATGGCGAGATACGAGCCGAAGACGATGATGCCGAAAATGAAGGCAAGAAACAGCGGCAGCATCAGCGCGAATTCGACGGCAGACGCACCGCTTCGGCAGCGAAAAAACCTGGTCATTGCAACACACCTCGAAACGCCGACTACGACGTCACGTTGCGAGGCTTTGATTAAGGAAAACTATGAAAACGCTTTCGCGAATCGGCGGCGCCAATCCAGACTTATCGGGTCAGTGAAACGTTATGGGGCGATCAGAATATTTGATGCGATATCCGCAAAAACCCGGGGCGTGGTGCGGTTGACGGGCTGCGGCGTGTGGAGATGCAGTTGTCGGATACCGTGATAAGCGGAGAAATGCACGTAACAATACATATGGCCTGCAATATCAGTGTCTTGGCGGTAATTGTACCTAAACGAAAGTGCAACCAAATGTTAGTATAGCCTGATCACATACTGTGGAGATTGGAATTGCGTCCCCGCTGAGATTGGAGGGCTCGCGATGCATAGACCGCGTCAGCATTTGAATATTCCTACTGAAATCGTTCGCACCGTCGTTGCGATCGCCGAGACGGGCAGCCTGTCGAAGGCCGGGGAGCGTCTCGGCCTCAGCCAGCCGGCGATCAGTTCGCAGGTCAAGCGACTGCAAAGCCTGATTGGTGGCGCGCTCTTCGTCAGAACCGCAAACGGCACCACGACCACCGAGCTCGGCAAGGTCGCCGTGCAGCAGGCGAGGCGCATCCTCGAAGCCAACGATCAACTGCTTCGGCTCGGCGGCAATCATGAAGGACCCCAGCCGTTGCGGCTGGGAATCAGCACGATGCTCGCCGAGGAATTCCTGAAGCTGCATCCATCCGATGCACTCGCCGACGTTCTGCTTCACGCCGACATGTCACCGGCCGTGATCAGGGGATTGATCGACGGCTACATCGACATCGCGTTCGTCTACAGCAACCCTTCGCTGGAGAACGAGGACGAGGTGACGATCGCCGCGGAGGCCGACGAGCGGTCGGTGTGGGTGCGATCGCGCGATTTTGTGCTGCGGCCGGGCGCCCCGATCCCGATCCTGGCCTGGCCGGGTGACGATTGGATGATCCGGACGCTCACCAAGCACAACATCACGTACAAGATCGTGTTCAGGAGCCCGAACCACCAGCTGCGTCTGGAAGCCGCACGGGCCGGATACGGCCTGACGGCGTGCCCCGAGCGGATGATCCCGTCCTCACTGATTTCGGCGAAGGATTATTATCTTCCGGAGCTTCCGGTGCAGAAGCGCCTGCTGTGCGTTCGCCCTGGGCTCGAAGGCAGCCGCGCCACGGCGATGGTGCAGCGGTTGTCCAGCCTGTTCTTCAGCGGCGCGAAGCCGATGCGTCAGGTGAGCAACATGTAGCCGGTGCTGCCGCGGTCTGGCGGCACCGGTCAATAGTGTGGTGGGCGCTCGTTGGCGGGGCCGGGCGCATGGCGTTCGGCCTCCTGAAGCCGGTCGCGCAACTCGGCGATCTGGCGCGTCAGCGCGTCGATCTGCTTCCATTGTGCCGTGATGGTCTGGTTCAGCGTCTCGATGGTTTCGTCCTGATAGGTCAGGCGGACCTCCAGTGCCTCGATCCGCTCGCCCAGCTTTGCCGTGTCATTCATGGACGGCAGCCTCGCAGGCGGCACCCGCGCGCTCCACGTCGCTCGAAAGCGCTCCCGCACTCTCGCGCAGGCCGTGGCCGAGCGCGACACGCTCGTCGAACACAAAGCAGTCGCCGCGCCAGCGGCTGTCCCGCTGCGGCGTTTCCTCGAGATATTTCAGGATGCCGCCCTTGAGGTGATAGACCTCGGCAAAACCTTGCGCGAGCAGATAGGCGCTGGCCTTCTCGCAGCGGATGCCGCCGGTGCAGAACATCGCAATCCTGCGGTGCTTCGCCGGATCGAGGTTTTGCGCCGCAAATTCCTTGAATTGACCAAAGCTGGCGATCCTGGGATCCACCGCGCCTTCGAACGTGCCCATCGCGACCTCGAACGCGTTACGGGTGTCGAGCACCGTGACGTCAGGCGCGGCGATCAGCTCGTTCCAGTCTGCGGCATCGACGTACGTGCCGACCTGCCGCGTCGGATCGACCGTGGTGTCGCCGAGCGTGACGATCTCCTTCTTCAGCCGCACCTTGAGCCGCTGGAATGGCATTTGCGCGGCTGCGGAGAACTTCAGCTCGAGATTGTCGAGGCGGCCGCCGAACAGCGGCCCGCGCCTGAGCTCCGCAACAAAGTCGTCGATGCCCTGGTCGGTGCCGGCAATGGTGCCGTTGATGCCCTCATGGGCGAGCAGCACGCTGCCCTTGAGATCGAGCCCGGCGCAGAACGCGCGCAGCGGCTCGCGCAGCGCGCGGAAGTCCGGCAGCGCGGCGAACTGGTAGAAGGCGGCGACCTTGAAGGGCATCGCCGGGGTTTATCAGGCCGCCCGGGCCGGCGAAACCCGCAAAGCCATGCATTGTCGGGATAATTCCCCTGGCATGCCAGGCATTGCTCAGCCGGGGATGAGTGTGCCATGTACTTGGCATCATCCGCCGCAGCCGCATCAGACCATCACGATCAAGCGAGCACTCTGTCATGAGGAATTTCCATTTCGCCGGCCGTTCCACGGTCCACGCCCAGAACGCGATGGTGGCGACGTCGCATCCGGAAGCGGCGCTCGCGGCCATCGAGGTGATGCGCGAGGGCGGCACGGCGGCCGACGCGGCGGTCGCGGCCTGCGCGCTGCTCGGCGTCATCGAGCCGCAATCGACCGGCATCGGCGGCGACTGCTTCGCGCTGATCCAGCCGCGGGGAGAAGGCAAGATCACCGCCTATAACGGCAGCGGCCGGGCGCCGATGGCGGCGACCGTCGACTGGTATCTCGAGCGCAAGATCCGTTCGGTGCCGCTGACCTCGGCCCATGCGGTCAGCATTCCCGGCGCGGTCGATGCCTGGGACGTGATTCTGAAGGACCACGGCAAGTTCGGCTTTGACCGGCTGCTGCAGCCCGCGATCAAGGCCGCCGAAGAGGGCTACGTGGTCGCTCCGCGTATCGCCTTCGATTGGAAGAACGGCTTCGAGAAGCTGAAGAACGGCACCAACACCGAGCGCTATCTGTTGCCGCACGGCAAGCCCGCGGTTGCCGGCGACGTGATCCGCCAGCCCGAGCTCGGCAAGACGCTGCGCGCGATCGCGCAAAAGGGCCGCGACGCCTTCTATAGCGGCGAAATCGCCGCCGACATGGTCGACACGCTGCGCGGCATCGGCGGCCTGCACACGCTCGAGGACTTCGCTGCGCACTCGACCGAGGCGACCTCGCCGATCGGCACGATGTACAAGGGCTACGACGTCTGGCAGTGCCCGCCGAACGGCCCCGGCATCACCATGCTGGTCATGCTCAACATCCTGTCGCGCTTCGACCTGACCAAGTTCAAGCCGCTCAGCATCGAGCGCTTCCATCTCGAGGCCGAGGCGGCACGCATCGCCTACATGATGCGCGAGCAGCATATCGGCGATCCCCAGCACGTGCATGTCGACGTTGCCGGCATCCTCGCCAGGGAGTTCGCCGAAGAGCACATCAAGAACATCCGGATGGACCGGCTGCTCGAACTGCCGAACGTTGCGCCGCCGATGAATCCTTCGACGATCTACATCACGGTGGTCGACAAGGATCGCAACGTCTGCTCGTTCATCAATTCGATCGCGCATTCGTTCGGCTCGGCGATCGTCTCCAACAAGACCGGCGTCCTGCTGCAGAACCGCGCCGGCGGCTTCCGCATCCAGCCCGGACATCCGAATTGCATCGCACCGGGCAAGCGTCCGCTGCACACCATCATCCCGGCGCTGGCCACCAGGAACGGCCGTGCGGTGATGCCGTACGGCGTGATGGGCGGGCAGTACCAGCCGGTCGGCCAGACCCGTGTGCTGACCAACATGCTCGACTATGGCTGCGACATTCAGGAAGCCATCGATATGCCGCGCGGCCTGCACTACGAAGGCGTCTACCAGCTCGAGGACAGCGTGCCGGCGGAGATCGTCGAAGGCCTGAAGAAGATCGGTCACAAGACCACCAGCGTGGTCGCGCCGCTCGGCGGTGGGCAGGGCATCTGGATCGATTGGGACAAGGGGACGCTGACCGGCGGCTCCGATCCGCGCAAGGACGGCTGCGCGCTCGGCTATTGATTGTCGTGGCCGGTAGGCTCGACGGACGGAACAAGAAATTGTCGCGAGGGTTGGTGCTGAAAGCCCATCCCCGCGAGGTCCGCCATCCGCACCCTCGATTCAGACGAGACCGAACAGGCCGATCTGCGTGGCGGCTCTCCACCCTGGCGTGCGGCGTCGAAGCGTCCGCCGTCGCTCGCTGAAAATCTCTCCTGCGATGCGCTTATCGTCGGCGCCGGCATCACCGGTGCGCTGGTCGCCGAGCGGCTGACGCGTCAGGGGCTCGATGTCGTCATCGTCGATCGCGAGCATCCAGGCCACGGCAGCACCGCGGCGAGCACCTCGATGCTGCTCTGGGAGATCGATCGTCCGCTGGTCGAGCTGGCCGCGATCTACGGCTTCGAACGCGCCGTCCGCGCCTACCGCGCGAGCCTGGCGGCGGTAACCGGCCTGCTGTCGCTGGTCCGCAGCACCAACGTTTCGAGCGAGATCAGGGCCAAACGCTCGCTCTATCTGGCGACCGGAAGCTCCGCAGCCGAATTGCGCGACGAACACCGGCTGCGCAGCCGCGCCGGCCTGCCGGCGACTTCCTCGACCACGGCCAGCTGCTCGAGATATTTGGCATGGCGCGCGCCGCCGCGATCGTGTCATCCGGCGCGGCGGATGCCGATCCGCTGCAGCTTGCCCACAGTCTGCTCAGGCTCGCGGTCGCGCGCGGTGCGCGGTCGTTCGATGCCGAGGCCATAGCCTTCGACCCGGCAGGCGCGGCGGTCACGGTCGGGTTCGACAATGACCGCGAAATCGCCGCGAGAGCCGTGGTGCTGGCGACCGGCTATGCGATGCCGGACATCGTTCATTCCAGGGTCCAGGCGGTGTCCTCGAGCTGGGCGATCGCAACCGCGCCGCAGCCGCAGAACATCTGGAAGGACGGCGTGCTGATCTGGGAGTGCGCGAAGGACTATCTCTACGCGCGCACGACGCCGGAAGGCCGCATCATCGTCGGCGGCGAGGACAGCGACGAGATCATCGAGCCGGACGCACGCGACCGCCTGATCCCGCAGAAATCGCGCGCGCTGGCGAAGCGCCTTGCCGCGCTATGGCCGTTTGCCGAAACCGAGATCGATTATCGCTGGGCGGGGACGTTCGATACCACGCGCGACGGCCTGCCGCTGATCGGCCCGGTGTCCGGTGCGAAGGGCGTCTATGCCGCGTATGGTTATGGCGGCAACGGCATCACCTTCTCCTATCTGGCGGCGCAATTGATCGGCGATCTGATCGCAGGCGCGTCGTCGCCATTGCTTGACGATTTTGCGCTGGACCGCGACGGCGGCATGGCCGGTCACTGAAAAATGGCTAGGGATTTGGCCCGCGCTGGGCTAGAGACGGCCGTCCTTCACGAGAGGTGCAAGATGCGATCTTCCCGACGCACGATCATCAAGACTGCATTCGCCGGCCTTGCGGCGGCAGTCTCCACGTCCGTTGTCAGCGGGACGGCAACGGCCCAAACTGCAGGAAAGCCCATGACCACAGCTTCAGGCCTCCAGATCATCGACAGCCAGGTCGGCACCGGCGCCTCGCCGAAGACCGGCCAGACCTGCGTCATGCACTACACCGGCTGGCTCTACGAGAACGGCCAGAAGGGCAAGAAATTCGACTCCTCCGTCGATCGCGACGAGCCATTCGAGTTTCCGATCGGCCAGGGCCACGTGATCAAGGGCTGGGACGAGGGCGTCGCCACCATGAAGGTCGGCGGCAAGCGCACCCTGATCATCCCGCCGAACCTCGGCTACGGCGCGCGTGGCGCCGGCGGCGTGATCCCGCCGAACGCCACGCTGATGTTCGACGTCGAACTGCTTGGCGTGAAATAGGCTGATGCGCGTCAAGTAACCGGCCCGCAACAACAGGGGCGCAGCGATGAAGATTTCGATCCTCGACGATTATTTCGACACGCTGCGTACCCTCGATTGCTACCGCAAGCTCGACGGGTATGACGTCAAAATCTGGAACGATCATGTCCAGGACGTCGATGCACTCGCCGAACGGCTGCGCGATACCGACGCTCTGGTCCTGATCCGCGAGCGCACCCAGATCCGCACCCCGCTGCTCGAACGTTTGCCGAAGCTGAAGCTGATCAGCCAGCGCAGCGTCTATCCGCATATCGACATCGACACCTGCACGCGGCTCGGCATCATCGTGTCGTCGAGCCAGCATGCCGATACGCCGTCCTACGCCACCGCCGAGTTCACCTGGGGCATGATCCTCGCGGCGATGCGCGCGATTCCGCAACAGATGGCGGCGCTGAAGGCGGGCAAGTGGCAGATCGGCGTCGGTCATACGCTCCGCGGCAAGACGCTCGGCATCTATGGCTATGGTCGCATCGGCGCGGTGGTCGCGGGTTACGGCAAGGCGTTCGGCATGAACGTGCTGGTCTGGGCGCGCGAGCCGGCGATGGCGAAGGCGCGCGCCGACGGTTATGAGACCGCGGCCAGCAAAGCGGATTTCTTTGCCCGCTGCGACGTGCTGTCGCTGCATATGCGGCTGGTGGACGCGACGCGCGGCATCGTCAAGGCGGAAGACCTCGTGCGGATGAAGCAGACCGCGCTGATCGTCAACACCAGCCGCGCGCCGCTGATCGAGCCCGGCGCGCTGGTCGATGCGCTGCGTGCCGGCCGGCCGGGCATGGCCGCGATCGACGTCTACGAGAAGGAGCCGCTGCGCGACACGGCGGACCCGCTGCTCAACATGGACAATGTGGTCTGCACGCCGCATCTCGGCTACGTTTCGCGCGACGAGTACGAAATCCAGTTCACCGACATCTTCGACCAGATATTGGCTTACGCGGCCGGCACGCCGACCAACGTCGTCAATCCGGATGTGCTGGCGCATCCGGATGTGCTGGCACATCCCCACCCGCGCGGCTGATCACCGTCGCCAATGCTCGAACGGCCGGCTCGATGGGGCGGCCGCGTCATCTCCCGTTCAGCGAGGCCAGTGAGCCGCGGCGGTCACCCTGCCGACGATCCTCTTGATGCCGCCGAGTGCCTTCTGTCCCTTACCCTTGGCTTCCAGGATCGCGCCTCTGCCCTGCATCGCCGGAGAGCCGGTGACCTTGCCTAGACGCCGCTTGAACCTGCCGATCGCCTCGTTGGTCGTGCCCTTGATCCTATCGGTCGTGCTACCCATGAAATTACTCCTTCGGAATACGCTGAGACAACGCGCCAGCACATGGCGATGTTCCGATTTGGCAACGTTCCGATTTTCCGCTCGCCTGCGCGCCTGCTTTTCGCTAGCGTTCCACGCACGAAATGAGGCCAACGAAAGCAAGAACGATGAGCGGTTCCCACGATCACACCCATTCCCACGACCATCACCATCACGACGATGAGCGCTGGAAGCACGACGGCGTCCGCGTGATTCCCGGCAATCAGCTCGATCCGAATGTGCCGTCGACCGCCGGCATGGACCGCAAGGCCGCGATCAATTTTGCCCGGGTCGGCGCGCAGAAATTGTGGGCAGGCACCGTCAGCATCAAGCCGGACGCCAAGACCGGCGCGCATCATCACGGCCATCTCGAAAGCATCATCTATGTCGTGAAGGGCAAGGCGCGGATGCGCTGGGGCGAGAAGCTGCAGTTCACCGCCGAGGCCGGCCCCGGCGATTTCATCTTCGTGCCGCCCTACGTGCCGCATCAGGAGATCAATGCCAGCCGCGACGAGGTGCTGGAATGCGTGCTGGTGCGCTCCGACGGCGAAGCGGTCGCGATCAATCTCGACATCGAGCCGATCGAGAAGCCGGAGACCGTGCTGTGGGTCGACCCGGTGCACCGCCATCCCGACGAGAAGAAGTGACTCTCACCACGTCATTGCGAGGAGCGGTAGCGACGAAGCAATCCATGCCTCCACGCGCGGCGAAATGGATTGCTTCGCTTCGCTCGCAATGACGGCGGTGTTCGCCATCCCTGTGCCACCGTAAAGGCATTCTGTTCAAGGAGGCCAGCATGACGCTCGTGCGTTACGAGAGCGCCGACCACGTCGCGACCATCACGATGGATCGCGTCGCGTCGCACAACGCGCTCAACAACGCGCTGTGCGACGAGCTGCAGCAAGCCTGGCGGCGCTTTCGCGACAGCGACGACCGCGTCGCGGTGCTGGCCTCGGCCGAGGAGAAGTACTTCTGTGTCGGTGCCGACGTCCGGGATTTCCCCGCCAATATGTGGCAGGCGGTGCCCGGGCTCGGCGTCGAGCTCGACAAGCCGGTGATCGCGGCGACGTCGGGCTGGGTGGTGGGCGGCGGCTTCGTTCTGGTGCAGATGGCCGACATCTGCGTCGCCTCGGAGACGACGCGGTTCGTCTATCCGGAAGCCAAGATCGGCACCACCGGTGGCGGCGTCTCCTCGGTGCTGGCGCGCATGCCGCACAAGATCGCGATGGAGTTCCTGCTTGTCGGCGAGGAGCTGTCGGCCGAGCGGGCCTACCAGATCGGCTTCGTCAACCGGATCACGCCGCCGGGCCAGCACCTTGTGGCCGCGCAGGAGCTGGCGGCCAAGATCGCCGGCAACGCGCCGCTGGTGGTGCAGGCGCTGAAGAAGCTCGCGCGCGACGCGATGCCGAAGGGACCGCTGGAGACGGTCGCGGAGGTGCGCCGGCAGCTCGACGCCATCAAGGACAGCGACGACCTCAAGGAAGGTGCCAGGGCATTCAGCGAGAAGCGCAAGCCGAATTTCACGGGGAGATAGGGCGAGAGGCGGCCATAGCTTCGTCATTCCGGGGCTCGCGAAGCGAGAGCCCGGAATCCATCTAGCCGCAACAATCGCTGCGAAGTGGATTCCGGGCTCGACGCTCGCGCGTCGCCCCGGAACGACGGAGGGTGAGACTTACACAAACACCCGGTGATCGATCACACCGTTCGGCACGACATAGCCGTAACGCGTATTCGACGGTTCGGGGCCTGCCTTCTCATACTGCGCCTTCATCATCGCAAAGCGATCGCCCTTGAGGTCGAGCATCGCGCGCTTTGGCTGGATGTTGTAGAGCCGGGCGTTGTTGTCGCCGAAGATCGCCGTCTTCACCGGCCCGTCGGCCGAGCCGAGCGGTGCATAGCCGAACTTCTTCTGCATCATCTCCGGGATTTCCAGCCGCCGCAGGCCCTCGATCTGCCATTGCGGCGCGCCGGTCCACAGCGCATCGGTGCCCCAGCAGACGTGGTCGACGCCGAGCCCTTTGATCAAGGTGCCCATCAGCGCGGCGCAGACATTGGGCTCGGCGACCAGCGTGGTCGCGAACAATTGCCCGACGTCGCCATAGACATTGTTGACGCCATACTGCGCCGGGATGTCGGCGAGGTCGGAGGTCCAGGCGATCCGGCCGGTGCGCTCGAACTCGGCGAGCGCCACCTTCGGGTCGCCGCCCACATGGCGATAGGCCGAGTGGTAGATGATGAAGTTGAGCTGCGGCCAGTCCTTGGCGGCCCGGCCGACATCGGCAACATCGGCGAAGCCGCGCAGATTCGGATACTGCTTCTCGATCCCGGGTGGAAACAGTCCCTTGTGGACGCAGACATTCTTGATGCCCGCCTTCACCATCTTCTCATAACCCTTATAGGCGACCTTCTCGTCGTCGAGCCGCCAAGGATAGCGGCTGATCTCCTTGTGGGTGTTGTCGCCGATCGTGTAGCCCTTGCAGGATTCCGGCTTCAGCGCCAATGCGGCGTCGAGCTTGTCGAGCCAGCCGGGCTGCCCGGGCGTGAAGATGGCGTGGCAGAACACGCGTCGCGAGCCGGCCTCGTCGTTCATATTCTTGCGCGCGTCGGCCATCTGCTCGTTGGTCAGGAACCAGTCCTGCTCGATATCCGACGGCGCCGAGGAGATCAGCGCGATCTTGGTGTCGGAATCGAGAAACATCTCCTTCTTGTAGTTGTTGAACTTGAGATCCTCGATGGTCTGCTCGTGATCGTTGAGCTCCTTGTTCCAGCCGGCCTTGCCGACCGCCTTGCGCATTTCCACAAAACCCATGATGCGGGTGTCGTCGCGCAGGAAATGCGTGTGCATGTCCATGATGAACTGGTCTTTCAGGGAGTTGGCGCGCTCCTGCGCCATCGCGGGTGTCGCGGCCTCCGCCGGCGTCACAGCGAACAACTCCCCGTAGACCTGGTTCATCGCGACGAAGGAGGCGGCCATGCCGGCCGCGGTCTGGAAGAATCTGCGGCGATCGAGGCCCTGCCTGCCGCCGAGATCGTCGGCCATCGCAAGCAGCCGCGCCTCGACCTCGCGCTGACGTTCGTTCTGCGGGTCGGGATAGAATTCGTCGCTGGAGACGATCTGGGTCGGGATCGGCGTCTGGTGCCGGCACAATTCGGAGGGCATCAAGGCGGCAAGTTCTTCGTCGGTGAGATTGCTGCTCATTCTTCGCTCCCGCTTCTCGCCGGATTTTTCCGGTCGGATCGCCGCGGAGACTAGGACCAAGTCCGTTCGTCGTCCGCGCGGTTTGCCGGAAACCGCGTTCACAAAATCGTGCATCGGATTGGCGGACGCGAGATGCGCCCGTCGCGCAACCGGACATGCGCGCTGCTATGCTCGATCGCACCGGTTCGAACGAAGAAATCCGGAAGGGAGCAAACCATGATGTCATCTGACCATTCGCGGCGCAGCATGATCAAAGGCATCGGCGTTGCAACGGCTGCCGGCGTGCTCGGCGCGGCGCGGGCGCAGGCCGCGAGCGCGGTTCCTGCCGAAGGAGAAATATGGAGCAACGAATACTGGGCGAAGAAGGGTGACATCCCGTTGTGGATGTTCCGCAAGCGGATCGGCGCGCCGAAGCCGGGCGAGCCGGCGCGGCCCGTGGTGTTTTTCGTGCACGGCTCGTCGGTGACATCACGGGTGTTCGACCTCACGGTGCCCGGCAAGGGCGAGTATTCGCTGCTGAACACATTTGCCCGCTACGGCTTCGACTGCTGGACCATGGACCACGAGAATTACGGCAAGTCCGGCCGCACCTCGGGCAATGCGGATATTGCGAGCGGCGTCGAGGATCTGAAGGCCGCGGTCGAGGTGATCGCGCGTGAGACCGGGCAGAGGCGCTATCACTTCGTCGGTGAATCCTCGGGCGCGTTGCGGGCCGGCGCTTTCGCGATGGCCGCGCCCGAGCGTATCGACCGGCTGGTGTTCGCGGCCTTCACCTACAAGGGCGAGGGCTCGCCGACGCTGGCAAAGCGCGCCGAGCAACTCGCCTATTACCGCAGCCACAACATGCGCAAGCGCGACCGCGACATGATCCGTTCGATCGCAACCCGCGACAGGCCCGGCACGTCGGATCCTGCCGTGGTCGAGGTGCTGGCCGATGCCGAGATGCAGTTCGGCGACCAGATCCCGACCGGCACCTATCTGGACATGACCGCCAATCTGCCGGTGGTGCATCCTGAGAAGGTGCTGGCGCCGGTGCTGCTGGTCCGCGGTGAATATGACGGGATCGCGGCGGTCCCCGATCTCGAGGAGTTCTTCAACAAGCTGCCGAATGGCGACCGGCAGTTCATCATCCTGCCCGGCACCGCCCACTCGGTGGCGCTTGCCACCAATCGGGAGCTGTTCTGGCACGTGACGCGGGCATTCCTGACCATGCCGGCGCCGATTGTGACCTGACGTCACCCTGCGGCAGGACGCCGCAATAAAAATCTGCACGGCGATGTCGGGATCCGGCTATGCGGTTCGTCCTCGGGGCACAACCCCGCCAACAGGAGTTCTTCGCGTGGCCAATCCCAAAATGATCTTCGTCAACCTGCCGGTCAGCAATCTCGCCCATGCGACTGCGTTCTACGAGGCGATCGGCGCGACCAAGAACGCGCAATTTTCCGACCACACCGCCTCCTGCATGGTGATCTCCGACACGATTCACGTCATGCTGCTGACGCACGACAAGTTCCGCGAGTTCACCCCGAAGAAAATTGCCGACACCAAGACCACGAGCGAAGTGCTGATCTGCCTGTCCGCAGATAGCCGCGACGCCGTCGACGGCTATGTCACCAAGGCAACGGGCGCCGGCGGCAACGCCGATCCGTCGCCGCAGCAGGATTACGGCTTCATGTACGGCCGCAGCTTCGAGGATCCCGATGGTCACATCTGGGAAGTGATGTGGATGGACGTCGAGGCGGCGATGAAGGCGCAGTCCGCTGCGGCGACCGCCTGATCGCATCCTGCCATCACGAGGAGCTCAAGCATGTCCAAGGTATCTCCCTGCCTGTGGTTCAACGGCGAGGCCGAGGAGGCCGCGAACCTCTACGTCTCGCTGCTGCCCGGTTCGCGGATCGAGACCGTCCAGAAGAACGTTATCGACAGCCCCGGCGGAAAGGCCGGCACCGTGCTGCTGGTCGAATTCACGCTCGCCGGTCAGCGCTTCATGGCGCTGAACGGCGGGATGAGGATGGAGCATACCCACGCGGTCTCGTTCGCGATCGACTGTGTCGACCAGGCCGAGGTCGATCGCCTGTGGGACGCGTTGCTCGCGGCCGGCGGCACGGCCGAGCAGTGTGGCTGGCTGCGCGATCGCTACGGCGTCGCTTGGCAGATCGTGCCGGCGGTGGTCCGCCAGTATCTCGGCAGTTCAGACGCCGGCGGCGCCGCGCGCGTGATGCAGGCCGTGCTCGGGATGATCAAGCTCGATATCGAAGGTCTGCGCCGGGCCTATGAGGGCGAGGCGGCGGCGTAAGGTGCGGCTTCGCTGTCATCGCCCCGGCTCCGACCGGTCGATCCAGCATTCCAGAGATTTCGATGATCGGCCGATAGGCCGAGGCGTACTGGATGCCCCGCATGAAGCGGGGCATGTCAGTATGGGCACGATGGTTCCGTCACATGACCGTGGCGACGGATCGCGGATGCAGCCGATATCGTATAACTATCGCAAGCTGCGTTCCCCTCGCACCGTGCTTGCCCTTTGAACATCGTATCCAAATCTCCTTCTGTTCCGCGAAGTCCCGCCGCGCGCACGGCGGTCGTCGCGGCAATCGTCTTCATCGTCGCCCATGTCGTGCTGCTGCTCGGGATCACCGCGCCGGGCAAGCTCTATTTCGACGAGGTGCATTACGTGCCGGCGGCGCGGCAGATGCTGCTGCCGGTGCGCGAGGGCCCGATCCTCAACCCGATGCATCCGCCGCTCGGCAAGGAGATCATCGCCGTCTCGATCAAGGCGTTCGGCGACGTGCCGCTCGGATGGCGCTATCCCGCGGCGCTGTTCGGTGCGCTGGCGCTGGTCGGCGTCTATCTCGGTGGGCTTGCGCTGTTCGCATCGCAGCAACGCGCGGTCGCTGCCGTGCTGCTCGCCTTCTTCAACCAGATGCTGTTCGTGCAGTCGCGGATCGCGATGCTGGATATTTTCGCGCTCGCCTTCGGCTTGTTCGCGATCGCGGCGTTCGTTCACGGCTTCAGGCAACCAAGACCGCATTGCGCCTTTGCGCTGGCGGGACTCTTCGCAGGGCTCGCCACTGCCTGCAAATGGAGCGGGCTGTTCGTGCTCGCGACCTGCATCGCGATTATCGTGGTGATCCGCCTGATGCAGGGCTGGCGCACGCACTTTGCCGACGCCAATGCGGAGGATTGGTACCGGCCGGAGCTGTGGCCGGACTTTCGTCTTCCACACTTCATCGTCTGCTTCGTGCTGATCCCGGCGGCCGTCTATCTCGCGACATTCGTGCCGCTCTACGGCCTCTCGTTCACGGATATCATGGAGGCGCAGCGCCGCATCTTTGCCGACAACACCACGGCCGCCATCGCGGGCCACACCTATATGAGCTCATGGCCGTCCTGGCCGTTCCTGGTGCGCCCGGTCTGGTACCTGTTCGAGAAGGTCGGCGATGACAGGTTCGCCGCGATCGTGTTCCTCGGCAACCCGCTGGTGCTGTGGCCGGCATTGATCGCGGTGATCATTGCGCTGCGCGACTGGATCGTCGGGCGCGGCCGTGATGCATTTCTCGTGCTGGCGTTCTACCTCGGCCCGTATCTCGCCTGGGCGCTGCTGCCGCGCACGCTCGGTTTCATCTATTACTATCTGCCGTCGGCGACCACCGCGAGTTTCGTGCTGGTCTACGCCTTGACGCGCAAGGGTGCGCCGCGTTGGCTGCTGTGGGCGTTCGTCGCGGTTGGATGCGCAGGGTTTGTTGCGATGCTGCCGGTCACGGCCGCTGTCATCGAGACGTCGATGGCGACGTTCAACCGGCTGATGCTGTTCCAGAGCTGGATATGATTGATCCGCCTGCCGCACCGGCAGGCGGATCGAGAATGCAAAGAGATTACTGCGACGCGGTCTTGGTATCCATGTTGACGACCTGCACGCGGCGATTGGTCGGGTCCATCGGCGCGCTCGGGTCCTTCGGCCGGGTCTTGCCGTAGCCGACGGTGACGAGATCCGAGCCGTTCAAGCCGTAATGCTCGACCAGATATTTCTTGATGGTGTCGGCGCGGCGCTCCGACAGGTCCTGGTTATAGGCCTCGCCGCCGATCGCGTCGGTATGGCCGGCGACGACGAAGGTCGAGCCCTTCATGCTGGCATCGGACAGCGCCTTGCCGAGCTCCTGCACCGCCTGGGTCGAGCCCTTGCTGATGTCGGCGGAGTTGTAGTCGAAGTGGATCTCCAGATCGATCTTCGGCTTGTTCGCCGCGATCTCGGCGATCTCCTGGCGTTCAACGCGCGACAACGAACGGGTCTGCCGGTTGCGGACGGTGTTGAGGAAGCTTGCCTCCTTGGCGGAAGCCGCTAGGTCGACCTGCGTGCCGGCGGAAAGGCCGCGGGTGGCCGACTTCGGCTTCAGCGCATTGAGGATCTGGGCGGCCGGAACGGCCTCGCTGCCGGCCAGTGCGACGCCCGCCGTCATCGACAGCGCGGCGCCGATTGTCAGAAGTGACAGGGAAAAAGAACGGGTCATGGTTTTCGTCCTCAAATGTCGGGCTAGCCAATCCGGCTTGCTGTCGTTTTGATGCTGGGAGAATAGGACCGGTTCAAAGCCCAGAATGTGATCTGGGTCACGGTTCGGTGCGCCGTCCCGCCTTGCGCCAGGCAGGCAGACGGGGGAGCGAGGACATCATGGCCCACGTCAATCGCGTCCTCCGCTCGATCAATGACGAAGACGCCTCGCGCTGCGTCGATATCTTCCTGCGCCCGGACGGCAGCATCGGCTTCGAAGAATATCGGCGGGACGTCGAAGACGGCCGCGGCTGGTTTCCGGTTGGCGGTCATTCGTTCCGCATCTTCCATGAGGAAAGCGCGGCCCTGGCCGCGGCGGTCGGGGACGTTCCGTGGTTGCGGCGGGTCGTCGGATCGACGTAGCCGCTCCGAATGATGCGGAGCTGATTTCCCTCGCGCGGCTCTCCACAGCGGCGCGAATCTCACTACATTGCTGGGGCAATGCCCCGCGCCGCCGAACCCCTTTCGTTGAACAATGCTAGCGCCCGCCACATCTGGCTGCGCGCGCAGCGGCTCGATACAAAGGCGCCGTTCGGGGAGGGGGCGTCAGCGGTGGCGGCCGCCGTCGATCATCTCGGCTATGTGCAGATCGACACCATCAACGTGATCGAGCGCTGCCATCACCACATCCTGTTCACCCGCATTCCGGACTACCGCCGCGCCGACCTCAAGCAGGCGCAGAGCCGGGACAAGAGCGTGTTCGAGTACTGGACGCACGCGCTGTCCTACATTCCGTCCAAGGACATCGGCATCTTCCTGCCGGCGATGAAGGCGCATAAGCGCGAGGGCCACAAATGGTTCTCGTCGGTGACCCCGGCGGATACGCGCAAGGTGCTGCGGCTGCTCCGTGCCGGTCCGCTGACCATCCGCGACATCGACGACGACGTGCTGACCGAGAAAGAGCATCTCTGGCAGAGCCGGAAGCCCTCCAAGCGCGCGCTGCAGCTCGCCTTCTATGGCGGTGTGGTCACGATCAGCGAGCGTGCCGGCATGCTGAAGACCTACGAGCTGATGACCCGGCACTTCGGCTGGGACAAGCCGCCGAAGCCGGCCCCGGCCTCGGCCCGGACCGCCTATCTGCTTGACCGCGCGCTGCGCTCGCAGGGCATCGTCAGCCTGGATTCGATCTGCCATCTCGACGCGCCGAGCAAGAAGGCGGTGCGCAGCCTGATCGAGGCGCGCCTGCGCCGCAAGGAGCTGGTCCAGGTCGCGCTGGAAGGCGCCGGCAAGCAGGAACATTGGGCTCGGCCCGAGGTGCTGGAAGCGACCGGCGAGGGTGATCCCACTCTGGTTCACATCCTCTCGCCGTTCGATCCGCTGATCATCCAGCGCAAGCGCACCGAGCTGTTCTTCGGCTATGGCCACCGTTTCGAGGCCTATGTGCCGAAGGAGAAGCGCCTGTTCGGCTATTTCGCGCTGCCGGTGCTGGTCGGCGACGAGATCGTCGCCGCCCTCGACCTGAAGACCGACCGGCAAAACAAGAAGCTCCTGATGCAGAAATGGAGCTGGGTCGGCAACGGCAAGAAGCAGGCGGCACGCAAGGAGCTGAAGCGGCGCATCGAGGAAGAGCTCGACCGCTTCGAGCGCTTCCAGCTGGCTGAATAGGGCTGGCTCTCCGTCATTGCGAGCCACCGGGTCGCGCGAACGCGCGCCCGATGACAGGCTCCGCGAAGCAATCCATCGCGCCACAAGCGGATAAGTGGATTGCTTCGCTTCGCTCGCAACGACGCCGTGCACAAAACGCACAGGGTTCCCGTTTGCGCTGTGAGCTATGAGTTTTTGCCATTGCTCAATGCGTGGCCAGCCAATAATCCTCACGGCAAGCAACACCCGGGGAAAGCTCATGAGCCAGACAGCAACCATCGCGCCCGATCGCGGCGCCCGCAGCGAGATCGAGACGTCGACGATCCGCGCGATCTCCTGGCGGCTGATCCCGTTCCTGATCCTGGCCTACTTCTTCTCCTATCTCGACCGCGTCAATCTCGGTTTCGCCGCGCTCACCATGAACAGCGAGCTGAAGTTCTCGCCGGTGGTGTTCTCGTTCGGCGCCGGTATCTTCTTCATCGGTTATTTCATCTTCGAGGTGCCGAGCAACCTGGCGCTGGAGCGGTTCGGCGCCAGCAGGTGGATCGCCCGCATCATGGTGAGCTGGGGCATCCTCTCGGCGTTGATGGCGGCGGTCTATGACGAGCACAGCTTCTACGCGCTGCGCTTCTTCCTCGGGGTGGCCGAGGCCGGCTTCTTCCCCGGCATCATCCTCTATCTGACCTACTGGTATCCGGCCGAGTATCGTGCGCGCTTCCTCGCCGCCTTTGCGCTCGCGGTGCCGATCTCGACCGTGATCGGCGCGCCGATCTCCGGCCTGTTGCTCGGCCTCGACGGCGTGATGGGCTTGAAGGGCTGGCAGTGGCTGTTCGTCATCGAGGGCATTCCCTCGGTGCTGCTCGGCATCGTTACCTGGTTCTATCTGACCGACCGGCCGGAGAAGGCCGATTGGCTCTCGGCCGAGCAGAAGGCGTGGCTCAAGGCGAAGCTCGACGCCGAGGTCGCGGCCAAGCAGGCGGCGAAGCATTTCACGCTGGGCGAGGCGCTGTCCTCGCCCAAGGTACTGGCGCTCAGTGCGATCTATTTCGGCTTCGTCGCCTCGCTCTACGGCATGCAGTTCTGGTTGCCGCAGATCGTCAAGGCGTTCGGGCTGACCAATGCGCAGACCGGCTTCGTCACCGCGATTCCGTACGCATTCGGCACCGTCGCGATGATCCTGTGGGCGCGCCGTTCCGATGCCACGCGCGAGCGCGTGTTCCATGTCGGCGCGCCGCTGCTGCTGACGGCGCTGGCGCTCGCCGTCTCCAGCTACATCACCGATCCGGTCATGACGATGGTGGTGCTGACGGTCGCCGCGATCGGCGTGTTCTGCACCTTCGCGGTGTTCTGGACGCTGCCGACCGCCTGGCTCTCCGGCACCGCCGCGGCCGGCGCGATCGCGCTGATCAACTCGATCGGCAACCTCGCCGGTTTCGGCGGGCCCTATCTGATCGGCTGGGTCAAGGAAGCCACCGGAAGCACGTCGACCGGTCTGCTGGTGCTCTCGCTGTTGCCGCTTGCCGCGGGCCTGCTGGTTTTCCTCGGCAGCCACGAGACCAAGACCGAGTTCGCCGGCGCGAAGTAGCGACAACTGCGTAGACCTTCGCAGGATGGGTAGAGCGAAGCGAAACCCATCATGGCACCCGCGGCAAGTTGATGGGTTTCGCTGCGCTCTACCCATCCTACGGACCGTCGATGCTGTAGCCCGGATGAAGCGTAGCGTAATCCGGGTATCCTCACGCCACCGGTGAGGTCCCGGATTTCGCTGAGCCGGTCATCGGGCGCGCGTTCGCGCGACCCGTTGGCTTCATCCGGGCTACGCATTTTCCGAACTCTGCACCGCCAAATCCGACCCTCGCTCACGAATTGGTTATCACTGACGAATATTGACATTCATCAGTGATAAATCGATACTCTTCATCAGTCGTCAGCCCGATGGAGATTTCAGATGTTCGTTCGTTCCGTTTTCTCGAGCTATTACAGGCTCTTGACGGGAGCATCGTTGGCATTTGCGGTGTTCGCGCTGACCGGTTGCAATGAAAAGGCGGCCGAAGTTGCCGATCCGGGGCGCCCCGTTCTGGTGGCGACCGTCCATTATGAAGCCGAAACCCCTGAGCGCAGCTTTGTCGGCACCATCAAGCCCCGTATCGAAGCCGATATGGGCTTTCGGGTTGCCGGCAAGGTGGCCAAGCGGCTGGTCGAGGTCGGACAGACAGTCGACGTCGACCAGCCCTTGGCCACCCTCGACGAGGTCGACCTGAAGCTGCAGGCCGAGCAGGCCGAGGCGGAGTTCCGCGCCGCCACCGGCGTGCTGGCGCAGGCCGCGGCCGCCGAGCAGCGCGCCAAGGATCTGAAGGCCAAGGGCTGGACCACCGATGCGGCGCTCGACTCCGCCAAGGCCGCCGGCGACGAGGCCCGCGCCCGACTGAACCGCGCCGAGCGTTCGGTCGAGCTGACCAAGAATTCCCTCTCTTACGCAACGCTGGTGGCCGACACCCGGGGTGTCGTCACAGCGACCATGATCGAGCCCGGCCAGGTGGTTGCCGCGGGCCAGGCTTCGATCCGTGTCGCCCGACTTGGCGAGAAGGAAGCTGTCGTCGCGATCCCCGAGACGCTTCTCGCTCGTGCCAGGTCGGGCGTAGCCACGGTGACGCTGTGGTCGGACGCCAAGAAGAGCTATGCCGCCAGGCTGCGCGAGGTCGCGCCGCAGGCCGATCCCGCCACCCGTACTTATCTCGCAAAATTCTCGCTGCCGGACGCCGACGAGGCGGTTTCGCTCGGCATGACCGCGACGCTGACCTTGGCCGACAAGGCGAGCGAGCGCGTCGCCAAGTTGCCGCTGTCGGCGCTGTACAGCCAGGGCGGCGATCCCTCGCTCTACATCGTCGACGACAAGGGCGACATCGCGCTGAAGCCGGTCAAGGTGAAGGCCTACGAGAGCAACAACGTCGTCATCTCGGGCGGCGTCGACGATGGCGCCAAGGTGGTCGCCCTCGGTGTGCAGAAACTCGATCCGAGCCAGAAGGTGCGGGTCGTGTCGTCGCTGTCGTTCTAACCCTCGCAATCGCAGCGGAAACGGTTCTGGGACTGGTCTAGAACTTGGAGAGTTCGATGAAGCGCTTCAACCTTTCGGCCTGGGCGGTCAGCCATCCGACGCTGGTCCTGTTCCTGATGATCATTCTCGGCGCCGCCGGCTTCTTCTCCTATGAGAAGCTCGGCCGCGCCGAGGATCCGTTCTTCACCGTCAAGGTGGTGAACGTCTCGGTGATGTGGCCGGGCGCGACCTCGCAGGAAATGCAGATGCAGGTCGCCGATCCGATCGAGAAGAAACTGCAGGAGCTGCCGTTCTTCGACAAAGTGCAGACCTATTCCAAGCCGGGCTTCACGGCGATGCAGGTCTCCTTCAAGGATTCGACCTCGCCGAAGGACGTGCCCTACCTCTTCTATCTGTTGCGCAAGAAGCTGGTCGACGTGCAGGGCGAGCTGCCCTCCGGCATCCTCGGTCCCGTGGTCAACGACGAATTCTCCGACGTCGATTCGATCCTCTATATGATGACCGGCGACGGCGCCAATTATGCGCAGCTCAAGAAGGTCGCGGAGGGTTTTCGCCAGCGCCTGCTGAAGGTGCCCGGCGTGACCAAGATCGATCTCTACGGCACCCAGGACGAGCGCATCTTCGTCGAGTTCTCGCATGCCAAGCTGGCGACGCTCGGCATCACGCCGCAAGCGCTGTTCGACTCGCTCGCCAAGCAGAATAACGTCACCCCGGCCGGCACCGTCGAGAGCTCATCGCAGCGCGTGCCGCTGCGCGTCACCGGCGCGCTTGATGGCGTCAAGGCGGTTGCCGAGACGCCGGTCGAGAGCAACGGCCGCGTGTTCCGGCTCGGCGATATCGCGACCGTCAGCCACGGCTATGTCGATCCGCCGAGCTTCGTGGTGCGTCAGGAAGGCAAGCCGGCGCTCGGCATCGGCGTCGTCACCGCCAAGGGCGCCAACATCCTCGAGCTCGGCAAGGAGGTCCAGAAGGCGACCGCCGAGTTCCTGAAGGCGGTGCCGCAGGGCGTCGATATCCAGCAGATCGCCGACCAGCCCAAGGTGGTCGAGCACGCCGTCGGCGAGTTCGTGCACTCCTTCGTCGAGGCGCTCGCGATCGTGCTGTTCGTCTCCTTTGTCGCGCTCGGCTGGCGCACCGGCATCGTGGTCGCGCTGTCGGTGCCGCTGGTGCTCGGTATCGTCTTCATCGTGATGAACGCGATGTCGCTCGACCTGCACCGCATCACGCTCGGCGCGCTGATCATTGCGCTCGGCCTTCTGGTCGACGACGCCATTATCGCGGTCGAGATGATGGTGGTGAAGATGGAGCAAGGCTGGGACCGCATGAAGGCGGCGTCCTTTGCCTGGGAATCCACCGCGTTTCCGATGCTCACGGGAACGCTGGTCACGGCCGCTGGCTTCCTCCCCATCGGCTTTGCCAATTCTGCGGTCGGCGAATATGCCGGCGGCATCTTCTGGATCGTGGCGATCTCGCTGGTCGCGTCCTGGTTCGTCGCGGTGATCTTCACGCCCTATATCGGCGTCAAGCTGTTGCCCAACATCAAGGTGCACCAGAACCACGATCCGCACGCGATCTACGAGACGCGGATGTATCGCGGGTTGCGCAGCGTCGTGCAGTGGTGCGTCGATCACCGCATCAAGGTGGTGGCGGCGACCGTCGGCGTCTTCGTTGCCTCCATCGTTGCGTTCGGCCACGTCCAGCAGCAGTTCTTCCCGCTGTCGGAGCGGCCCGAGTTGTTCCTGCAGCTGCGGCTGCCCGAGGGCACCGCCTTCAACGTCACCGAGAAGACGGTGAAGAAGGCCGAAGGGCTGCTGAAGGGCGATGACGACATCCAGACCTACACCGCCTATGTCGGCCAGGGTTCGCCGCGCTTCTGGCTCGGCCTCAACCCGCAGCTGCCGAACGAGGCCTTTGCCGAGATCGTGATCCTCGCCAAGAACGTCGAGGCGCGCGAGCGCGTCAAGGCCAAGATCGAGCAGGCCGCCGCCGATGGCGCGCTGAACGAGGCGCGGGTCCGGGTCGACCGCTTCAATTTCGGTCCGCCGGTCGGCTTCCCGGTCCAGTTCCGCGTGATCGGCCCCGATGCCAACAAGGTGCGCGACATCGCCTACCAGGTGCGCGACGTCATGCGCCGGAACAAGAACGTCAAGGACGTCCAGCTCGACTGGAACGAGCAGTCGCCCTACCTGAAGCTCGCCGTCGACCAGGATCGGGCGCGCGCGCTCGGCCTGACCCCGCAGGACGTCTCGCAGGCGCTGGCGATGCTGATCTCGGGCGCGCCGGTCACCACGATCCGCGACGGCATCGAGAAGGTCGGCGTGGTCGCCCGCGCGGTACCGTCCGAGCGGCTCGATCTCGGCCGCGTCGGCGATCTCACCATCACCACGCGCAACGGCGTCGCCGTGCCGCTGCAGCAGATTGCCAAGATCGAATACGCGCATGAGGAGCCGATCCTGTGGCGGCGCAACCGCGACATGGCAATCACCGTGCGGTCGGATGTCGTCGACGGCGTGCAGGCGCCCGACGTCACCAACCAGATCTCGCCGAAGCTGAAGGACATCCAGGCCCATCTCGAGCCGGCCTACCGGATCGAGCCGGGCGGAGCGTTCGAGGAATCCGCCAAGGGCAATGCGTCGATCTTCATCCTCTTCCCCGTGATGGTGATGGTGATGCTGACGCTGCTGATGATCCAGCTGCAGAGCTTCTCGCGCCTGTTCCTGGTGTTCCTGACCGCGCCGCTCGGCATCGTCGGCGCCTCGCTCGGGCTCAACGTCGCCAACCAGCCGTTCGGCTTCGTGGCGCTGCTCGGCCTGATCGCGCTTGCCGGCATGATCATGCGCAACGCCGTGATCCTGGTCGATCAGATCGAGAGCGACGTTGCGTCCGGCCTGACCCGGCGCGAGGCGATCGTCGAAGCCACCGTCCGGCGCGCCCGGCCGGTGGTGCTGACGGCCCTGGCCGCCATCCTCGCCATGATCCCGCTGTCGCGCTCGGCGTTCTGGGGCCCGATGGCGATCACCATCATGGGCGGTTTGTTTGTTGCGACTTTCCTGACCTTGCTGTATCTGCCGGGCCTTTACGCCCTCTGGTTCCGCAAGACCCTCGAGGAGAGCGGCTCCGAGCAAGCCGATACTGCGCCGCAGCATGCCGGCGATGCGCAACGCGCATTTCCGCTTGCTGAGGCGGCCGAATAATTGAAGATTGAGCAGGCCAACATGACACTGATCTCGGAACATAGCGAAACCGACACCCGCGAGCGGATTCTCGTGGTGGCGGAGCGCTTGTTCCGGCAGATCGGGTACCAGAAGACGACGGTCGCCGACATCGCCAAAGAGCTGCGGATGAGCCCCGCCAACGTGTACCGCTTCTTCGATTCGAAGAAGTCGATCCACGAAAGCGTGGCCCGCGGCCTGATGGGCGAGGTCGAGATCGAGGCCCAGCGCATCGCGCGCTCGGAGGGGCCGGCGGCGCCGCGCCTGCGCCAGCTGATGACGACCATCAATCGCATGAACACCGAACGCTATGTCGGTGACTCCAAGCTGCACGAGATGGTCGAGATCGCGATGCAGGAGGACTGGGACGTCTGCGTCGCCCATATGGAGTGCATCGCCTCCATTATCGGCGAGGTGATCGCGCAAGGAGCCGCGTCGGGGGAGTTCGAGATCACGGACCTGCAACTCGCCTCGCTGTGCGCCTGCACGGCGATGATGCGGTTCTTCCACCCGCAGATGATCGCCCAATGTGCCACCAAGCCGGGCCCGACCATCGACCAGATGATCGATTTCGTGATCGCCGGCCTGTCGCCGCGCAGCCGCGCCAATTGAGCGCCAGCCCTTGCGCGCCAGGGCTGACATTTTCGTCAGTTGACTTCCTTGTCATTCCGGGGCGATGCGTAAGCATCGAACCCGGAATCTCGAGATTCCGGGTCTGGTGCTAGCGCACCATCCCGGAATGACGAGAGGCCCCCCCGTGACTGCCAAAGACCTGCATTTCTACGAGCCGAAGAACGGCCACGGCCTGAAGCACGACCCGTTCAACGCCATCGTCGCGCCGCGGCCGATCGGCTGGATCTCCTCGCGCGACAAGGGCGGCAACGTCAACCTCGCGCCCTACAGCTTCTTCAACGCGTTCTGCTACGTGCCGCCGATCATCGGCTTCTCCTCCACCAACCGGAAGGACAGCGTCGCCAACATCCAGGACACCGGCGAGTTCGTCTGGAATCTGGCGACGATGGATCTCGCCAAGCACATGAACGCGACGGCGGCGCACGTCGCGCGCGATGTCGACGAGTTCAAGCTCGCTGGACTCACGCAGGTTGCCGGCAAGCTCGTCAACGTGCCGCGGGTCGCAGAAAGCCCGGTGTCGTTCGAATGCAAGGTGAGCCAGATCGTCCAGCTCCAGGGCGCCGACGGCAAGAAGGCCGAGGCTTGGCTGACGCTTGGCGAGGTCGTCGCCGTCCACATCGACAAGGCCTTCATCAAGGACGGCGTCTACCAGACCGGTCTCGCGCACCCGATCGTCCGCGCCGGCCGCCGCGGCGACTACTTCGAGATCAAGCCGGAAAACATGTTCGAGATGATCCGGCCGGATTAGCTCTTCCTTCTCCCTCGCCCGCTTGCGGGGTCGAGACGAGCGAAGCTCGCTCTTAGAGGGTAGGGTGAGGGGCTGCTTCCACCAGTTATGATCGTCGTGAGACCTGTACCCCTCACCCGGATTGCATCTTGCGAAGCAATCCGACCTCTCCCCGCAAGCGGGGCGAGGTAAGAGACGTCGCGCCGCAACGACAGCCCGCACCACAACAATGTGAAATTTCCGCGCGCGGGGATGAAAAACCGTCACTCGCAACCTCTCCGGGAGCAGTCTAACCTCCACCCGCCAGGCCGGATCAACGGCCGGCCAACAGAGTGGGAGGATGCGATGACACGCCAACCGCGGCGCGATCCGAACGAAGAACAACGCGATCCGAACGTTTCACGACGCACGCTGGTTCAGGGGCTGGCGGCTTCCGCCGCCGCCGTCGCGGGCATCGGCAGCGCGCTGGCTCAGAATGCGCCCGCGCCGGTCGGGCCGCCGACGACGATCACCAGCCCGCCGCGCGACTTCAGTCCGCGCGGTGCGCCGACCACCTATTTCTGGGACCCCGACATCATCGCGGTCGACCCATCCTTCAACGACCTTGCCCAGCCCAACACCTCGATCAAGCGCCTCCACACCGGCCTGTTGTGGGCGGAAGGCCCGGCCTGGAGTTCGCAGGGCCGTTATCTGTTGTGGAGCGACATCCCGAACAACCGGCAGATGCGCTGGTCGGAAGACGACGGCCATGTCAGCGTCTTCCGCATGCCGTCGAACTATTCGAACGGCAATTCGTTCGACTTCCAGGGCCGCCAGCTGTCCTGCGAGCATCTCACCCGCCGTGTGACGCGCTGCGAGAATGACGGCACCGCGACCGTGCTCGCCGATAACTATCAAGGCAAGCGGCTGAACTCGCCGAACGACGTCGTCGCGCATCCCGACGGCAGCTACTGGTTCACCGATCCGCCCTATGGCGGGCAGCTCTATGAGGGCGAACCCGACGCCGCGGGTGGCCCGGGCAATCCGGCCGGCAAGCTCAATCCCCGGATCGGCCAGCCGGCGGGCTTCATGCCGGCCAAGCGCGAGCTGCCGACCAATTGCTATCGCATCGATCCCTCCGGCCGTGTCGATCTCGTGGTCAGCGAGGACCAGGTGCCCGATCCGAACGGCCTCTGCTTTTCGCCGGACTACAAGAAGCTCTACGTGGTCTCGACCGGCAAGGGACCGGGCGACAGCGGCCCCGGCGGCAAGGGCGACGTTTTCGTGTTCGATGTCGGCGCCGACAACAAGCTTTCCAACGGCAAGCGGTTCAGCGATTTCACGATCGACGGCGTGAAGTGCGGACCGGACGGCATCCGCTGCGACGTCAACGGCAATGTCTGGTGCTCGAGCAATGCCGGCCGCGCGGTCGGTTACAGCGGCGTGACGGTGTGGTCGCCGGAAGGCAAGCTGCTCGGCCGCATCCGGCTGCCCGAGGTTTGCGGCAACATCACCTTCGGCGGCCCCAAGCGCAACCGCCTGTTCATGGCCGCAAGCCAGTCGCTCTACGCGGTCTATACCGCAACCCAGGGAGCAGGGCCCGCCTAGCTCGTCCTGCGCGGGGATGGCGTCTGCGCCATCCCCTGCTACCTGATTGTCGCACCTCAGCTTTCGGAACTGAACGCGTGGCCTGCCGTTAACAGAATGGCGCCGGGGCCGCGTCAATTTCGCTTTATTTGAACAGCGAAGTGTTCACCGGTGAACGGCACTTTCCGATAAGATCACCCATCCGCGCCGCCGTTTCATGAGGATCCGCCATGAGCTTCCGCCGCGACTATATGACAAAACCGATCTTCTCCTGGGCGCGTGGCGTGCTGCCGACGATGTCGGACACCGAGCGCGAGGCGCTGGAAGCGGGCGACGTCTGGTGGGACGCCGATCTCTTCACCGGCAATCCCGACTGGTCGAAATTGCTGGCGTTCGCGCCGGCCAGATTGACCGACGAAGAGCAAGCCTTCTTGCACGGTCCGGTCGACGAGCTCTGCAGGATGCTCGACGAGTGGAAGATCAACTGGGAATGGCGCGATCTGCCGCCCGAGGTCTGGGCCTTCATCAAGGCCAAGAAATTCTTCGGCATGATCATCCCCAGGGAATTCGGCGGCCTCGGCTTCTCGCCCTATGCGCATTCCGAAGTGGTGCGCAAGATCTCGTCGCGTTCGCTGACCGCGGCCGTCACCGTGATGGTGCCGAACTCGCTCGGGCCGGGTGAACTCCTGATGCGCTTCGGCACCAAGGAGCAGCAGGACAAATGGCTGCCGCGCCTCGCCTCCGGACAGGACATTCCATGCTTCGGTCTGACCAGCCCGGAGGCAGGGTCCGATGCCGCCTCGATGATCGACACCGGCATCATCTGCAAGGGCAATTTCGAAGGCCGCGAGGTGCTGGGCTTGAGGCTCAACTGGCACAAGCGCTACATCACGCTCGGCCCGGTCGCGACGCTGCTCGGGCTTGCGTTCAAGGCCTATGATCCCGATCACCTCGTCGGCAGCGAGGAAGAGCTCGGCATCACCGTCGCGCTGATCCCGACCCATCTGCCCGGCGTCTCGATCGGCCACCGCCATCTGCCGGCGATGCAGGTGTTCCAGAACGGCCCGAACTGGGGCCGCGATGTCTTCATCCCGCTCGACTACATCATCGGCGGCCAGGAGCGGCTCGGCCAGGGCTGGAAGATGCTGATGACGGCGCTTGCCGCCGGCCGCGGCATCTCGCTGCCGTCGCTGTCGGCGGCCGGCGCTGCCTATGCCGCGCGCACCACCGGCGCTTATGCCCGCATCCGCGAGCAGTTCGGCATCTCGATCTCGAAATTCGAGGGCATCGAGGAGCCGCTCGCCCGCATCGCCGGCACGGCCTATCTGCTCGACGCCGCGCGGCGGTTGACCTGTGCGGCACTGAACGAGGGGCATCATCCCGCCGTCATCTCCGGGATCATGAAGCTGCACGCCACCGAACGGATGCGGATCGCGATCGACGACGCCATGGACATCCATGGCGGCAAGGCCGTGATCGACGGGCCGCAGAATTATCTCGGCGGGCTCTACCGCTCGGTGCCGGTCGGCATCACGGTCGAGGGCGCCAACATCCTGACCCGCAACCTGATCGTGTTCGGGCAGGGCGCGATCCGCGCGCATCCCTATCTGTTGCAGGAGATGAACGCGCTCGGCGAGCCCGATCGCGACAAGGGCCTCACCGCGTTCGACACCGCGTTCTGGAAACATGTCGGCCACAGCTTCGCGACCATGTTCCGCGCCTGGGGCCGCAGCTGGAGCTTCGGCCTGTTCGCGCCGGCGCCGGATGCCGGCGATGCGACCGAGTTCTATCGCCAGCTCTCGCGCTATTCCTCGGCATTCGCGCTGTGCGCCGACATGGCGCTGCTCACCCTCGGCGGCGCGCTGAAGCGCAAGGAGATGCTCTCCGCGCGCTTCGGCGACATCCTCTCCGAGCTCTATTTGCTCTCTGCCGCGCTCAAGCGCTGGCAGGACGAGGGCCGGCAGAAGGAGGATCTTCCTGCGCTCCAATGGTGCATGGCATCCGGCTTCAAGACCATCGAGAACCGCTTTGCGGAAATCTTCGCCAATCTGCCGAACCGCCCGGTGGCTTGGCTGCTGAAATTCCTGATCCAGCCGTTCGGCGCCCGCGTCACCGGCCCGTCCGATCGCGTCGTGCAGCAATGCGCGCAGCTCGTGCTGTCGCCGTCGGCTGCGCGCGATCGCCTGACGCCGGACCTCGCCTTTGTCGAGGATGACGGCGGCATCGCGCGGCTGGAGAAGGCCTTCCGCCTGGTCACCGAAGCCGAGGACGCCGCCAAGCAGTTGCGCGCGGCGCGGCTGCATGACTGGAAGGATGCCGTCAAGAAGGGCGTCATCACCGAGGCCGACGGCGAGAAGCTCGCGGCCGCTCATGAGGCCGTCGCCAAAGTCATCGAGGTCGATGATTTTGCGCCGGAGGCGCTGTCCCCGATTTACAAGAAATCCGCCGACGTGCATCAGTTCTTCCAGGAGCTTGGTGACCAGAGGGCGGCGAGCTGATGGCGCGACCAGTCTTTATCGTCGACGGCAGCCGGACGCCGTTCCTGAAGGCGCGCTCCGGTCCCGGCCCGTTCACCCCGGTCGATCTTGCCGTGCAATGCGGCCGGCCGCTGCTGGCCCGGCAGCCGTTCGCGCCCACCGCCTTCGACCAGGTGATCCTCGGCTGCGTCAACGTGATCGCCGACGAGATGAACCCGGCACGCGTCGCGGCGCTCCGGCTCGGCATGGGCGAAGAGATGGTCGCCTTCACGGTGCAGATCAATTGCGGCTCCGGCATGCAGTCGATCGACACCGGCTACCGCTACATCCGCGAGGGGACCTCCGACCTGATCCTCGCCGGCGGCGCCGAGGCCTTGAGCCACGCGCCGCTGGTCTGGCCCAATTCCGGCGTGCGCTGGTTTGCCGGCTTTGCCGGCGCCAAGGGGCTAGGTGCCAAGATCGCCGCGGCGCTGAAGGTGAAGCCGAGCTACTTCAAGCCGATCATCGGCCTGGAGCGTGGACTGACCGACCCGATCACCGAGCTCAACATGGGGCAGACCGCCGAGAAGGTCGGCCATCTGTTCGGCATTACGCGCGCACAGTCCGATGCATATGCTGCCGAGAGCCATCAGCGGCTGGCCAACGCGCAGAAGCAAGGCTTTCTCAAGGGCGAGGTCGAGACCGCGTTCTCCCGCGACGGCAAGTTCTACGACCACGACGACGGCGTCCGCCCGGACTCGACGCCCGAGACGCTGGCGAAGCTGAAGCCGGTGTTCGAACGGCCCTGGGGCCAGGTCACCGCCGGCAATTCCTCGCAGATCACCGACGGCGCTTCCTGGGTGATCCTGGCGTCGGAGACGGCGGTAGCCAAGCACGGGTTGACGCCGAAGGCCGTCATCCTCGACAGCCAGTGGTCGGCGCTCGATCCCTCGATCATGGGCCTCGGCCCGGTGCTGTCGGCGAGCGCGATGCTCAAGCGCAACGCCATGACCTTGCAGGACGTCGAGACCTGGGAGCTCAACGAGGCCTTCGCCACCCAGGTGCTGGGCTGCCTCGCGGCGTGGAACGACGAGACATTCTGCCGCGAGATTCTCGGGCTCGACGGCGCGGCCGGCGAGATCGACCGCGCCAAGCTCAACGTCGACGGCGGCGCGATCAGCCTCGGTCATCCCGTCGGCACCAGCGGCAACCGCATCGTGCTGCATCTGGTCAATGCGATGAAGCGGCTCGGCACCAGGCGCGGCGTCGCCACCGAATGCATCGGTGGCGGGCAGGGCGGCGCGATGTTGATAGAGACGGTGTGATCATGGATTCACGGATCATAGACGTTCTCGCCGATCGCGTGCTCGAACTTGGGCCGAAGCCTGTCGCCGACGGCCCCTACCGGAATTTCAAGCTGACGCGCGATGAGGACGGCATTGCCTGGCTGCTGTTCGATCGCGCCGGCGCCAGCGCCAACACGCTGTCCGCCGATCTGCTCGAGGAGCTCGATGCCATCGTCTCGGCGCTCGAGAACCAGCGGCCGACCGGCCTCGTGGTGCGCTCGGCTAAGCCAAGCGGCTTCATCGCCGGCGCCGACGTCAATGAGTTTCGCGGCGCCAGCGATTCCAGCGCGGTCGAGACCGCGATCGGCCGCGCCCATGCGGTGATCGACCGGCTCGAGGCGCTGCGCGTGCCCTCGGTCGCTGTCATCCACGGCTTCTGCCTCGGCGGCGGCCTCGAGGTCGCGCTGGCCTGCCAGATGCGGATCGCGATCGACGACGCGCGGTTCGGCTTCCCCGAGGTGATGCTCGGCCTGCATCCCGGTCTCGGCGGCACCGTGCGCTTCACCGAGCTGGTCAACCCGATGCAGGCGATGACCTTGATGCTGACCGGCAAGACCATCGACGCGCGCCGCGCCAAGGCGCTCGGCCTGGTCGACGCCGTCACCCAGGAGCGCCATGTCCGCAACGCGGTGAAGGACGCGGTGTTCGGCCGGCTGAAGCGCGCAAGTCCGGGCGTGCTCAACTCGATCCTCAATTTCGGCGTGGCGCGCGGTTTCCTCGCCTCGCGGATGCGCAGCGAGGCCGAGAAGGCGGCACCACGCAAGCATTACCCGGCGCCCTATGCGCTGATCGATCTGTGGGAGAAGTACGCCGGCAATCGCGCGGCGATGCTGAATGCGGAGAAGGCCTCGTTCGCCAATCTGATGGTGACGCCGACCGCGCAGAATCTGATCCGCGTGTTCTTCCTGCGCGAGCAGATGAAGAAGGTCGCCGGCAGCGGCAACAAGGTTGCGCATGTCCATGTCATCGGCGCCGGCGCGATGGGTGGCGATATCGCGGCCTGGTGCGCCAACCAGGACATGCGGGTGACGCTCGCCGACATGAAGGCCGAGCCGATCGCGGGCGCGATGAAGCGGGCTTCGGAGCTGTACGGCAAGATCATGCGCAAGCGGATCGACCAGCGCGACGCGCTCGACCGCCTGATTCCCGACATGGACGGCGAGGGCGTCCGCAACGCCGATCTGATCATCGAGGCGGTGCCGGAAAAGCTCGAGCTGAAGCAGAAGGTCTATGCTTCCCTTGAGCCGAAGATGAAACAGGGCGCGATCCTCGCCACCAATACGTCGAGCATCCCGCTGCAGGATCTGCGCACCACGCTGGCACGGCCGGAGCGGCTGCTCGGCCTGCACTTCTTCAACCCGGTGTCGCGGCTGCAACTCGTCGAGGTCGTCAGCCATGACGGCACCGATACCGGCATGCTCAAGGAGGCGCTCGCTTTCGTCGGCGCCATCGACCGCCTGCCGCTGCCGGTGAAGAGCTCGCCGGGCTTCCTCGTCAACCGCGCGCTGACGCCCTACATGCTGGAAGCGATGATGATGCTGGACGAGAAGACCGACCAGCGCCTGATCGACGCGGCCGCGGTCGAGTTCGGCATGCCGATGGGGCCGATCGAACTTGCTGACCAGGTTGGCCTCGATATCTGCCTCGATGTTGGCGACATGTTGCGCTCGAAGTTCGGCGATACGCTGCCGCCGACGCCCGCATGGTTGCGCGAAAAAGTCGTCAGGGGCGAGCTCGGCCGCAAGACCGGCAAGGGCTTCTACACCTGGAAGGACGGCAAGGCGGAGAAGGCTCCGTTGCCCGAGACGGGTCCCCGGGTGAGCGATGAGATGATCGACCGCCTGGTGCTGCCGATCTCGAATGTCTGCGTCGCCGCCCTGCGCGAGGGCATCGTCGACAATCCCGACATGGTCGACGGCGCGATGATCTTCGGCACCGGCTATGCCCCGTTCCGCGGCGGCCCGCTCAACTATGCGCGCAGCCGCGGCGTCGACAATGTGGTGTCGGCGATGCAGGCCTTGATGCGCAAGTTCGGCGGACGATTTGCGCCGGATCCCGGCTGGGAGGCCTTCAAGTGACCGATTCGCAGGTGACCACCTCGCAAGTGACCGACACCCATGTTCACGCGCCGCTGAGCAACGATGCTGAGCCGAAGGGCGATCTCTGCATCCGCACGCTGGCGATGCCGGCCGACACCAATGCCAATGGCGACATCTTCGGCGGCTGGCTGCTCAGCCAGATGGATCTCGGCGGCGGTGTGTTCGCCTCAAAGGTGGCGAAGTCGCGCACCGTGACGGTCGCGATCGACGCGATGAATTTTCGCAAGGCGGTCAATGTCGGCGATCTGGTCTCCGTCCATGCCAATCTCGTGCGCATCGGCCGCACCTCGATCACGGTACATCTCGAGGCCTGGGTGCTGCGCCGTCGCGAGCAGCAGTCGATCCTCGTGACCGACGGCAATTTCACTTATGTCTCGATCGACGAGCAGGGCCATCCGCAACCGATCCAGCGCGATGGCGCCACGATCGAGACCTGACATTCGTCGCGCCAGTGCCGCTGATTCGGCGCGGGAGCAAACGCGTCGAAACTGAGTCCGGAGCGTGGTTTGATTGCAAAAAGCATCGGATTCCGGCGCTTTGCCTCGCAAAATAACTGAGGAACAAACAGCCAGCGACTCCGTTGTCGGGCCGGAGTCAAACCGAGGCTTACAATGTCCGACAGTTACGTGATCGAAGTGAGTTCGCAGACGGCGGGTATCGTGGTGCGCGATACGCGTGGTTATCAGTTCTTTGCTGCATCGCACCTTTTCGACCGCCTTGAAGGCCAGATCTTCCGCAATGCCCGCGAGGCCGAGCGCGCGGCGCGCCGGCTGCTCACCGGTCAATCCATGCAGGTGGCGTCGTAGAACACCTTTGCGCGATAGCGCGTGGCCCGGGCGAAGCGTCCACCTTCGCCCGGCCGTCCCTGACACGGCACTGCACGTTGACCTCCGTGCCGAACGGTCGCACCATGGGCGACTCGCCGTTTCAAGGGGGCCGCCGTGGCCGGACTCTCCCATCGCCAGACTGAAATTCTCAACATCGCGCGCGCGTTCGGCCGGGTCATGGTCGAAGACCTCGCCAAGCGATTCGAGGTGTCGGCGCAGACCATCCGCAAGGACCTCAACGATCTCTGCGACCAGCGCTCGCTGACCCGCATCCATGGCGGCGCGATCATCGCCTCGGGCGTCGAGAACCTCGCCTACGAGGCGCGTCGCTTCGTCGCCGCCGAGGAGAAGAAGGCGATCGGCGCTGCCGCGGCGGCACGGATTCCGAACGGCTGCTCGCTGTTCATCAATATCGGCACCACCACGGAAGAGGTCGCGAGCGCGCTGACCTCGCATGAGGATCTGCTGGTCATCACCAACAACCTCAACGTCGCGATGCTGCTGTACCGCCATCCGCGCATCGAGGTGGTGGTGGCGGGCGGCACGGTGCGCCGCGCCGACGGCGCCGTGGTCGGCTCCACCGCGACGCAGCTGATCGGCCAGTTCAAGGTCGACTACGCCATCATCGGCGCATCCGCGATCGACGAGGAGGGCGCGCTGCTCGACTTCGACTATCGCGAGGTGCAGGTCGCGCAGGCGATCATCGCCAATGCGCGCAACGTGATGCTGGTCTCTGACTCGACCAAGCTCCGCCGCAGCGCGCCGGTGCGGATCGCCCATATGAGCCAGATCCAGACCTTCGTCACCGATTCACCGCTCCCCGCGGGCCTCGCCAATATCTGCCATAGCCGCGGCATCGAGGTGGTCGTCGCGATGGACAAGCCGCAAGTCGATCTCGACGACAACGGTGCCGACGCGGCACCCGCGGCGCTGCGCAGCGCGCAAGGCGCTTGATCGCTCAAGTTTTAGCGAACCTGTTTCGGATGCCTTTCGGCCGCTGCTGTAGCCTGCCTGAGGTGGAGCGGTTCGTTGGTCAGCACGCAATTCAAGATCGTCACGGCATTGGGCATGGCGGCGATGTTCGGCGTCGTCTCGTTTGTCCTCGGCTTTAACGTCGCATCCGCGTGCGCAACGGCGCTGGCCGGCGGTGTTTCTGCGCTTGTGGTCATGCGCGCGTTCGATGGTGAGACCCAGCCGCCATCGAAGAGCGTCCGTGTCGACATCTTTCGCTTCGGCAGCGGGAGCCGCCCGGCTTGGCTTTCGGAACTGGAACAGCAGAACGGCCGTGGCGGGAAACTGCTTTACGGACTGTCGCGGATCTTCTTTTCGGGATCGCTGTGTCAGCGCATCGCGAGCGGGGCCTTCCTCGCGCAGTCGGTAATCGGCCTGGTGGCGATCGTCCTGTTCTGGCTTGGCCAGGCGATGGGCTTTGACATGCGGCTGTTCGCAATCCCGCCGTTCGGCAGCCTGTTTGCGGACGGCATCCCGGTGTCGGCTGAAGCAGCCGCGCAAATGAGGTTCGAGCACCTCTTCCTGCCGCTGGTCTCGCTCTACGCCGTCACGTTTTCCCTGTTCCTGATTGCATTGCTTGGCGATCTCGCGACCATCCTCCGCGACTGGCGAGAGCAGTGGAAGTATCTCACGATGCCGCTGTTCTGCTTTGCATTCTGGGCACTCCTGGCGCACCGAAAATCATCGGGATATAGCGCCCTGCAAGTCGCGCTCGGCGGCGGACACCTCTGGGCCTATGCCGCGGTCTTCGTGTTCTTTCCGCTCTTCTTTCTCGTGCTGTCGGCGTCGCTGCCAGGCAATCGGGCGATCCGATGAACAGGGATCGCTCGATCGGGCGAATCTATCTCCGCTTCGCGCTCAAATGGTATGCGATCCTTTTCGTCGCATCGTTGGTCTTTTACGTCCTGTTCGCCAGCCGTCATACATTCGTCGCGTCGACCGGTGTGCTTTTGCTCGCGGCCTACTTTGTGCGCGACAGCCGAGCTTGCGCCAAGCGGGTAGGCGGTGAAGTTCGCCGTACCTACTATCCCGAAAAGGCTCTGCCGGAATTGCGCGTCGGACGATCGCCACAGCGTCCCTGATCGCCCACCACCGCCTTGCCTGGCGTCACCCCAAGCGTTTCTCGTCCCGTCCTCCCCAAAAGCCCTGACCGCGAGCACTCCGCCCAAAAAATCCCCAGCGAAAGTTCCCTGTTTTCACTTTGCTTTCGTTTTTGGTTGTGATTTACTTCAATCCGAAAGTAAAACCGTCAAAGCGAAGGCGGTTGCCGGGGGAAGCGTTCTTTGGATCAGATTTACGACCTCGCCATCATTGGAGGCGGCGTTAATGGCTGCGGCATCGCGCGCGATGCAGCGGGCCGGGGTAACTCTGTTTTCCTCTGTGAAATGAATGACTTGGCCAGCGGGACGTCGTCCTGGTCGACCAAGCTCGTGCATGGTGGTCTGCGCTATCTCGAATATTACGAGTTTCGTCTGGTGCGCGAGGCGCTGATCGAGCGCGAAATCCTCTGGCAGATCGCGCCCCACATCATTCGGCCGCTGCGTTTCGTTTTGCCGCACCACGCCGGCCTGCGCCCGGCCTGGCTGCTGCGGCTCGGCCTCTTCCTCTACGACCATATCGGCGGCCGGCATTTGCTGCCGGCGACGCGCTCGGTCGATCTGACCCGCGACGTGGTCGGCAAGCCGCTGATTCCGGGCCGCTACACCAAGGGCTTCGAATATTCCGACTGCTTCGTCGACGACGCCCGGCTGGTTGCGCTGACCGCGCGCGATGCCGCCGATCGCGGCGCCGAGATCCGCACCCGCACCCGCGCGGTCGAGATCAGGCAGGTCGACGGCGTCTGGCACGTTACGGTCGAAGACAGCGTCACGGGTGCCCGCGACACGATCCAGTCACGCGTGCTGGTCAATGCCGGCGGTCCCTGGGTCGAACAGGTCCTGGCGTCAGGCGCCGGCGTCAACGCGCGCGCCAAGGTGCGCCTGGTGCAGGGCTCGCACATCGTGGTGCCGAAGCTCTACGACCACGGCCGTGCCTACATCTTCCAGAATGCCGACGGCCGCATCATCTTCGTCATTCCCTATCAGGACGACTTCTCGCTGATCGGTACCACCGATCGCGACTATGACGGCGATCCGGCCAAGGTGAAGGCGACGCAGGAGGAGATCGAATATCTCTGCGCGTCCGCCAGCGCCTATCTCGCCAAGCCGGTGAAGCCCGAGGACGTGGTCTGGAATTACTCCGGCGTGCGTCCGCTCTATGACGACGGCGCGAGCGAAGCCAAGGCCGCGACCCGCGACTATGTGTTCGAGCTCGATACGCCCGGTGGTGCGCCGCTACTGTCGATCTATGGCGGCAAGATCACGACCTATCGCCGCCTCTCCGAAGAGGCGCTGGAGCGGCTGTCGCCTTATCTCCGCGGCACAAAGGCGCAGGAGGGCTGGACCGGCAAGGCGCCGCTGCCCGGCGGCGACATGGATGTATCTGCGGTCGCGGCGCTGAGCGCCGAATTGATCCGCAACTATCCGTTTCTCGCGCAATCGCACGCCAATCGTCTCGCCCATGCCTATGGCACGCGCGCCAGCAAAGTCTTGGGCAACGCAACATCGACGGCCGATCTCGGCCGCTCCTTCGGCGCCACCTTGACGGAAAGCGAAGTCAGGTACCTGATGGCGAACGAATGGGCTCGGACCGCGGACGATGTCGTCTGGCGACGATCCAAGCTGGGCTTGCGGATGACGGCGGGTGAAATCGCCGCGCTCGACGAGTGGATGCTCGCCAACCGCGTGTCCGGTGAACGTCCCCTCCGCGAAGCGGGAGGACGGGCATGAGCGTCACACTGCAGAATGTCACGCGAACCGTGGATGGCATTCCGACCATCCGCGATGTGTCGCTGACGCTGGAGCGTGGCACGCTCAGCGTGCTGCTCGGGCCGACGCTGTCGGGCAAGACCTCGATCATGCGGCTGCTCGCCGGCCTCGACAAGCCGACCACCGGCCGCGTGCTGGTCGATGGCAAGGACGTCACCGGCGCCGACGTGCGGCAGCGTTCGGTCGCGATGGTCTATCAGCAGTTCATCAACTATCCCTCGCTGACGGTCTATGAGAACATCGCCTCGCCGCTGCGCGTGCAGGGCAAGCCGCGCGTCGAGATCGAGCGGCGGGTGGCGGAAGCGGCCAGCCTGTTGCGGCTCGAGCCGTTCCTGAAGCGCACGCCGCTGCAACTCTCCGGCGGCCAGCAGCAGCGCACCGCGATCGCGCGGGCGCTGGTCAAGGGCGCCGACCTCGTGCTGCTCGACGAGCCGCTCGCCAATCTCGACTACAAGCTGCGCGAGGAGCTGCGCGCCGAGCTGCCGCGCATCTTCGAGGCCTCCGGCGCGATCTTCGTCTATGCCACCACCGAACCGTCGGAAGCGCTGCTGCTCGGCGGCGACACGGTCTGCATGTGGCAGGGCCGGGCGCTGCAAACCGGCGCGACGCCCAAGGTCTACCGCCATCCCGACACGCTGCGCGTCGCGCAGGTGTTTTCCGATCCGCCGCTCAACATCATCGGCATCGAGAAGAAGGGCGCGCAAGTGATCTATGCCGGCGGCGAGCAGGCGCCCGCGGCCGGCCTCTACGCCAATCTGCCCGACGGCATCTACCGGACCGGCTTCCGTGCGCACCAGCTCGAGGTCGGGAATGTCGCGGCCGGCCGTCACAAATTTTCCGCCGCGGTGACGGTGACCGAGATCACCGGGTCGGAGAGCTTTGTGCACGTCCATGTCCACGGCTCGAACTGGGTTGCGGTGCTGCACGGCGTGCACGAATATGAACCCGGGCAGGTGCTCGACGCCGCGCTCGATCCCGACAACATCTTCGTGTTCGACGCGGCCGACCGCCTCGTCGCGTCGCCCGCGACCGCGTTTTCGGGCAACGTGCATCGCAGTGCGCGTGCGGCAAACGCGTCAGCCGGCAACGGCAAGTGAGGGAGATGCTCCATGGCCCGCATTGACCTCGTCGATCTCGCGCACTCCTACGGCGGCAACGACGCGCCGCAGGAATCCTTTGCACTGAAGCCGGTCACCATGACCTGGCGGCAGGGCGGCGCCTATGCGCTGCTCGGGCCGTCCGGTTGCGGCAAGACCACGCTGCTCAACCTGATCTCCGGCATCGTGACGCCGTCTCGGGGAAAGATTCTGTTCGACGGCCGCGACATCACGCCGCTGTCGACGCAAAAGCGCAACATCGCGCAGGTGTTCCAGTTCCCGGTGATCTACGACACCATGACGGTCGGCCAGAACCTGGCCTTCCCGCTGAAGAATCGCGGCGTCGCGAAGGCCGAGGTCGACGCGCGGGTCAGGCAGATCGCCGATCTGCTCGACCTCAAGCCCTATCTCAAACGCAAGGCGACGCGGCTCACCGCCGACGCCAAGCAGAAGATCTCGCTCGGCCGCGGCCTGGTGCGCTCCGACGTCGCGGCCGTCCTGTTCGACGAACCGCTGACGGTGATCGATCCCGAGCTCAAGTGGCAGCTTCGCTCCAAGCTGAAGGCGCTGCACCGCGAGCTCGACCTCACGATGATCTACGTCACCCACGACCAGACCGAGGCGCTGACCTTCGCCGACACCGTCGTCGTGATGCATGACGGCCGCGTGGTGCAGAGCGGCACGCCGGCCGAATTGTTCGACAAGCCGGCGCACACCTTCGTCGGGTATTTCATCGGCTCGCCCGGCATGAACATCGTGCCCGCCGAGGTCAGTGGTCACCAGGCGCGGGTCGACGGCCATGTCATCGGCCTGCATCGAAACTATGGTGTGCTGCCTGCGGGCAAGAAGATCGAGATCGGCGTGCGGCCGGAGTTCGTCGATGTCGCGGCGCCGGCGTCAGGGTTGCTGTCGGCCACCATCGAGCGGATCGACGATCTCGGCCGCATCCAGTTCGCCCGCGTGCGGGTCGGCGATACCAAATTCGCCGCGCGCGTGCCGCCGGGCTTCTCGGTCTCCGGCGATACCGCCGGGCTGATCTTCAATCCCGCGCATGTCCACGTCTATGCCGACAGCCATTTGGTGGAGGGGGTCGCCTGATGGACAAGACGATCAACCAAAAAGCCTGGTTCCTGGTGCTGCCGGTGTTCCTGGTGGTCGCGTTCTCGGCGGTGCTGCCGCTGATGACCGTCGTGAACTATTCGATGCAGGACACCTTCGGCAACAACCAGTTCTTCTGGAACGGCGTCGGCTGGTTCAAGGAGCTGCTCGATCCATCGACCGATCTCGGCGGGCGCTTCCTGGCCTCGCTCGGCCGCAACCTGTTCTTCTCTGCCGTGATCCTCGCGATCGAGGTGCCGCTCGGCATCATCGTCGCGCTGTCGATGCCGCGCGAGGGCTGGAGCGTCGCGGCCTGCCTCGTCATCCTCGCCTTGCCGCTGCTGATTCCGTGGAACGTGGTCGGCACCATCTGGCAGATATTCGGCCGGCCCGATATCGGCCTGCTCGGCTATGTGCTGAACCACCTCGGCCTCAACTACAATTACGTGTCCAACGAGGTCGACGCCTGGGTCACGGTCATCGTGATGGACGTCTGGCACTGGACCAGCCTCGTCGCGCTGCTCTGCTATGCCGGCCTGAAGTCGATCCCCGACGCCTATTACCAGGCCGCGCAGATCGACGGCGCCTCGCGCTGGGCGGTGTTCAAGGCGATCCAGCTGCCGAAGATGAACCGCGTGCTGCTGATCGCGGTGCTGCTGCGCTTCATGGACAGCTTCATGATCTACACCGAGCCGTTCGTGGTCACCGGCGGCGGCCCCGGCAATTCGACGACCTTCGTCTCGATCGAGCTCGTCAAGATCGCGCTCGGCCAGTTCGACCTCGGAAAGGCCGCGGCGCTGTCGCTGGTCTACAATTTGATCATCCTGATCGTGTGCTGGGTGTTCTACACCGTGATGGTCAATGCCGGCTCCGAGCGTCCGGCCAAGGAAGGAGCGGCGTGATGCATTCGATCCCCGGCCGCCGCCTGATCATGGCGCTGTTCCTGATCTTCCTGCTGTTGCCGATCTACTGGCTCGTCAACATGAGCTTCAAGACCAACGCCGAGATCGTCTCGACGATGACGCTGTGGCCGCACACGCCGACGCTGCAGCACTACAAGCGCATCTTCACCGACGAGAGCTGGTATTCGGGCTACATCAATTCGCTCGAATACGTCGTGCTCAACACCATCATCTCGATCGCGGTGGCGTTGCCGGCGGCCTATGCGTTCTCGCGCTACCGCTTCCTCGGCGACAAGCACCTGTTCTTCTGGCTGCTGTCGAACCGCATGGCGCCGGCGGCGGTCTACGCGCTGCCGTTCTTCAACCTCTATTCGGCAATCGGCCTGTTCGATACGCCGTGGGCGGTCGCGCTCGCGCACTGCATCTTCAACGTGCCGTTGGCGGTGTGGATCCTCGAAGGCTTCGTCTCCGGCGTGCCGCGCGAGATCGACGAGACCGCCTTCCTCGACGGCTATTCGTTCCCGCGCTTCTTCATCAAGATCCTGGTGCCGCTGATCGCGAGCGGCATCGGCGTCGCCGCCTTCTTCTGCTTCATGTTCTCCTGGGTCGAGCTGCTGCTGGCGCGCACGCTGACCTCGGTGCAGGCCAAGCCGATCGCGGCGATCATGACGCGCACGGTCTCGGCGGCCGGCATGGACTGGGGCTTGCTTGCCGCCGCCGGCGTGCTCACCATCATTCCGGGCGCGCTGGTGATCTGGTTCGTCCGCAACTACATCGCGCGCGGCTTCGCGCTCGGCCGGGTCTAGGAGGCGATCATGGAAAGCATCGCATGGATGGCCTGGACGCTGCCGACCGCGATCTTCTTCGTGCTGCTGGCCTCGACGCTCGGCGTGATGACCTGGCTCGCGGCGGTCTATCCCGAGGCCGAGCGGGTCGGCGTGCTGCGCATCCCGACCACGCGCGGCGATCGTTTGTTCATTTCGCTGGTGCTGGCGGCGGTGATCCACCTGGTGTGGATCGGCCTCGTCGGCACCGATCCGATCCTCACCCTGCCGATCGGCGAGGGCGTGGAAATTTCGAGCCTGTGGCTCGCAACGCTGATTTCGCTTCTTTCAGCCGTGGCGATCTTTCGCACCGTCTGACGAAAGCGAAGAAGAGCAGATCCGGGGTCAACCCGGGCCTGGGGTTTTGTTTGTCGCTGCAACCGGAGGAATCATAATGCGACATTTGAGAACGACAAAGGATAGTCTTTTGACTATGACCAGCGCCGCCGCGCTGATCGCAGCCTCGCTCGCGGTCGCCACGCCGGCCCGCGCCGCCGACGATGCCGTGATCCAGAAGTGGATCGCGGAATTCCAGCCCTCGACGCTGTCGAAGGAAGACCAGAAGAAGGAGCTCGAGTGGTTCGCCAAGGCCGCCGAACCCTTCAAGGGCATGGAGATCAACGTCGTCTCGGAAACGATCACGACGCATGAATATGAATCGCAGACGCTGGCCAAGGCGTTCTCCGAACTGACCGGCATCAAGCTCAAGCACGACATCATCCAGGAAGGTGACGTCGTCGAGAAGCTGCAGACCCAGATGCAGTCGGGCAAGAACGTCTATGACGGCTGGATCAACGACTCCGACCTGATCGGCACCCACTTCCGCTACGGTCAGACCATCATCCTGTCGGACTACATGAAGGGTGAGGGCAAGGAGGTCACCGACCCGATGCTCGACGTCGATGACTTCATCGGCAAGTCGTTCACCACGGCGCCGGACGGCAAGCTCTACCAGCTGCCCGACCAGCAGTTCGCGAACCTCTATTGGTTCCGCTACGACTGGTTCACCAACCCCGAGTACAAGGCCAAGTTCAAGGCCAAGTATGGCTATGAGCTCGGCGTGCCCGTGAACTGGTCGGCCTATGAAGACATCGCCGAGTTCTTCACCAACGACATCAAGGAGATCAACGGCGTCAAGATCTACGGCCATATGGACTACGGCAAGAAGGATCCCTCGCTCGGCTGGCGGTTCACCGACGCCTGGCTGTCGATGGCCGGCAACGGCGACAAGGGTATCCCGAACGGCCTGCCGGTCGACGAGTGGGGCATCCGCATGGAAGGCTGCCGCCCGGTCGGCTCCTCGGTCGAACGTGGTGGCGACACCAACGGCCCGGCCGCGGTCTACTCGATCACCAAATATCTCGACTGGCTGAAGAAGTATGCCCCGCCGCAGGCCCAGGGCATGACCTTCTCGGAAGCAGGGCCTGTGCCGGCGCAAGGCAACATCGCCCAGCAGATGTTCTGGTACACCGCCTTCACCGCCGACATGGTGAAGCCGGGCATCGCCGTGATGAACGCGGACGGTACGCCGAAGTGGCGTATGGCTCCGTCGCCTCACGGCTCTTACTGGAAGGAAGGCATGAAGCTCGGCTATCAGGACGCCGGCTCCGTGACGCTGTTGAAGTCGACCCCGCCGGATCGCCGCAAGGCAGCTTGGCTCTATCTGCAGTTCATCATCTCCAAGTCGGTGTCGCTGAAGAAGAGCCATGTCGGTCTCACCTTCATCCGTGAGTCCGATATTTGGGACAAGTCGTTCACCGAGCGTGCGCCGAAGCTCGGCGGCCTGATCGAGTTCTACCGCTCGCCCGCGCGCGTGCAGTGGACCCCGACCGGCAACAACGTGCCCGACTATCCGAAGCTCGCGCAGCTGTGGTGGCAGAACATCGGCGATGCGTCGTCCGGTACCAAGACGCCGCAGCAGGCGATGGACGCGCTGGCCGCGGCCCAGGATTCGGTGATGGAGCGTCTTGAGAAGTCCGGTGTGCAGGGCGCCTGCGGACCGAAGCTGAACAAGAAGGAATCCGCCGAGTTCTGGTACAAGAAGGCCGAGAAGGACGGCACCATCGCTCCGCAGCGCAAGCTCGCGAACGAGAAGCCGAAGGGCGAGACGATCGACTACGACACGCTGATCAAGTCGTGGCCGGCCAACCCGCCGAAGCGCGCCGAAGCGAAGTAAGGCGTACCAGCCCACGCCATCCGAGAACGACGAAAGGCCGGGAGCGATCCCGGCCTTTTTGTTGTTTGCCAGGTCATTCCGGGATGGTGCGCAAGCACCAGACCCGGAATCTCGAGATTCCGGGTTCGATGCTTCGCATCGCCCCGGAATGACGATGTGGAGAGAGGAGCGCTCCCTACTCCGCCGCCTCGGTCGCCTTCAGCGTCGGATAGTCGGTGTAGCCCTTGGCGCCGCCGCCGTAGAAGGTCGCCTTGTCCCACTCGTTGAGCGTCGCGCCGGTCTTGAGCCGCTCGACCAGATCGGGGTTGGAGATGAACGGCTTGCCGAACGCGATCAGGTCGGCCGCGCCGGCCTCCAGCACTTTCTCCGCCAGCGCGAAATCGTAGCCGTTGTTGGCGACATAGGCCTGCTTGAAGCGCTTGCGCAGCGAGGCGTAGTCGAACGGCGCGATATCGCGCGGGCCGCCGGTCGCGCCCTCGACGACGTGGAGATAGGTCAGCTTCAGCGCACTGAGCTGGTCGACGATGTAGTCGAACAGCGCTTGCGGATTGGAGTCGGTGATGTCGTTGGCCGGCGTCACCGGCGAGATCCGGATGCCGGTGCGATCGGCGCCGGCCTCGATGGCGACCGCCTTGGACACGTCCAGCATCAGCTTGGCGCGGTTCTCGATTCCGCCGCCATAAGCGTCGGTGCGCTTGTTGGTGCCGTCGCGGGCGAACTGGTCGAGCAAATAGCCGTTGGCGCCGTGGATCTCGACGCCGTCAAAGCCGGCCGCCAGCGCATTCGCCGTGCCGCGCTTGAAGTCCTCGATGATCCCGGGAATTTCCGACAGCTCGAGCGCGCGCGGCTCGGAGACATCGGCAAACGTGCCGTTTACGAAGGTCTTGGTCTTGGCCTTGATGGCGCTCGGCGCCACCGGTGCGCCGCCGTTCGGCTGCAGTGCGACATGCGAGATGCGGCCGACATGCCAGAGCTGGATGAAGATGCGGCCGCCGCGCTCATGCACGCGATCGGTGACCTTGCGCCAGCCCTCGACCTGTTCCTTCGAATAGATGCCGGGCGTGTCCTGGTAACCCTGGCCCTGCTGCGAGACCTGGCTCGCCTCGGTGATCAGAAGGCCGGCGGAGGCGCGCTGGCTGTAATAGTCCACCGCGAGCGGGCTCGGCACCATGCCGGGCGGCACCGCGCGGTTGCGCGTCAGTGGCGCCATCACCAGGCGGTTCGGCAGCGTCAGCGCGCCGAGCTTGTAGGGCTCGAGAAGTTTGGTCGATTGGCTCATGTAAATGTTCCAGAGGATGACTGATGGAGGAGAATTGTGCATTGCCGCGACGAGCGCAATGCCCGAGGTATTCGCGCTCCGCAGGCTAGCTGCGCACAATTCCGCCCATGTGGCCGGCATCGAGGAACAGGGTGTGCGCGTTCACGTAGGAGGATTCATTCGAAACCAGGAACAGCGCAGTATAGGCAACCTCCCAGCCGGTGCCCTGGCGGCCGAAAGGCACTGTCACGGCGCGGTCCGATCGCCTGCGGCTGGCGTCGCGGCCCATCGGCGTGTCCATGAAGCCGGGCGCGATCACATTGCAGCGAATTCCCTTGTCCTCGCCGGCCCGCGCGATCGCCCGGCCCAGCGCGATCTGCGCCGCCTTGGAGGATTCATAGGCCGGGTTGCGGCCGCCGGCGCGCTGGCTCGCCATCGAGGAGATCAGGATGATCGTGCCACCCGGCGCCATCACCTCCAGCGCCTTCTGCGCGAACAGCATGTGGCTGCGCACATTGACGGCGTAGTCGCGGTCCCAGGCTTCGGCCGTCATCTTGGGCAGCGACAGGCCGGAGGAGATGCCGACGTTGAGCGCCAGCCCGTCGAGCCCGCCGAGCCTTTGCGCGCAGCGTTCGACCGCGGGTGCGATCGCCGCGACGTCGGAGACATCGACCACATCGGTGAAGGCCTTGCCGCCTTCGCCTGTGATCTGCGCGACGGTGTCGTCGGCAGCGTCCTTGTTGACGTCGAGGCAGGCGACCGCAGCGCCCTCGCGCGCGAACAGCACGCTCATCGCGCGGCCATTGCCGATCGGCGGCGCTTCATCCACCGTCGTGCGCTGTCCCGCGCCGACCACAATGATGCGCCGCCCGGCGAGGCGGCCGTGGTTCTTCGCCAGTCCCAGCGCTTCGGCATGCAGCGAGGCGGACGGATCGATGGCTTTCGGTGCGTGGGTTGTGGTCGACATGGCGTGCTCCCTGACATCTTGTTGTTGTCAGGGAGCAGTAGCACGGCTGAGCATGTGAGGCGACGTGTCGCGCCGAAGCCTTGGCTAAAGCGGAAAATCCCGCACCGGGGAATATCGATCACCCCGGCCCTTGTAGGTCCTCATCCTGAGGAGCCGCGAAGCGGCGTCTCGAAGGATGTGGCCCGAGTGGGCCTCATGGTTCGAGACGCGCGAAGACGCGCTCCTCACCATGAGGGAACGAAGCGCGTCAGCTCACGCCGAGGAAATCGCGCTTGCCGATCTCGACACCGTTGTGGCGCAGGATGTCGTGCGCGGTCACGGCGTGGAAGTAGAAGTTCGGGAACGAGAACGCGCTGAGGAATTGCTGGCCCTTCAGGGTCATGGTGCGATCGGGGCCGATCGGGAAGGTGACGTCCCGGGCGTCGGCGCCGTCGAACTGCGCCGGCTTGAACGACTTCACATAGTCGATGGTCTTGGCGAGCCGCTGCTTCAGTTCACTGATGCTCTTCTCGGTGTCGGGCGTCGACGGCACCTCGCTATGGGTCAGCCGCGCACAGCCCCGTGCGGCGTGGTCGCAGACCAGCTGCACCTGCTTGGTCAGCGGCAGCATGTCGGGATAGAGCCGCGATCCCAGCAGCACCTCGGGCGCGATCTTCTTGGCCTCGCAATGCGCCTCGGCCTTGGTCAGCTCGCCGGTGAGGCTGTTGAGGATCTGCAGGTAGGCGGGGACGACGGCGTCATGAAAGGACATGTGATGCTCCCTGTTTTGATGAAATCCGGATGTTACCGAACGGCGATGCTGCAAGTGGGGCGGCAAGGGGAAGAATACAACTGCGGGAGGCTGTAACACTTGGTCAAATATTTCGCGCAGCACCTGTCTTGGACCCGTCATCCTGAGGTGCGAGCACAGCGAGCCTCGAAGGATGTACGGCCCGGCTGGTGGCCGTCGACCCTTCGAGGCTCGCTCCGCTCGCACCTCAGGGTGACGGGAAGAGCGAGCGGCACTTGCTCTACCGCATCCCCGGTGCCGCGGCGTCCGCGGCAGGCTGTGTGCGGGGCCCGCCGCGCATCCGCGCCAGGAGCTCCGCGGTCGGCCAGGAATCCGCCGGCAGCCCGTACTTCATCTGCATCGCCTTCACCGCGCTGCGGCTTGCCTGTCCGAGCACGCCGTCGATCTTGCCGACGTCGTAGCCGGCGCGCGCGAGCAGTCCCTGCAGCTCCTTGATCTCGCCGAACGGCAGTTGCGCGACCGGCGCGTGCGGCCGCTGCATCGGTGGTGCGCCCGCGATGCGGCCGGCGAGATAGCCGGCGGTGGTGGAATAGATCAGCGAGTTGTTCCACTCGGTGTAGGCGGCGAAATTCGCATAGGCCAGGAACGCCGGACCCATCCGGCCCATCGGCAGCAGCAGCGAGGCCGGCATCTCGTCATTCGGCAATGGCTTGCCGTCGGTCGAGGTGACGCCGAGCGACGCCCATTTCGAGCGCGGCAGCTTGATGGTGAGGTCGGCCTGGTCCCAAGGGAAATTTGCGAAATTCGCGGCTTGCGGCACGCGCACCTCCTGCAGCCACGGCTCGCCGCGCCGCCACTTCAATCCGGTGGCGATGTAGTTCGCGGTCGAGCCGATCACGTCGGGGCCGCTTTGCAGGAGATTGCGGTGGCCGTCGCCGTCATAGTCGACAGCGTAGTTGAAATAATGCGTCGGCAAGAATTGCGTCTGGCCGAGCTCGCCGGCCCATGAGCCGATCATCTCGTCGGGCGTCAGATCGCCGCGCTCGATGATCTTCAGCGCGGCGATGGTCTCGCCCTGGAACATCTCGGAGCGGCGGCAATCATAGGCCAGCGACACCAGCGATTTCAGCGTCGGCAGATTGCCCATCTGGACGCCGAAATCGCTCTCCAGTCCCCAGAACGCGGCGATCACCGCCGGCGGCACGCCATACTCCTTCTCGGCGCGCGCGAACGCGGCCGCATAGGTCCGGATGTATTGCTGGCCCTGCTGCATGCGATAGTTCGCGGCCATGCGGCCCGCGAACTGGGTGAAGATCTGCCCAAACACGCGCTGGCCGCGGTCGCGGTTGACGATGCCCTGATCGTAGATCAGGTAGGGCGCGGCCTCCGCGATCGTGCGCTGCGAGACGCCGGCGGCGATCGCCTTCTGCTTCAGCTCGGCGAGGAAGCGATCGAAGTTTTGCCCGTTGTGGCAGGACGCAGCCCTCGGCGTGGCGACGGCGGCAGGGCGCGGCCTGACTGGCGCGGGATTCAAGGGGCTGGGCAGCGGCTGCTGAGCCGAGGCGAGGGTGGAGAGCGCCAGCGCCCCCGCGATCGCTGCGATCATGATCGGGGCACGGAGGGGAGAGGCTGGCATCGATGTCACCGGCTGGAAAAAGGGGAATTGAAGCCCAATCTGCATACACCAGGGCGACACCGGGCAACAACGGGGGTGCCGCTCTTAGACCAATTGAGCTGAGGTAGGTTCAGCCGCCGCCGCTATGATCGGCCGGTGATTCGCGGGCAGGGGTGTCGGCGGATCGATCACGCCCGGAGGGACCCATGTGGAGTTTTCTCGAGCGTCTCTTGGATTCGTCGACGTTTTCGCCGCACGGCATCTGCCTGTTGTGGGAACCGGAGCTGATCTGGCTCCACGTGATTTCAGACGCAATCATTGCCGCTTCGTATTTTTCGATCCCGTTTGCGCTGGCGATCCTCGTCTCCAAGCGGCGCGATTTCCAGTTCGGCTGGATGGCCTGGCCGTTCGCCGCGTTCATCCTCGCCTGCGGCCTCACCCATGTGTTCTCGATCTACACGCTGTGGGTGCCGATCTACGGTATCGAGGGCCTGCTCAAGGCGCTCACCGCTGTCGCCTCGATCTTCACCGCCGTGCTGCTCTGGCCGCTGATCCCGCGGATCCTCGCGATCCCGACCGAAGAGCAGTTGCGCGAGGCGCATGTCGCGCTCGCCGAGGAGGGACGGCAGCGCCAGCGCTCGGAATTCCTGCTCGAGCGTTTCCGCGAGGCCGAGGCCAATGAGAACAAGACCCGCCAGGCGCAGAAGATGGAAGCGGTCGGCCAGCTCACCGGTGGCATCGCGCACGACTTCAACAACATCCTCACCGTCATCACCGGCACCATCGACATCCTGGCCGAGGCAGTCACCCACAACCGTCAGCTCACCGAGATCACCTCGCTGATCCGCGACGCCGCCGAGCGCGGCGCATCGCTGACGCGGCATCTGCTCGCCTTCGCGCGCAAGCAGCCGCTGCAGCCGAGCGACGTCGACGTCAACGCGTTGATGGTCGACACCATCGAGCTGCTGCGGCCCACGATCGGCGACCATGTCGACATCGATTTTCGCTCCGCACCCGATCTGCCGCGCGCACTGGTCGATGGCAACCAGCTCGTCACCGCGATCATCAACCTTGCGCTCAACGCGCGCGACGCGATGCCGAAGGGCGGCCGGCTGACGATCGAGACCCGCACCGCCGAGCTCAAGCCATCGGACGTGAACGGCCATGACGGGCTTGCCGCCGGCGATTATGTCGCGATCGCGCTGACCGACAACGGCCGGGGCATTGCGGAAGCCGACCTGGCCAAGGTGTTCGAGCCGTTCTTCACCACCAAGGACGTCGGCAAGGGCACCGGGCTCGGGCTGAGCATGGTCTACGGCTTCGTCAGGCAATCCAACGGCCACGTCGTGCTCGACAGCGAGGTCGGCCGCGGCACCAGGGTGATGCTCTATCTGCCGCGCGCGGCGGTGGTCTCGCCGGCAGCAGTGCCCGAGCGGCGGCAGCCGGACGCGCGCGGCGCGCGGGAAATCGTGCTCGTCGTCGAGGACGACAAGCTGGTGCGCTCTTATGTGCTGACCCAGATCGAGAGCCTCGGCTACACCACGCTGTCGGCCAATAATGGCCGCGAAGCCCTTGCCGTGCTCGACAGCGGCGCGCCGATCGATCTCTTGTTCACCGACGTCATCATGCCGGGCGCGATGAACGGGCGCGACCTTGCCACCGAGGCGCGGAAGCGCCGCCCGGGTCTCCGCGTACTGTTCACGTCGGGCTATACCGATGACGCCATCGACCAGGACGGCAAGCTCGAACAGGGCATCCTGTTCCTGGCAAAACCCTACAGCCGCGCCGAGCTCGCCCGCATGTTGCGCATCGCACTGCGCGAGGACGAAGCGGTGATCGCGCAGGAGCCGGCGGCGTAGCGTGCTTCCGAACCGGCGGCGGAGGCACGATCTCGTAGCCCGGATGAGCGAAGCGATATCCGGGGCGGTGCCCCCCGCATGTCGCTTCGCTCATGCGGGCTACGAACTGCGGGTGACTGCTTGCAGGTGACCGATTGTTAACCCGCGCCGCGTCGCTGCGACGCACTGGTTCCCCTTGCGGCTTCAGCGTCAAAATCCCTACCTGAGCGGCGTCAGTTGTGGCAGCATTCCGTCTGCCGTCAGGGAACCACGATGAACTATTTCCGCACCGCGCTCCTGCTTGCCGGCCTCACCGCCCTGTTCATGGGGGTCGGCTATCTGATCGGCGGCGGCACCGGCGCCGTGATCGCGCTGATGGTCGCGGCTGCGACAAATCTGTTCGCCTACTGGAATTCCGATCGCATGGTGCTGTCGATGTACGGCGCCCATCAGGTCGATGCGGGCTCGGCGCCCGAACTCTACAATCTCGTCGCCGAGCTGGCGCAGCGCGCCGCGCTCCCGATGCCGCGCGTGTTCGTGATGGACGAGGCGCAGCCGAATGCGTTCGCGACCGGCCGCAATCCGGAGAACGCGGCGGTCGCCGTCACCACAGGCCTGATGCAGCAGCTCAGCCGCGAGGAGCTTGCCGGCGTGATCGCGCATGAGCTTGCGCATATCAAGCACCACGACACGCTGACCATGACGATCACGGCGACGATCGCCGGTGCGATCTCGATGCTGGCACAGTTCGGCATGTTCTTCGGCGGCAACCGCAATAACAACGGCCCCGGCATCGTCGGCTCGATCGCGATGATGATCCTGGCGCCGCTCGGCGCCATGCTGGTGCAGATGGCGATCAGCCGCACCCGCGAATACGCCGCCGACAATTACGGCGCGCGCATCGTCGGCCAGCCGATGTGGTTGGCTTCGGCGCTCGCGAAAATCGAAAACGCCGCTCACCAGGTGCCGAACATGGAAGCCGAGCGCAATCCGGCCACCGCGCATATGTTCATCATCAACCCGCTGTCGGGCCACGGCGTCGACAACCTGTTCGCGACCCACCCCTCGACCGCGAACCGCATCGCCGCGCTGCAGCAGCTCGCCGCCGAGCTCGGCACCCAAACCGCGCCGCGCCCGGCCGGTGGAAGCTATCCGCCGCGCAGCCCGTGGGGCGGATCGTCGAGCCAGCGCGGCCCGTGGGGATAGGCGAGGTGAGGCGGGATTGAACGGCAGCCGCGAAGGCGGTGTGCTCCCTCGCCTCGTTCTTACGGGGAGAGGGTTGGGGTGAGGGGCTGTCTCCGCAGATCCGGCGATAGCTGCATTCGCGGAGGCTCACCCTCACCCGGAACGCATCTAGCGATGCGTTCCGACCTCTCCCCGCACGCGGGGCGAGGTGAAGTGGAGCCGCGCTACGCGCTCGCGGCGTCCAGCCGTTCGACCTGGTCCTTGCTCAACTCAAGTTTGGTCGCCGCGACCAGCGTTGCGACCTGCTCGGGCCTGGTGGCGCTGGCAATCGGCGCGGTGACCGAGGGTTTTGCCATCAGCCAGGCGAGCGCGACCGCGGCCGGCTCGGCGCGGGTTTCCGCGGCGACCTCGTCGAGACCGGCCAGGATGCGCATGCCGCGCGGGTTCATGTATTTCGGAATGCTGCGTGCACCGCGCGGGCTCTTGGCGAAGTCGCTCTCCGAGCGATATTTGCCGGTCAAAAATCCTGCGGCGAGCGAGAAGAACGTGATCACGCCGACGTCGTTCGCCTCGCAGACACGTTGCAGCGCGCCTTCGTAGCTCGAGCGCTCCGCCAGGCTGTATTCGGGCTGCATGCTCTCGTAGCGCGGCAACCCGTTCGCCTTGGCAATGTCGAGCGCACTTTGGAGCCGCTCCGCCGAGAAGTTCGAGGCGCCGATCGCCCTGACCTTGCCGGCCTTGATCAGTCTGTCGTAGGCCGCGAGCGTCTCTTCCTGCGGTGTCGTCTCATCGTCCTTGTGGGACTGGTAGAGATCGATGAAATCGGTCTGCAGCCGCCGCAGCGAATCCTCGACGGCGCGCGCGATGTAGTCCGGCTTCAGCCCGACATTGCCGTCTCCCATGTCCATGCCGACCTTGGTGGCGAGGATGACGCGGTTGCGGTTGCCGCGCGCCTTCATCCATTTGCCGATGATGGTCTCGGATTCGCCGCCGCTGTGGCCCGGCACCCAGCGTGAATAGACATCCGCCGTATCCAGGAAGGTCAGCCCCTGATCGAGCACGGTGTCGAGCAGGCGAAACGACGACGTCTCGTCCACGGTCCAGCCGAATACATTGCAGCCGAAGCACAGGGGAGGAACAGTGAGGCCGGAGCGGCCGAGCGCGCGATGCTTCATGAGTTTTCTTTCGCTTGTTCTTGGTGGCGGGCGCCGGACACTGAGGCAGATCGCCCTTGTTTGCAAGGCGTTGTGCCTGTCGCATGATGTGAGGCAAAGGGTGCGGGTGAGGTCGGGGTTGGTCGTGGACACACCATGCTCGCTCGTGTGTCAGGCAGGCTGCCCTACAGGCGGTCTCGATAGAGCGCGATTTCATTTGCCGGCTATTTGATGTAGATTGCGCAGTGAGCTGCCACCGGTTGCGCCGAAATCCGGAGAATGAGCGGCAGCGCGACTGGCCATCGGCAGGCCATTTCTTCCCATTTTTCAGTACGAAATGCTCTGCCCGGGCCGCGTGCCTGGGTGAATGTTTTTTTCATTCCAACCAAACGGAGCGATTGCCATGCATTTCTGCTTCTCTGGTGAATACACCCCGCGTTCCCTGAACAACATCATGGAAAACCCGACGACCAATCGATACGAGGCCGCGAAGAAGTTGATCGAGGCCGCCGGCGGGAAACTGATTTCGATGTACAGCACGGCGACCGATGGCCCCGGCGTGATGGTGATCTTCGACGTGCCGGATCCGAGCTTCGCGCCTGCGGTCAGCGGCGTGGTCGTCGCGGCCGGCGCCATGCAGAATGTGCGGCTGATCCGGCTCTTTACCCAGGACGAGATCAAGGTGGTGCGTCAGCACGCGACCAAGCTCAAGGCCGCCTACACGCCGCCCGGCGGTTAGCAGGCCGAGCGATCCAAAACGGCGCAGATTGATCTGACGCTGTCGTCTCTCTCGCGCGGCTGCGCTTTCCGGCGCGCCGCGCGAAGGCGAGGGCCGTTGCGCGCCACAGATCCGGGGCGCGGTCGACGGATGGGCAGTCGCTCAGGCGGATGTCCTGCGCGCATGCCGGCTCGCAAGCCCCGGCTGGTTGTGCCGTCGCATGACGTCCGCCGCCTCGCTCGGCCTCCGCTTGGGCAAGTCGAGCGCGGTACGCGCTAAGGCGCGATGAGATCAGGGCGTGTACTCATGAATTCTTCGCGTCCGCTTTGATCTCGGAAGCTGAGGTTGAGGCCGACATCGCCGCATGTCGGCCTTGGGCCAATAAGCAACATCCAAAGAAGTTCAGTTGACTATGTGCGGGCCTCAAAGTTCATGTTGAACGGCGTCTCGGTCGCGCGACCGAACTACTTAGAGCCCGCCCCTATAACGCATGCCCGCATGTACAGCCCTTCTTAGCGGACGACTAGCAAATGCGACAGGGGATGCGAAGTATCGCCTTGGCCGACCAGCGCCGCTTGGGGATGGAAAAATCACACCCCCCGCTTCTTCAGACCGAGCCCCTCGAACTGCGTCTTCTGCTCGTCACTCAGGTTCCAACGGAAATCGTCGACCGCGTCGTTCACGCTGATGATCGCCTCTCTCATCGCTTCCAACCGCGCCTTTGCGGCCTTAAGGCGGGCCGGCGGGGTGAGCGCGTCCTTTGGCGGGCATGGGTTTAAGGCTTCCATGGTGCCCATCGTGGTATCCTGCACCACTTCGAGCGCGGCCCGTTGCGTATCGTTCAGTTTCAGGCTGGCGACGATGTCGTCGAGGGGCCATTGCTGGGCGACGAGCTGGCGGTATTGCTTTTCGGCCTGTTGCTCGTCTTGCGGTTCACGGCTCGCCTGGCAGGCGGCGTCCTGCATCTCCTTCAGCTTCGCGGCCGCAGCGTTAGCGCGGCGGTCGCGTTCGGGCGTGTTGAGCTGGGCCTTCTGTTCATCGCTTAGGAGATCGTAGAATTTTTGAAATGGCGGCATAACGGTCGCAACTGCGCTCAGCATCGCGTTGACGCGGCTCTGCATGGCCGCGAGTCGCTCCAGCGCGGTGGTTGCGGTCTGTGCTGGACAGGAAGCGCGGATGGTGTTGCCGGCGGAAATCCAGGCGCTCGCGAGCTCGTCGAAGGCTGCGCGCTGCGCCTCGTTCGCCGCGACCGCCAGGCCGATCCGCTCGAGGGGAAGGCCGGTCGTCTCGGCGGTGTCGCCGCTACAGAATTCCTGCACCGAGGGCGCTTTGCGATGCCGCCTCCCGGCGGGGCGCTCGGCCGCAAACGCTGAGAGATCGCTCGCAGCGTAAGGCGAGAAGATCGCGGCGTAGAGATCGCCGTAGCCATAGGCCCAGAAGCCGCTGCCATCATTGAGAAGCACGTAGTCATAGAGATCGCTATAGGCAAACGGCCAGAAGAGCGGACCGACCCAGCCGTATGAACCGTCGGAGTGCTGCCACCAGCCTTGCGCAGCTCGGCCGCCCTGCCAGCCGGCCAGCGCGGCGACGGCAGTGAGCTGCGCGCGCTCACTCGGGCCGATCGACTCGGCGGCGGGGCGAAGATCTTGCGGTCTTAGAGCAGCCATGCGGACGCGGCTGTGGCGCGCCGCCATGCGTGCGTGGCGGAGACCTGCGACCGACAGCACGCCGGCCATCGCGAAGCGCGCGACACTCACGGGGCCGCCAACGCGCAGGCGGAAACCCGCGTCGGCCGCGCTCGGCAGCGCTCCCAGAACGCCAATTGCAACGCCGGCCGCAGCCATTCCAAGGCGGGACTTTGACATGATCTCTCCCTCGGTCTCTCCCTTGGCGGCCCAGGCCACATCGCGTCACAAATATGACTCGCAGCGGAACCGAAAGTTCCTCCCGCCGTTTTCATTGGGTGAACCTGCGGTCAGGTCACGACGTCAACGGATTAGTCGCGTCGAGTACACGCGCTGGGTCGAATCGTCATCGCGCTTTAGTTTGGTGTGTGATTCGCGCAAACGCGTTGTCGCGAGGGAAAGCCGCTTCGCACTTTTCCGGATCCTGCTTTAGCGCACGTCGTCCTCGGTCGAATCCTCCTCCGTTTTCGGCGGCCAGGCGCCGCGCCGGACCAGCGCCTCGTGCAGGCGATGTGCACGCTGTTCGTCGCGCCCGATGGCTGCAAAGGTGGTCGAGGGCGCGATCAGCAAGGACGGCTGGTGCAGGGCCTTTGCCGCGATGGATTGAGCCTTGGCTCACAACTCCCGCGCATTCGAGAACGCGAACGAAGACACCCGCCGCGTGGTCTCGTCCAGGATCAGGGTGCGCGTGATCGGCGGCTCGGCGCGCTGGCTGCAATTCTCGCGCTCGCAAAGCCGGCAGTTGACGCCGATCGGGGTGCCCTCGACCTTTTCCAGATCCATGCCGGTGGCATAGACGAGTTTTGCCGCATGACGGATTTCGCAGCCGAGCCCGATCGCAAAGCGCGGCTGCGGCTGCGGGTAGGGCGCCACCGGCCGGCGCACCATCTGCGCGATCGAGAAGTAGCGCGTGCCATCCGGCAATTCGATCACCTGGCTGAGCAGGCGATCCGGCATGTCGAAGGTCGAGTGCACGTTCCAGAGCGGGCAGGTGCCGCCGAACTTGGAGAACGGGAAGGTGCCCGAGGAAAACCGCTTCGACACGTTGCCGGCATTGTCGACGCGGAGCAGGAAGAACGGCACGCCGCGCGCGTTCGGCCGTTGCAGCGTGGTGAGGCGGTGGCAGACCTGCTCGAAGCCGGCGTTGAAGCGCTGCGCCAGCACATGGACGTCGTAGCTCAAGGCTTCAGCTGCGGAATGAAACGCCTGATAGGGCATCATCGCGGCGGCTGCGAAGTAATTGGCGAGCGTGATGCGGTAGAGCCGGCGCGCGGTGTCGTCGAGCGGGCCGGCGCGGCTGACGATGGCGTCGATCGCGGCGCCGCACTCGACAAAGCCGATCTGCAGCGCAAGCTGGAAGCTGCGGCCGGAGCTGTCGACCAGTTCGGAGATCAAGAGCTGCCGGCGGTGCCGATCGAAGCGGCGCAGCGTCTCGCGCATCACGTCGACCGGCATCACGCGGGTCAGGATCGAATGTCTTTCGCGCAAGCGCGTAGTCAGCGCCGTGAACAGGCCTTCGGTCGGCACGTTGAGTTCGTCGCGCAAACTCTCCGCGGCGGTCTCGAGCTCCGGAAAATAGTTGCGGTTGGCCTCGATCAGGTCGCGCACCCGCTCGATCGGATTGGCGTCGAATTGCGAGCCTTCGCGGTCGGCCATCTGCGCCGCCACCAGCGTCTCGCCGCGGCGCGCCTCGGTGTAGGCGGCATAGAGCCGCTGCAGCGCATGCGTCACGCCGGGGCAGAGCTCGGCGAGGTCGCGCAGCTCCTGCTTCGGCAGGTCGATCTGGCGGAACAGGGGATCGGAGAAGATCTCGTTGAGTTCCGCGAAGAAGCGGTCCTCGTCGGCGGTGGCGAGGTCGCGCAAGTCGAGGTCGTAGGTCTCGGCCAGCCGCAGCAGGATCTGCGCCGTTACCGGGCGCTGGTTGCGCTCGATCAGGTTGATGTAGGAGGGCGAGATGCCGAGCCCCTCGGCGATCTGGGTCTGCGACAGCCCCAATTGCTGGCGGATCCGCCGGAAGCGCGGACCGACGAACAGCTTCTTTCCGGACTCACCGGGCATGGCAGGCTTCCTGACCTATTTTGTGACAAAATTCACAAATCGACATTTATTACAAGTTCAGATGTTACATGACATCACCAATAAAAAACAAGGCATCTGTACGAACTTCGCGTTTTCGCGTTTATCTCCTGACACGCAGTTCGCAATGCCATGTCAAGAATGTCGATGCGAACAGGTTGCGGGGATCAGGTGCAGGCGGCTGGGCAAAGGCAGCCCGATTTTTTGAAGGAGACTGACGATGAGCAAGGGCAGCAATTTCTGGGTGATCGGCGGCGAGTTCGGGTCGATGAATTTCCACAAGCTGGTCGAAGGCTCAGCCCAGGTCCGGGGTCCGTTCAAGACCCGCAAGGAAGCCGAAGAGTGCTGGAAGGAAGTCTCGGAAGAGAGCCGCCACAAGGCTGGTGTGCGCTTCTCCATCGTCGAGGAGCCGTCGCGGGTTTCGGCCTGAACGAGCATGATCGGGAAAAGTGGGAACCGGTTTTCCCTCGCGACTAACGCAAGCGTTTGCGCGGAGATCATGCTCAAACAAGAGATGACGTCGCGATACGCAATCGCATCCTAACGCAGCTGAGAAAACGTCCAAGGACGGCGGCCCCATCCGGTTTCATCCGGGTGGGGTCGACCGCTTTTGGGACAGCGTCAGGTCTTTGATCTGGGGATAAGTGGAGGTCTAAGTGCTTGGGAACCAACGCCCTTTGCGGACATCTTGGTTGCTGATAGGTTAATGCGCAGGAAACCCGTCACCACGAGACCGCAAGGCATGTCCGATCCGCAGAACACCGGCAGCGAGGCGCGCGAGATGCGGCCGACGCTGCGAGAGGCGCTGCGGCGGGCGCGGATCGAGGCGGCCGATCGCACCGGTGTCGTCGTCGAGTTGCGCGACGCCGAGGTGGCGCGGCTCGAGATCCTCAACGATGCGCTCGATCCGCTGTTCGCGCAGGTGCCGGACAAGGTCGATCTGTTCGACCGCGGCATCAGCCAGGGCGAGACGCCGCGGCTGTGGATCGACGTCGTCGCGCATGTGTTGATGGGGCGCGACAAGCGGATCTACCGCTTCGTGCAGGACACGAGGTTCGGCCGCATCGTGCTCGCCGAATCGCATGACGTCGCCGCGATCGTCGATGCCGTCACTGATTATGTCGCGCGCCGCCTGATCGAGCGCGAGCATGCGATGGTGGCAACGCCGCTTCCGGTTGCCGAGCCGCCGGCGCCGCCGCCCGTCCCGGTGGTGGCGCCGAAGCGCCGCGGCGGGATCGGCATGTTCGTGTTCGGCTTCGTCATGGGCGCGCTCGCGCTGTTCGGTCTCGCGCTGTTTGCGAGCTTGCAAAACTTCTAGCCGCTCAACGGGCGGGGGCATCGTGGTCATAACACCCGCCTCGGCATTTTTCGGCGTCCTGGCGGCCGCCGCGGTGGTCGGCAGCGCCGTGCTGTTCGGCAAGTGGCAGACATTGCGGCGCGCCGAATACATCCGCACCTTTCACTGGCCCGCGGGCCTGTTGGCGCGGCTCGAGAAGCGTCACCCCGGCTTCACCCGCAAGGACAGCGCGCTGGTCTCGCGCGGCCTGCGGCAGTTCTTGCTCGCCTATCTGATGAGCGGCAAGCGTTACGTCTCGATGCCCTCGCAAGCGGCCGACGACCTCTGGCACGAATTCATTCTCTACACCCGCGAGTATGATGCGTTCTGCCGCCGCGCCTTCGGCAGCTTCCTGCATCACACCCCCGCGGTCGTTCTGGTGAAGGAGCGGCGCAGGAGCAATGAGGGGCTGCGGCGGGTTTGGTGGTATTGCTGCAAATACGAGAACATCGATCCGGTCAGGCCGACCCGGCTGCCGCTGCTGTTTGCGCTCGACGCCAAGCTGAACATCGCGAACGGCTTCATCTATCACACCGACTGCGAGGCGCTGCGCCGCAGCGGCATCGGCGGTAGCAGTCCCTATTGCGGCGGCGATTTCTCCGACGCGTCGATCGACGGATCGTCAGCGGGTTTCGGCGATGCCGGCAGCGACGGGAGTGGTGGCAGCGATGGCGGTGACGGCGGCGGCGATGGTGGCGGCGGTGACAGCGGAGGCGGCTGCGGCGGTGGGTGTGGCGGCGGCGGGGGCGGCGATTAGGACAGTCGTACTTGCTTCAATTCGCGAATGCCGTCGTGATCGCCGAGGCCGCGCACGGTCTGCTCGCAGCGCCAGGCATTGCCGTCACGCTCGATCAAGAACAAATTGTAGGCCGCCGCCGGATAGTGCTTGCGCGCAAGCGCCGATGCCGACGGCACGCCGATCGCCGGGATCTTCCGCTCCGGGCCGTCGAACCACATCGTCGAATGGATGTGGTCGTGGCCATGCAGCACCAGCTCGACGCCGTGGCGCCTGAGCAGCGCGAGCAGCTGATGCGAATCGGTCAGGCGCTTGGCGCGGCCGTCGGAGTGCAGCGGGTGATGCACCAGGAGGACGCGGAAGGCGTCCTCCCGCGACAGCTGCGCGAGGATCGCATCAAGCGCATCGAGCTGGGGATGGCCGAGCCAGCCGGTCGCCATCAGCGGTGGCGTCGGCACCGCCGAGGAGACGCCGATCAGCGCCAGCGGCCCGCGACGGCGCACGAACGGAAAATGCGTTGCCGCGCCATCGGCGTCGCCGCGCAGATAGTCGCCGAAGTGACTGACGAAGCGATGCCGGGTCGCGCGCACATAGGCGTCGTGGTTGCCGGGGATCACGGTGACGTCGGCAGGCGAACCCACGCCCTCCAGCCATTGCCGGGCCGGATTGAACTCGGCATCCAGCGCCAGATTGACGAGGTCGCCGGTCACGGCGATATGGTCCGGCTGCTGCGCCTGCATGTCCGACACCAGCGCGTCGAGCACGTCGCGGCGGTGATATTTGTGACGGTTGCGCGTCCAGTTCAGGTAGCCGAAGGCGCGCTTGCCGGCCAGATCGCGCAGCCGAGCCGCCGGCAGCGGCGGCAAATGCGGGTCCGACAGATGCGCGAGGCGGAACGCCGCCATCATGCGATTCCCTTCGGATTGTCCGCGAAAAGTGGCCGGCAGCCGGTCATGTCGTGCTATCCCGAACGTCCTGCCCTGTATTGGCAAGAGCTGCGCAGGCGCGCAAGGATCAAAGCACGGATCAAACACGATGATGTCGAGGGTTCAGTGACGGTCCTGCTCGATTTACGCAAGCGCTACGAGCCGCAGATCAGGTGGGTGTTTCATTTCTACTGGCGGCTGGTCCGCAGCATGACGCTCGGGGTCCGCGCCGTCGTGCTCGATGCCGACAACAGGGTGTTCCTGGTCAAGCATAGCTACGTCCATGGCTGGTATCTGCCCGGCGGCGGGGTCGAGGTCGGCGAAAGCTTTATCGAGTCGCTGCGGCGCGAATTGGAGGAGGAGGGGCGGATCGAGCTCAAGGGCGAGCCGGTGCTGCACGGCATCTTCCACAACAGCCACGTTTCGCCGCGCGATCATGTCGCGGTCTACGTCGTCAGGAACTACCGGCAGGACCGCCTGCCGGAGCCGAATCGCGAGATCGTGGCCTGCGGCTTCTTCGATCCGGCTGATCTGCCTGACGAGACCACCCCCGGCACGCGGCTGCGGATCGCGGAGGTGCTCGAAGGCAGGCCGCCGACGGCGACATGGCGGTGATGGACCGCGCCTGCGCCAGATGCTATCCCGCGCCCCACAATGACCGAATTGTCCCTGACCATCTTGCCCGAGACCCCGAAAGACGCCCAGGCGATCGAGCGCCTGCACGAGCGCACCTTCGGGCCCGGCCGCTTCGTGCTCAGCGCCTACCGGCTGCGTGAGCATGTCGATCATCTGCTCGATGTCTCCTTCACGGCGCGGATCGGCACGCTGCTGGTCGGCTCGGTGCGCCAGCTGCCGATCACGATCGGCGATACGCCGGCGCTGATGCTTGGGCCGCTAACGGTCGAGCCGCCGTTTCGCAGCCGCGGCGTCGGCCGTGCGCTGCTCGAGCGTGCGATCAACGACGCCCGCGCCAAGGGCCACCGGCTGATCGTGCTGGTCGGCGACGAGCCATACTACGCGCGGGTCGGCTTCAAGCCGGTCCCGAAGGGGCAAATGACCATGCCCGGTCCGGTCGATTACAGTCGCCTGCTTGTCATGGAACTGGTCGACGGCGCGGCCGAGGGCGTGTCCGGACCGATCCAGCCTGACTGGAGCAAGGCGATCTGACGTTCTCGCGAGCGTCGCCGGAACTGTTGCGCGCTATCGGAAACTAAAGCACAGTTGAGGCAAGCGCCGGGACAAGACCGGCGCATGTCATATCAACAGGGAGAGTGCGCGTCATGATCAAGGTCAGTGTGATGTATCCGAACAATCCAGGCGCACGCTTTGATCACGACTATTATCGCGACAAGCACATGCCGCTGGTGAAGGCGCGCCTCGGCGACGCATGCAAATACTACACCGTCGACAAGGGGCTCGCCGGCGGCGCCCCAGGGCAACCCGCAACCTATGTCGGAATGTGCCACATCTTCTGCGACTCGGTTGAGGCCTTCGCGGCCGGCATGGGCAAGCACGCCCAGGAGATCATGGGCGACATCCCGAACTACACCGATCAGCAACCGGTGATCCAGATCAGCGAAGTCGTCGTCGGCCACTGATCGTCGACGCGGGCGGCAAGGCTCACACGCTCGTCCATCGGACATGTTCGTAGCCCGGATGAAGCGAAGCGAAATCCGGGATCGGCAACCGCGGACACAGTGTTCCCGGATTGCGCTGTTCCCGGATTGCGCTGCGCTCCATCCGGGCTACGCGATAAATCCCTCTGCCGCGAACGGCAGAGGGACCCGCTTGGCTCAGAACTTCAGGTTGGCGAACGCTCGCACGCCGAGGCCCGGCATCAGCACCTCGTCCTTGGTGTAGGAGACGGAGTTGCGGATGTTCTGGTTGAGCAGATTGTTGCCGACCAGACCAAGCGTCATCTCGCGCGCGCCGATCCATGACGAATTCAGCTTGGTGTTGTAGGTGATCTCCGCGTTGAGGAGATTGTAGCCCGCGGTCGGAGTCTCTCCGATGACAGCGATGTCGTTCTGCGCGAAGGCGTGCACCAGATTGATGCGGGTCAGCCAGTTGCTGTTGCGCCAATAGAAACCGCCGCCGAGCCGCACCGGTGGAATCCGCGGCACGTTGCTGCCGTCGGTGAAGGTGGCGCGCACCACGTCGAACTGGTTCTCGATGCCCCAGATGCCGCCGTTGAGCGGGCCGATGTCGAACTGGCTCTGGAATTCGGCGCCGCGGAAGATCGCGTCACGCTGCGAATAAACCGCCTGCCGCGCCTCGTTGTTGGGATCGCCATTGCCGCAGGAGTCGAAATCGTCGCCGCACATCACCCCGGTCAGGCGGCGATAGATGAAGTTGCTGAAGCGGGTGTAGTAGGCGGTGGCCTCGAAGCGGAACGGTCCGGTCGCCTTGCGCAGGCCGATCTCGACCGATTTCGCGGTCTCGATGGTCAGGTTCGGATTGCCGATGTCGAAAGTCGCGGTCGCATCATGCGCGCCGCGCGAGAACAACTCCGCAGGCTTCGGCGCGCGTTCGACATATTGCGCCGTGATGCTGCCGACGAGATCGCCGGGCAGGTTCTGCAGCAGCCCGATGCTGCCGCTGACCGGCGTGTAGGATGGATTGCGCGCGATCGAGCTCTGCGGTGCGCCGTCGGGGAGATAGTCCGCCGGGAAGTTCGGCATCGATCCGTGCAGGTCGACATGCTCGATGCGGCCGGCGATCTGCGCCTTGGTCGAATCCGTGAATTTGAACTCGTTGAACACGTAACCGGCGACCCGGTTGTTGTTGTTCGGACTCCACAGGCCGTTGAACAGCGAGGTCGGATCGTCCGGGCTCGGCGCGGTCAGTTCCTGATGCCCGGCCTGCACGCCGAACGCGGTCGTCACCGTGGCGAAGCGCGCGTTGAACGGCATCATCTGCACCTCGACGCGGGCTTCCTGCTCCTTGTTGGTGAAGGTCTGCCGCACGCCGTCGCTGAACAGGTCGGTCGGATCGGCAAGGCCGAGCTCGTTGTGGTGATAGTCGGTCGCGCCGACCCAGAACCGCACGGCGTCGATCGCTGCAGCGTCGGGCCGGTACTCGCCCTTGACGGCGATCTTGGTCTGGTGCGCGTCGATCCGGGTCTGATGATCGGCGCCGTCGATGCCGGGGATATGGTAGAGCGAGTCGTTCTGGGTGATCGCCGCGCCGATATAGCCGCCCTGGAAGAAATAGGAGGCGCCGACCGACGCGCCGTCCGACTGCGTCGCGGAGTTCGGCTGACGGCCGTTGAATGGCTGGCCGGGCACAAATAAATAAGGATAGCTGGGGATGCTGTAGTCGCTGGTGGTGCGGCCATAGACATCGGCATGCACGGCGACATTGTTGCCACCGGCGTCCAGCAGCATGCCGCCCTCGACGCCGCGATTGACCGAGCTGACCGAGGTGCGGGTCTCGACATTGAGGCAACCCGGCGCGCCGGCGTCGGCCAGCGGAGCCTTCACCGGCAATCCGTAGGACTGAAACGGCGTCGCCGCGCAGGTCGGCATCGCATCGGGAATCCGGTTGTTGGTGGCGCTGACGACGCCGCCGATCGAGGTAGAGCCGTAGCGCAGCGCGGCCGGGCCGCGCACCACTTCGATCTGGTTGGTCGAGAGCGGATCGATCGGGACGAAATGATCCTCGCCGAGATCCGACACGCCGCCGCCGCCAAGACCGTTTTCGACGATGCCGACGCGGTTGACGTCGAGGCCGCGGATGATCGGCCGGCTCGACGCGCCGGGCGCGAAGCTCGAACCGGTGATGCCGGGCTTGGAGAACAGGAGATCGCCGAGCGTGGCGGCGCCGGATCGCCGCAGTTCCTCGTTGGGTATCACGGTGACGGTGGCGAACTGATCGGTAACCACAGGCAGCACGCCCTGCTGCGGTGCCGGCGCGGGTGCCGCAGGCGCCGGTTGCACGGCCGCGGCGCGTTCGCGGTTGCGGCTCGGCGCGGCCCGGACAACATGGCTCGGCGTGCGCGTTGGCGCGGTCCGGTGCCGTTGGATCGGGCTCGGTGCCGTCACGGTGATGTCAGGGAGTTGCGTCGGCGTGTCGTCGGCCAGCGCATTGTGGCTCATCGCGCCCAGCAATAGCCAGCTCACGCTCCCGATGTGGAGTGCTCGTTTCTTCTGAAGTGTCATTGTCCCGATCCAGGCCCGTCGAAATAACGGATCGATTCCGATTTGCCCCGCTGGCGCAGGCCGCAAATGTGACGCGGCCGTCCGCTCAGGGCGTGCAGCAATCAGTCGATGTCAGGACAGGGGAGGTGCGCGGGAGTGGAAGGCCGCCGGCGCCGATTTCAGATGGGCGAATTCGGCATTGGTGGTGCGGAACAGAAGCTCGATCGCTTCCGGCAGCAACAGCACCGGCGGCGCCGTGAACAGCATGCTGCTCGCAAGCGAGATGACGGCGCAGATCGCGCAATTGTCGGCCGGATGCCGGTCGTTGTCGTGATTGGCGGGCTGTGGCGTCCCGGTCACCTGGACCGCGAGGTCCGGCGTCGCCGAGGTCCCGATATAGGCGAGATCGACCAGCGACAGCCCGGTCTGGACCGCAGGCGCCGCTTGCGCGGCCGCGATCGGGTGGAAATGCCCGAACGACAGCGTGAACTGGACGGCGAGCGCGAACAGCGCCAGCCGCGAGCCAGTCTTGATGTGTCGCCGGAACCACTGCATGCCGATAACGCCCACCCAATCGGGAGCGCATCAACACCCCAGCGCCCCGATGTTACATTATAACATCGGATGGCGTACGCGATGTCAACCAGCGTTCAGACAAACCGTGTCGATGCGTTGCCTGTGTGTGCTTGATGCAACGCAGACGTGAGCCCGGCCGGGCTCAGCGTCCCTCGCGCAGCCATGTTGCCGCGAATGCGCCGAGCAACAGCAGCAGGCCGACCAGTCCGGCGAACATCGGCAGCACGCCGACACCCTTGACGACGCTGGCGTCGCGCATCTTGACGCCGAGCCAGCCGTCGCCGCGGAAGATCGAGGAGGAGCGCACCGGCACGACGCGCGGCATGTCGAGGCTCGAACCGTCGACGATGCGCCGTGCATCGCCGCCGGTCGTCTGCGCCAGCGGCTTCAGCATCTCGGTGGTCGAGGTGACCTCCGAGAATTCCTTCGGGTTGGTCGGGCCGACATTGATCAGCGCCTTCAGCGTGCCGTCGGTGGCCTGCCACAGGCCGAGCTCGTTTGCGGGCAGCGTCGCGCGCCACTCGCCGGTATCGCCGGCGGTGAGCGTCAGTTCGCGCGTGGTGCCGCTCGGCGAGGTCACGGTGACCGGCGAGACGGTGTCGGCCATGGTCTGGCGCACCACCATGAGATCCTTGCCCTGCACCTGCATGCGCAGCGCCTCTTCATCGAGGTCGGGCTGCTTCATCAGCCAGTGCGACACCCGCCGCAACAAATCGAGATGCGGGCCGCCGCCCTCGTAGCCGCGCGCCCACAGCCAGATGTGGTCGGAGAGCAGCAGCGCGACGCGGCCTTCGCCGAAGCGCGACAGCAGCAGCAGCGGCTTGCCGTCGGCGCCGGTCATGACCGGCGGATTGATCGCGTTGCGGGTATCGACGGTGCGGAAGAACCGGCTCCAATGCGGCGGCTCGGCATTCGAGCCTTCCAGCCCGCGCGTCACCGGATGACGCTTACCGGCATCGCTCAGATGCGCGTAGAACGGTTTCTCGGTCACACCGACCGGTTCGGCCGGCAGCACCGAGTCCAGCGGCGTGCGCCAGATGCTGGTGGTCGAGGCGTAGTCGGGGCCGGCGGAGACCAGCACCGCGCCGCCGGCGCGGACGTAGCGCGCGATGTTGTCGAAATAGGCGATCGGCAGCACGCCCTGGCGGGCGTAGCGGTCGAAGATGATCAGCTGGAATTCGTTGATCTTCTGCTGGAACAGCTCGCGGGTCGGAAATGCGATCAGCGACAGCTCGTTGATCGGCGTGCCGTCCTGCTTCTCCGGCGGACGCAGGATGGTGAAGTGCACGAGATCGACGCTGGGGTCGGACTTCAAGAGGTTGCGCCAGGTGCGCTCGCCGGAATGCGGCTCGCCGGAAACCAGCAGCACGCGCAGCTTGTCGCGGACGCCGTCGATCGCGACCACGGCGCGGTTGTTGACCGGCGTCAGCTCGTTCTCGAGCGGCGAGGCCTCGATCTCGACGATGTTGGGTCCGGCGTGCTTGATGTCGATGTCGACGCTCGAGGTCTGGCCGCTGGTCAGCGTGCGCTCGTTGATCACTTCGCCGTCGCGGCGGATCGTGACCTTGGCGCGCTCGCCGGTGACGCCCTGGTCGTCGAGCCGGAAGGTGATGGTCTGGGTCTGGCCGACGATGCCGAAGCGCGGCGCGGCTGTGATCGCGATGCGGCGGTCGCGCTCGTCCTTGCGGCCGGTGATCAGCGCGTGGACCGGCGCCTGGAAGCCGAGCGCCTGGGCGTTGGCCGGAATATCGTGCACGCGGCCATCGGTGATCATAAAGGCGCCGGCGACGCGCTCGACCGGAACGTCCGACAGCGCCGACGTCAGCGCGCCGAACAGTTTTGTACCGTCGGTCTCGCCATCGGCCTGACCGGCCTCGACGACGCGGACCTCGAGGCCCTTGATCTGCTTCAGGCTGTCGACCAGCGCCTGCCGCGCCTTGTCGGTCTCCTGGTTGCGCGTGCCGAAGTTCTGGCTCGGGCTCTTGTCGACCACGACGGCAGCGACCGAGGACAGCGGCTCGCGGTCCTCGCGGGTGAAGGAGGGATTGGCCAGTGCCAGCAGGATCAGCGCCAGCGCCGCGACTCGCACCGCAGCGCCCCGTGCGCGCGACACCAGGAGCAGCACGGCGATGACGACGATCGCGCCGAGCGCGAGCCACAGCACGAGCGAAGGAACCAGCGGTGTGAATGCGATGCCGTAGTTCATGACGTCACTCCGTCATTCCGGGGCGATGCGAAAGCATCGAACCCGGAATCTCGAGATTCCGGGTCTGGTCCTTCGGACCATCCCGGAATGACGGTGTTGGCAGCTGAATCACTCGCATCTCTACTGTCCCAGCCGCTCGATCAAAGCAGGCGCGTGCACCTGGTCGGCCTTGTAGTTGCCGGTCAGCGTGTACATCACGATGTTGACGCCGGCGCGGAAGGCGAATTCGCGCTGGCGCGGCTCGCCCGGCGTCAGCGGCAGCATCGGCTGACCGTCGGGGCGGATCGCCCAGGCACCGGCGAGGTCGTTCGACGTGATGATGATCGGCGAGACGCCGTCGCCGCCGCGTGCCGGGCGCTGTGCAGTCTCGTCGTCGTCCTCGCGCGGCAATGCCTCGACCCAGGTCTGGCCGGAGTTGAAGCGGCCGGGGAAGTCGCGCAGCAGATAGAACGTCTTGGTCAACACGTGCTCGCGCGGCACCGGCTCGAGCTCGGGCACGTCGAGGGTCGACAGCAGTTCGCGCAGCGTCTGCATGCCGGGCGTTTGCGATGAGCCGTTGTCACCCGGCGGCGCTTCGACGGCGTCACGGGTATCGAAGATGACGGTGCCGCCCTGCTTCATGTAGGCGTCGATCTTGTTGATGGCGTCCTGCGGCGGCTTCGGCGCGCCCGGCACGATCGGCCAGTAGATCAAGGGGAAGAACGCCAGCTCGTCGCGCGCGGGATCGATGCCGACCGGATCGCCGGCCTCCAGCGCGGTGCGCTGTCCGAGGAATAGCGTCAGTCCGGACATCCCCGCCTTGACGATGGAATCGACGTCGGCGTTGCCGGTGACGACATAGGCAAGCCGCGTCTGCGACACCGCCTTGATGGCGAAGTCGTCGCTGCTCTCCGCCCGTGTCGACGACGGCGCGAACGTCACGAGTATCAAGGCGAAGGCGAGCACGGCCGGTGCCGCGCGCCGCCGGATCAGCGCGGCGAGGCCGCCGCCGAGCATGGCGACCACGATCGCATCGAGCAGGAACAGCGCCAGCGCCGTCGACAGCATGATGCCGCGCAGGTCGCGCGGCTCGGCGTTGGTGTAGCTCGCACGCGTCGCGCGCAGGGCCGAGGTGTCGAGCGGCGCGATGCGATCGGCGGAGGCGAGCGTGTTGACCGCGATCGGGCTCTCGGCCGTGCCGTAGAAGCCGGGCGGATGGTCGGCCGTGCCGCGATCGCGATAGTCTGCCGACATCGGCTTGGCGCTCGAGGGCGGTGGGCCGAAGACGCCGAAGCCGTCGAGCGTGCGCAGCGGCGCAACGGTCTCGGCGTTAGGATCGCTGGCGACGCCGGGGCCGGGCTTCGAGGTATAGCCGGACATGTCGATCAGCCGGCGCAGCATCTCGACGAAGGTGCCGGACATCGGCAGATCCGACCATCGCATGTCGGCGCCGACATGGAACAGGCTGACCACGCCCTTGCCGCGACGCTCGCCGGTGACCAGCGGCGTGCCGTCCTCCAGCGAGGCCCAGCTCTTGGTCGAGAGCACGGCGTCGGGCTCGGCCAGCACCTGGCGGTTGACGGTAATATCCTTCGGCACGGTGAGGCCCGAGAACGGGCCATCGGCGGCGAACGAGGCCATGTGCTGCGGCTTCTCCCAGGTCAGGCTGCCGCCGAGCGTGCGTCCGCCGCGGCGCAGCTTGACGGGAACGAGGTCGTCATCGGCCTGGGCGAGGCGGGGACCTGCGAAGCGCACCAGCACGCCGCCTTGCTCGATCCAGGCATTGAGGCGGTCGCGGATCTCCGGCGAGAGCGTGCCGACGTCGGCCATCACGATCATCGGCAGCCGCTGGTCGAGGAATTGCCCGATCACCTGCTGCGGCGCGCCGCGATCGCCGAGCCTGACATCGGCGAATGGCGACAGCGCGCGGGAGAGATAGAAGGTCGACGCCAAGAGCGGCTGCGCGGTGTCGTTGCTCGCACCCGAGACCACGCCGATGGCGCGGCGGCGCCAGCGCCGGTCGAGCAGCTGCACGGCGCCGGCCGAATGCTCGCCGGAGATTTCGAGTCGTGCGATGTCATTGCGCAACTCGACCGGAAGATCGAAGGCGGCGTCGGTCTCGCGATCCTGCGGTCCGAATGTGTAGCGGGCCTCGCCGATCGGCGAGCCCTTGGCGTCGACCGCACGCACCGTTCCCGCCGCGATGCCGCTCTCGGTGCGCAGCACCTTCACCGTCATCTTGGCGGCGGCGTTCTCGGCCGCGACCAGCGCCTGCGCCGACTGCGCTCCGCCCGCATAGATCGTCAGATTGCGGCTCTCGATCACCTTGCCGAGCCCCTCGGTGAACTCGCTGCCGCGGCCGGTGTCGACGCCGTCGGACAGCCAGGCGATGTCGCAGTCGCCGGTCGATTTGAGGAAACGTTCCAGCGCGCTGAGGGTTTCAACCCGATCGACCGAGTAGGGCTTTGGCGCGAGCTGGCGCAGCGCGACGCGCGCGGCGCCGGCCGGCATCAGCGTGATGTCGCGCGCGGGCTCGGACAGCGGCACCAGCGCGACACCGCGACGGTCGCTGTCGGCGTTGGCGACCAGTTCGTCCGCGGCCCTGATCCGCGCATCCCAACTCGAGGCCGCGCTCCAGCCGTCGTCGAGCAGGATCACCAGCGGCAATTTACCGGCGGCGACGCCGGTCTGCGGATTCCAGATCGGGCCGGCGGCGGCGAAGATGACGAGCGCGGCGGCGGCGAGCCGCAGCAACGTCAGCCACCACGGCGTGCGCGACGGCGTCTCCTCCTTGGGCGCGATGTCGAACAATAGCCGCGTCGGCGGGAATTCGATCCGGCGCGGCCGCGGCGGCATCACGCGCAAGAGCCACCACAGCACCGGCAGGCTGACCAGCCCCAGCAGCAGCAGCGGTTCGGCAAAGGAGAGGGGGAGGCCTGCGATCATGCGCTGCGTCCCGCCTTGACTGTTGAGCGGCCGCCGCCCTTGCTCACCATCATGCCGGCATGCAGGAACAACAGCAGCTCGGCCGCGGAGCGGCTGGTGGTGTGGGTCGAGAACAGCCAGTCGAGCCGGTTGGTCTCATTGCGGATCTGGTCGCGATGCAGCGCGACGCGCGCGACATAGTCGTTCGCCCAGCTTTCCGCGCGGCCTGCGGTGATGACGCTGCCGGCCTCCGGCTCGACGAATTCGACACGGCCGGAATAAGGGAAGGTCTCTTCGGCCGGATCGACGACCTGGATCATGGCGCCGTGCGCGCCGGAGGAGGAAAGCCCGGCCAGCATCGTCGTGATTTCTGCTATCGGCGACCAGAAATCCGACAACACGACGACTTCGGCCAGCGACGACGGCACGAAGGACGGCGGCAGGCTCGCGCGCGTCTTCTCGTCGTGCAACATCGCTTCCGCCATCTTGTCGATCACGTTGAGGCTTGCGGTCGGGTTCATCAGGCCGGGAATGCCGACGCGTTCTCCGCCCGCAACGAGCAACTCGGCGAGCGCGAAGGCTACGATCAGTCCGCGCTCCAGTTTGCTGTCGCGCGCCTCGCGCGAGGCAAAGGCCATCGACGGCGAGCGGTCGGGCCAGATCCACACCGTGTGCGCGGCTTCCCACTCCTGCTCGCGGACATAGAGATGGTCGTCGCGTGCCGAGCGGCGCCAGTCGACGCGCTGCGACGGCTCGCCGGAGACGAAGCGGCGGTATTGCCAAAAATTTTCGCCCGAGCCGGCGCGGCGGCGGCCGTGCAGGCCATGGATGACGTTGGCGGCGACACGGCGGGCCTCAAGCACCAGACGTGGCAGCGACGCGGCGAGCGTTCGGCTTTCGCCATCGGCACGTCGAACCGCAAGGATCTCCTCGTTCTGGTGCCTGTTGTCTGCGGCCATCAACCGATCCGGGTCTTCAGTTGCTTGATCACGTCGGGAATGGTGCGGCCCTCGGCGCGTGCCGAGAAGGTCAGCGCCATGCGGTGCTTGAGCACGGGCTCGGCGAGATCGAGCACATCGTCGATCGACGGCGCGAGTCTTCCATCGAGCAATGCACGGGCGCGCACCGCGAGCATCAAGGCCTGGCTGGCGCGGGGACCCGGTCCCCATGCGATCAGCTTGCCGGCCTCGCCGCCCTCGGTGCCGGGGCGCGCGGCGCGGACCAGCGTCAGGATCGCCTCGACCACGGAATCGCCGACCGGCAGGCGCCGCACCAGGCGTTGTGCGGTGAGCAGCGTTTCCGCGTCCATCGACGGCGTGGCACGCGCTTCTTCGGCGCCGGTGGTTTCGAACAGGATGCGCCGCTCGGCGTCGCGATCGGGATAGTCGACGTCGATTTCCATCAGGAAGCGGTCGAGCTGCGCTTCGGGCAGCGGGTAGGTGCCTTCCTGCTCGAGCGGGTTCTGGGTCGCGAGCACGTGGAACGGCTTTGGCAAATCATGCCGCGCGCCGGCAATGGTGATGTGCTGCTCCTGCATGGCTTGCAGCAGCGCCGACTGGGTGCGCGGGCTGGCGCGGTTGATCTCGTCGGCCATCAGCAGCTGCGCGAACACGGGACCTGCGATGAAGCGAAACGAACGCTTGCCGGCCGAGCTCTCGTCGAGCACTTCGGCGCCGAGAATATCCGACGGCATCAGGTCCGGCGTGAACTGAATGCGCTTGGCATCGAGGCCGAGCGTGACGCCGAGCGTTTCGACCAGCTTGGTCTTGGCGAGGCCGGGCACGCCGATCAACAGCGCGTGGCCGCCGGACAGGATCGTCACCAGAGTGTTTTCGATCACCTGCTCCTGGCCGAAGATGACGGTGGAGACCGCTTCCTTGGCGGCCTTGATCTGCCCCGCGACCTGCTCGGCCGAACGGACGATCACATCCTCCAGTTTCTCGACGCTGTCTGCACCAGCCATTCGATCCGCTCCTTCTTGACGATGCGCGCACATTGGCGCGCCGTCATCTGTCGTCGTCATCTGTCGTCATCTTGGCCCTCATGCTAAACCTCAGCGAAGGCCATGTATTCGTTGAATTAAACTATCCCCACCTTATCGGTGTTTCAGGGTATGAACGGCATCACGATGTGGCGAGAATGACATCCCGACCACATCTCAGGATATGTGCACCAAACGTGCCAGATTGAAGGTAGGAAACCTTAAGGCAAACAATGGCGAAGCAAGGGCAGAGCGATTCCGGCAGGGAAACTACGGGCCTCGGGAGCAAGGGTCTCGAAGGGCTCACCACGGCCGCCAATCAAGCTGCGACATCCGGTGCGGCCGGACGCAAGGGCCTGCCGCCGGTTCACCTGTGGAATCCGCCATTCTGCGGCGATCTCGACATGCGAATCGCGCCTGACGGCACCTGGTTCTACATGGGAACGCCGATCGGCCGCCCCGCGCTGGTGCGGCTGTTCTCCACGATCCTGAAGCGTGAGGACGGCAAGCACTTTCTCGTGACACCGGTGGAGAAGGTCGGCATCCGCGTCGACGACGCGCCGTTCCTTGCCGTGGAAATGCAGACCGGGGAAGACGCGCGCGGCCGCCTGCTCAGGTTCCGCACCAATGTCGACGATTGGGTCGATTGCGAGAAAGGCCACGGCCTCAGATTCGAGGCTGCCGAGGACGGCGGATTGACGCCCTATCTGCATGTCCGCGCCGATTTGTGGGCCAAGGTCACCCGCGCGCTCTATTACGATCTGGTTGACATGGGCGAGCAGCGGATGGTCGATGGTCAAGAGATGTTCGGCATCGAGTCCGGCGGCGAGTTCTTCGCGATGGCCGATGCCAGTCAGGTGAGGGACGCACTTTGAACGAGCCGTTGCTGAAGGTGGAGCCGGCGACGATCAGCTCGACGGAATTCTTCGCGCGGGCCCGCACGCGGCTCACTTTCGATGTGCCGCCGGGCCTGGTCGATCCGCATATCATTCCGCGCACCGGAGACTCCGGCAACGACCGCATGCTCGAGATCGTGGCGCAGGAGCAGCCGGTGCGGCCGGCCGCGGTGCTGATCCCGGTGGTCGATCACCTCGAGCCGACCGTGCTGTTGACGCAGCGCTCGCCCAATCTGTCGAGCCATGCCGGCCAGATTTCGTTTCCCGGCGGCAAGATCGACGCCACCGACGCCTCGCCGCTCGATGCCGCGCTGCGCGAGGCCTGCGAGGAAGTCGGGCTGAAGCGGGAATTCATCGACCCGGTCGGCTATCTCGACCTTTATGGTACCGCGTTCGGCTTCCGTATCCTGCCGACAGTCGCCAAGGTGAAGCCGGGATTCACGCTTGCGATCAACGAGGCGGAGGTGGTCGATGCGTTCGAGGTGCCGCTCGCCTTCCTGATGAATCCCGAGAATCATCAGATCCACACCAAGGAATTCCGCGGCATGGACCGGTCCTATTACGCGATGCCGTTCGCCGAGCGCTACATCTGGGGCGCGACCGCGGGCATCCTGCGCGTGTTGTATGAGCGGATCTATCTGTCATGATCCGCACGGTATTGACCGAGATCGGAATCTTTCTGGTCCCGTTCGCGGTCTATGCCATCTTCCTCATCGCGACGCGGTCCGGCGTGACGCTGCCGGCGTCATGGCCGCTCGACATGCTGGCGAAGCTGACGCTGGTGGCGCTGGTGATGGTCATCGTGAGCTTCGTGCTGCTGGCCGAATTGACCGGCGCGCCGCCGAACTCGACCTACGTTCCCGCCCATATCGAGAACGGCAAGCTGGTGCCGGGAGTTGAGAAATGAGCGAGGTGCGCCTGTTGTCCGACGCGCCATGGCTCGCTTCCGGGCCCGCGGCGCACGTGCTCGGCCTGCTCAATGCCGACGGCGAGGAAGCGCGGGTGATCGGCGGGGCCGTGCGCAACGCCTTGATGCAGATTCCGCTCGCCGACATCGACATCGCCACCACGGCGCTGCCGGAGGAGGTGATCCGCCGCGCCAAGCGGGCGGGCATCAAGAGCGTGCCGACCGGCATCGAGCACGGCACGGTGACCCTGGTCGTCGACAGCCACCCCTTCGAGGTGACGACGCTGCGCGAGGATACCGAGACCTACGGCCGCAAGGCCAGGGTGGCGTTCGGGCGCGACTGGGTGCGCGACGCCGAGCGGCGCGACTTCACCATCAACGGCCTGTCGGTCGACGCCTCCGGCGTCGTGCACGATCACGTCGGCGGCCTCGCCGACATCGAGGCGAGGCGCGTGCGCTTCATCGGCGATCCCGCGCAGCGGATTGCCGAGGACTATCTGCGCATCCTGCGCTTCTTCCGTTTCCATGCCGCCTATGGCGCGGACGAGGTCGATCGCGCCGGCTATCTCGCCTGCGTCAGCGGGCGCGCCGGATTGGCCGGCCTCTCGGCCGAGCGGATTCGCATGGAGATGCTCAAGCTCGTGGTCGCGAACGGCGCCGCGAGTGCAGTGGTCGCGATGAGTGACGGCGGCTTGCTGCAGCCGCTGTTCGGCGGCGTCGCCTATACCGGCCCGTTCGCGGCGATGATCGAGATCGAGCAACTGATGAAGCTCGCGCCGAGCGCGATGCGAAGGCTGGCCGCGCTGACGGTCGCCGTGACCGAGGACGCGCGTCGCATCGCCGGCCGGCTGCGGCTCTCCAACGCCGAGGCCAAGGCGCTCGATTCGATGGGCCATCGCTGGTGGCGTCTGCCCGGCATGGACGAGGCCCATGCCAAGCGCAGGCTCTACCGGCTCGACGAGGAGCCCTATCGCGACCGGCTGCTGCTCGCCTGGGCGCGCACCGGCGCGGGCCAGGATGTCGATCAATGGCGCGCGCTCGCCACGCTGCCAGAGCGCTGGCGCGCGCCTCACTTTCCCTTGAGGGCGTCGGATTTCGTCGCGCGCGGCATTGCCGAGGGACCGGCACTGGGGCATGTACTGACCTTGGCCGAGGATGCTTGGCTAGCCGCGGATTTCCCGCTGGATCCGCAGGTGTTGTCTGGCATCGCCGACCAGACCGTTTCCCGCTTCACCCGCGATCATCGGCTTTGAATTTCCTCTCCGGCCTCGCAGATATCTCGCTCTTTCAAATTCTGCTTGTCGCAGCCGTCGCGCTGTTTGCTTCCGTGATCGGTGGTCTTGCCGGCTATGGCACCGGCGCCTTGATGCCGCTGGTGCTGGTGCCGATGGTTGGCGCCGAGCCGGTCGTGCCGATCATCGCGATCTCATCGATCTTCACCAATTCCAGCCGCTTCATTGCCTTTGTCAGGTTTGCCGACCGCCGCAAGGCAATCATCGTGATCGCGGCGGCGCTATGCTCCACGGCGCTCGGCGCATACGGCTATACAAGGCTGACCAGTGCCGGCGCCTCGCTCGTGATCGGGAGCATGCTGATCCTGAGTGTGCCGCTCAGGCGGCTGTTGCGCAAGCACAGCGTCAGGATCGGTGAGCGGGGCCTTGCGGCCGGTGCCATCGGTTATGGCGTCGTGGTCGGCGGCACCGCGGGCTCGGGCGTCATCCTGCTGTCGCTGCTGATGGCGGCTGGGCTCGAAGGCGCCGCGGTGGTCGCGACCGATGCGGTGATTTCACTGACAAGTGCCGCGGTCAAGATTTCGGTGTTCGGCTTGACCGGCGTCATCACCGCGCAGGTGCTGGCGCTTGCGCTGCTGATCGGCCTGGTCGCCATACCCGGCGCGTTCCTGGCCAAGGCCTTTGTCGAGCGGATGCCGGTGCATATCCACACCGCGATCCTCGATGCCGCCGTGGTCACCGGCGGCGTGGTGATGATTGCAAGCGCGCTGCGCGCGCTCTGACGGGAGGCGGAGGCGATGCTGCCGGCGCCTGCCAGTCAGCATCGCGCCAACGGATCTCACGCCGCCTTGCGCTTCTTCTTGCGGTCGCCGTCGTCGTCTTCGTCCTCGTCGTCTTCTTCCTCGTCGTCCTCGTCTTCGTCGTCTTCCTCTTCATCGTCCTCCGGATCGAGCTCGGTCGATTCGAGTGCGACGAGCGGCAAGGTTTCGCGAAACAGGTCGCCGTCCGTGCCCATCCACAGACACGCGACCTTGTCCTCGTCGATTTCGACGACCGTGATCGGATGGCCGCCGGACTTCAGCATGACAACATCGCCTGGTTTCAGTTCCATGATTTTCCCTCCGCGCTGGATGACGCGGACGGCAGGCTAGCGACCGGTGATGACAGTCAAATCACGGCCGGCGGCAGCTTGAATGGAATTGACGTGGAAAACGGCCGCGATGCGCTATTTGCGCGCGGCAGGAACCAGTTCGCTCAGCGAGCGGATGATGCGGTCGGGCTTGATGGTCGATCCCGGCGGCAGCCCGACACCGTGCACGTCCATCCAGATCGCATAGATGCCAAGCCGCTGCGGCGCCACGACTTCCCACTCGAGATTGTCGCCGATCATCCAGGTGTCGGATGCGGTGACGCCGAGTGCTTCCATCGCGTGCAGGTAGGCGCGCTCCTCCGGCTTGCCGAAGCCGTGCTCGCCCTCGATCTGGATGTGATCGAAGCGATGGCCGAGCGCGAAGCGCTCGACCTTGGCGCGCTGCATGTCGGCGGCGCCGTTGGTGACCAGCGCGAGCTTGATGCCGAGCGCCTTCAAGGCATCGATCGCTTCATGCGCGCCGGGGAAGACGAACATCTCCTCCTCGCGATAGGCGGTGAAGCGATCGGCGATGCGGTCCGCGAGATCGTCCGGCAGCGCGCGGTGACCGGCCGCCGCAAGCGCCGCGAAGCCGCCCTTCACGGTGAGCCGTCGCGCCTCGCCGAGCTTGATCCGCCAGATCGGCTCGGCGGTTGACCAGAATTGCCGCGCATAGGCCAACAGCGCCGTCGCGACCTGATCCGGGGGCAGGGGAGCCAGCTCCGCGGCGAACTCCGTGGTGATCGTGTTCCAGGCGATCTCGGGGCGTCCATAGGCCGACAGGATGGTGTCGTCCATGTCGATCAGCATCGCGCGCGGCAGGTTCATCACGGCCATTTCACCTCCGGCGGCAGCGACGACAGGATCGAATCCACATTGCCGCCGGTCTTCAGGCCGAAGATGGTGCCGCGATCATAGAGCAGGTTGAACTCGACATAGCGACCGCGGCGGACCAGCTGCTCGTCGCGATCCTCCGCGCTCCAGGCGGCCTCGAAATTGCGCCGCACCAGGTCGGGATAGATTTTCAGGAAGCTGCGCCCGACGTCCTGGGTGAAGGCGAGATCGGCCTCCCAGTCGCCGCTGTCGTGCCAGTCATAGAAGATGCCGCCGATGCCGCGCGCTTCCTTGCGGTGCGGCAGGTAGAAATAGTCATCGCACCATTTCTTGTACTTGTCGTAGTCGGCGACGCCGTTCGGCCCGTTGCACGCCTCCTTCATCGCGGCGTGGAAGGCGACCGTGTCGGGGTCCTCCTGGGTGCGCCTGCGGTTCAGCACCGGCGTCAGGTCGGCGCCGCCGCCGAACCAGGCCTTGGTGGTGACGACGAAGCGGGTGTTCATGTGCACGGCAGGCACGTTCGGATTGCGCAAATGCGCGATCAGCGAAATGCCCGACGCCCAAAATCGTGGATCGTCGGCGGCACCTGGAATCTGCGCGCGGAATTCGGGGGCGAACTCGCCGTGCACGGTCGAGCAGTGCACGCCGACCTTTTCGAACAGCCGGCCCTTCATGATCGACATCACGCCGCCGCCGCCCGGCTTGCCGGTGTGGTCGGTGCGGTCCCAGGGGGTGCGCGCGAACCGGCCGGCGGCGCCGGGATAAAGCCTGGATGGGGCGTCGTCCTCGAGCTTCTCGAAGACCGCGCAGATGTCGTTGCGCAGCGCCTCGAACCAGCCGCGCGCACGCGCCTTGCGGTCCTCGATGATGGCGGGGTCTGTTGGCAGCATGACTAACCTTGCGGGCCGAAGTATGTGCAGCTCTCGTTGCAGCTGTCGCGATGGACGCTGACGCGGCTCAGCTTGCCTGCGTGTTGCAGCCGCTCCCAGATGAAGCGCGACAGATTCTCCAGCGTCGGCACGCCGATCGCCTCGATCTTGTTCAGGAACTTATGGTCGAGCGTCTTCTGCACCTCGGCCATCGCGCGTTCGAGCAGGCCGAGATCGATCACCATGCCGGTTTTCGGGTCGGGCGTGCCGCGCACCGTGACTTCGGCGCGGAAGGAGTGGCCGTGAATCTCCTCGCTGGCGGTGCCAAATGTCGTTCCGGACAGCGCATGCGCAGCCTCGAACCGAAACGCTTTCGTCAATTCCCACATCTCGTTCAACAATCCGATTCTGTTAGTTCATCTAATCCCGAGTGTCTTGTGCGTCTGCACGCTAAGGCGCCATTGCGGGTGCTTCAGGCAATAGGCGATTGCCCGCTCGGTATTCTCGATCACATCGGGGCCGTCCATCGGCTGCAGCGAGAAGCGCTCGAAGGCGAGGCCCGCGAAATCCTCCGGAGTGTTCTCCATTTGCGGATAGACCAGTTTGAGCTCGTGCCCCTTGCGCACCACGAGTTCGGATGCAGCCTTGGGACTGACGCAGATCCAGTCGAGCCCGTCGGGCGGGGCGATGGTGCCGTTGGTCTCGATCGCGATCGCAAAGCCGTGATCGTGCAGGGCCTCGATCAGGGCCGCGTCGACCTGCAGCAGCGGCTCGCCGCCGGTCAGGACGACGTAGCGGGCGGCCTCGCCTCCGGTCCATTGCGCGGCAATGGTGCCGGCAAGCTCTTCCGCGGTCGCATAACGGCCGCCCAGCGTGCCGTCGGTGCCGACGAAATCGGTGTCGCAGAATTTGCAGACGGCGCCGGCGCGGTCCTGCTCGCGGCCGCTCCAGAGGTTGCAGCCGGCGAAGCGGCAGAACACGGAGGCCCGGCCCGCATGGGCGCCTTCGCCCTGCAGGGTGAGAAATATCTCCTTGACCGCGTAGCTCACCAAAAATCCCTTAAGTTGCCGAACCGGCAATTCCTGAACCGGTCTGCCGCAGCGCCTCGCCGACGGCCATGGCCGCCGTGACGGCCACATTGAGCGAACGCATGGTCGGCCGGATCGGAATTACCAGCCGCGCATCCGCTGCGGCCACCACCGCGTCGGTCACCCCTGCCGTCTCGCGCCCGAACAGCAGGACATCGGAGGCCGTATACGCGAAATCAAGGTAGGATTTCGCCGCCTTGGTCGTGAACAGCACCAGCCGGCATCCGGCCTCGGCCCGCCATTCCTCGAATTTCGACCATGAGTCGTGACGCTTCAACCGCACATGGTCGAGATAGTCCATACCCGCCCGGCGGAAATTCCGATCCGAGGTGTCGAATCCCGCCGGTTCGATGATATGGGCCGCCACGTCCAGGCAGGCGCAGAGGCGCAGAATCGTCCCTGTATTCTGGGGGATGTCGGGCTGGAACAGCGCGATCTGCATGGTGCGGGCGGCCTGTGAAATCCGGATGAAATTGTCTCAATAAAACATCGCTCGGCGCGGATTTCGTGCATTGCACGTGTGCGAGCCGATAGCGGGCTTGCGCTCGTCCGGCAAGGGTGCCAATAGAACGATTCTGGACTGCTGTTCCGCCATTTGGGGTGGGGAATAGCGGTTTTCTGCCGCCGCGGGGGCCGCGGGCGCCGGCAGCCTTTCTTGGGGCGCGTCCTGCGTCTCCAGGGCGGTTCCACCGGCTGCAGAAAAGAAAGGGCTAGGAATCGTGACGACAGCGTCTTCGGCGGACCATCCGACACGCCGTGATTTTCTCTTTGTTGCAACCGGAGCTGCCGCCGCGGTCGGCGCAGCCGCCACCGTCTGGCCGCTGGTTGCCCAGATGAACCCGGATGCCGCGACGATCGCGGCCGGCGCGCCGATCGAGGTCGATCTGACGCCGATCGCCGAGGGCCAGGACGTCAAGGTCTTCTGGCGCGGCAAGCCGATCTACATCAGCCATCGCACCAAGAAGCAGATCCAGGAGGCCCAGAGCGTGGCGCTCTCGAGCCTGCCCGATCCGCAGCCCGACTCGGCCCGCGTCAAGGCCGGCCACGACCAGTGGCTGGTTGTGATTGGCATCTGCACCCATCTCGGCTGCATCCCGATCGCCCATGAAGGCAATTACGACGGCTTCTTCTGCCCCTGCCATGGCTCGCAGTACGACTCCTCCGGTCGTATCCGCCAGGGGCCGGCGCCCGCCAACCTGGCGGTGCCGCCCTACGCCTTCCTTTCCGACACCAAAATCCAGATCGGCTAAGTCCCGGCCCCTCCGGGATTTCGGCTTCCACTTGGACCCATCGCGTCGTTTTTCTTCTTCAGGATCGCATCAATGAGCGGACCATCTGATTTCCAACCGAGCAACCCCGCCTTGAAGTGGATCGAACGGCGCCTTCCGATCTTCGGCCTGATCCACTCCTCGTTCGTGGCCTATCCGACGCCGCGCAACCTGAATTACTGGTGGACCTTCGGCGCCATCCTTTCGATGATGCTGGCGCTGCAGATCCTGACCGGCGTGATCCTGGCGATGCACTACACGCCGCACGCCGACCTCGCCTTCAAGTCGGTCGAGCTGATCGTCCGCGACGTCAATTACGGCTGGCTGCTGCGCAACATGCATGCGTGCGGCGCGTCGATGTTCTTCTTCGCCGTCTACATCCATATGTTCCGCGGCCTCTATTACGGGTCGTACAAGGAGCCGCGTGAGGTGCTGTGGATCCTCGGCGTCATCATCTACCTCCTGATGATGGCGACGGGCTTCATGGGCTACGTGCTGCCGTGGGGCCAGATGAGCTTCTGGGGCGCCACCGTCATCACCAATCTGTTCTCGGCCGTGCCCTATTTCGGCGAGAGCATCGTGACCCTGCTGTGGGGCGGCTATTCGGTCGGCAACCCGACGCTGAACCGCTTCTTCTCGCTGCACTATCTGCTGCCGTTCGTGATCGCCGGCGTGGTCGTGCTGCACGTCTGGGCGCTGCACGTCGCGGGTCAGAACAACCCGGCCGGCGTCGAGGCCAAGACCGAGAAGGACACCGTTGCGTTCACGCCGTATGCGACGATCAAGGACATGTTCGGCGTGTCCTGCTTCCTGATCTTCTTCGCCTGGTTCATCTTCTACATGCCGAACTATCTCGGCGACGCCGACAACTACATCCCGGCGAACCCGGGCGTGACGCCGGCGCACATCGTGCCTGAATGGTACTACCTGCCGTTCTACGCGATCCTGCGTTCGATCCCGAACAAGCTCGCCGGTGTCGTGGCGATGTTCTCGGCGATCATCATCCTGTGCTTCCTGCCCTGGCTCGACAGCGCACGGACCCGTTCGTCGAAGTATCGTCCGCTGGCCAAGCAGTTCTTCTGGATCTTCGTGGTGGTCTGCATCCTGCTCGGCTACCTCGGCTCGCAGCCGCCGGAAGGCATCTATGTAATCGCCGGCCGCATCCTGACGGTCTGCTACTTCGCCTACTTCCTGATCGTGCTGCCGCTGCTCGCCCGCATCGAGACCCCGCGTCCGGTGCCGAACTCGATCGCCGACGACGTGCTGGCGAAGAGCAAGGGCAGGGCCGCGACCGCGGCCTCTGTGATGCTCGCGATGGTGGTGGCCGGCAGCCTACTCGTCGGCGGCTCCCAGAACGCCAAGGCCGAGGAGGGTGGCAACGCGCCGCCGGCCCAGAAGTGGTCGTTCTCCGGTCCTTTCGGCACCTATGACCGTGGCTCGCTGCAGCGCGGCTTGAAGGTCTACAAGGAAGTCTGTGCCGCCTGTCACGGCCTGTCCTATGTCGCGTTCCGCAACCTCGCCGATCCCGGCGGCCCCGGCTATTCGCCGGCGCAGGCGGCGGCGTTCGCGTCCGAGTACAAGATCAAGGACGGTCCGAACGACCAGGGCGAGATGTTCGAGCGTCCGGGCCGTCCGGCGGATTACTTCCCGTCGCCGTTCCCGAACGAGCAGGCCGCGCGCGCGGCCAATGGCGGCGCGGCGCCGCCCGACCTCTCGCTGATCACCAAGGCGCGGTCCTACAAGCGCGGCTTCCCGCAGTTCGCGATCGACTTCTTCACCCAGTACCAGGAGCAGGGACCTGATTACGTCGACGCCATCCTGCAGGGCTTCGAGGACAAGGCTCCGGCAGGCGTCACGATCCCGGAGGGATCCTACTACAACAAGTACTTCCCCGGCCACGCCATCAAGATGCCGAAGCCGCTGTCCGACGGACAGGTGACCTTCGACGACGGTTCGCCGGCGACGGTCAAGCAGTACGCGCATGACGTCACCACGTTCCTGATGTGGGCCGCCGAGCCGCACATGGAGGAGCGCAAGCGGATCGGCATGCAGGTGTTCTTCTTCCTGGTCGTCTTCGCCTTCCTGATGTACTTCACCAAGCGCAAGGTCTGGGCCAACGCCCACTGATCTCGGGTACGGTATAGCGAGTTTGAAAAAGCCCCTTCGGGGGCTTTTTTGTTTGCAATCTCTCCGTCATTCCGGGGTGACGCGGTAGCATCGAACCCGGAATGACAGTGTCGTCAATTGCGTCGGCCGCCGAGTGCGGACAAGATGCCGGCCAATCAGCCGGCAAACATTGCGGAGGAACTCATGGGTACCAGCATCAGCTTCAAGCGTCCGGACGGCAAGGAAGCGTCGGGCTATCTCGCCAATGCGGCGCGCGGCAACGCACCCGGCGTCGTCGTGATCCAGGAATGGTGGGGCCTGTCGGACCAGATCAAGGGCCTGTGCGACCGCTTCGCGGTGGCCGGCTTCGATGCGCTGGCGCCAGATCTCTACAAGGGCAAGGTGGTGCCGTATCACGACACCGATGCCGCGGGCAAAGAGATGAACTCGCTCGACTTCATGGACGCCACCACGCAGACGGTGCGGGGCGCTGCGCAGTATCTCGCCAAGAACGGCGCCAAGGTCGGCCTGACCGGCTTCTGCCTCGGCGGCGCGGTGACCATCATCGGCTCGGTGCATGTGCCGGAATTGACCGCGGGCGTCGTGTTCTACGGCATCCCGCCGGAGCAGGCCGCCAAGCCCGCCGACGTCAGGATTCCGCTGCAGGCGCACTTCGCCAACAAGGACGATTGGTGCACGCCCGAGCTTGTCAGCAATTTCGAGAAGGCGATGAAGGCCGCCGGCAAGTCGCTCGAGCTGTTCCGCTACGACGCCGAGCACGCCTTCGTCAACGAGCAGCGCCAGTCGGTGCACGACCGCGAGGCCGCCGAACTCGCCTGGGGCCGCGCCACGGACTTCTTCAAGAAGCATCTGGGGTAGAGGCATCCTCAAGCTAGATGTCGTCCCTGCGAAAGCAGGGACCCATACGCTACGGCTGTCGTAACAGGCACTCGGGCAGTGATCTCGCTAAATGACTGCATCCGGTGGTTATGGGTCCCTGCTTTCGCAGGGACGGCGGCGAGACTTAACTCTTCTTCACCCCGTCCCACCACGGGCAGGTCCCCGACATCAGCCTGAAATTGCCTTCCATCACCTGCACCGGTGCGCGCTTGCCCTCGGCGGCGGCGCGCATCCGCATCTCGCGTGCGACGGCGCGGTCCTCCGGCGACAGCCAGACCCGCTCGTGGCCCCACAGGCTCGGGCCGTCATGCATCTCGAACGGTGTCCAGTTCACCGGATCGATCTCGCGGCCGCCCCAGCCGCACTCGACCATGAAGGCGGACGGCGACCTGGCGTAGAACGACGTCATCAGATCATTGGTGTGACGGCCGAGCGTGACGTTGACCCGGTCTTCCTGCTGGGCGGCGTCATAGGCTTGGCCGACATCGTCGAGCGAGAACAGCTCGACCATCAGATGATGCATGCCGTTCGTGCCGGTCTCGATCAGCGCCAGTGAGTGATGGCGGGCATTGACGTGGAAGAAATAGGCGCGGAACGGCTTCTCGATGTAGTCGCTTAAGCCGAAGCCGAGCACGTCGACATAGAAGCTCATCACGGGGGCGATGTGCTCGACCGTCAGCACGGCGTGGCCGAGGCCGAGCGGCCCGGTACGGAAGCCGGAGATCGAGCGCCCAGGCCTGAACGGCGTGTCGTCGATCTCGGCGCCGTGAAACGCCTCGAGACGATTGCCGGCGGGATCCCGAAACGAGATCAGGCCGCGCACCCGCCTTGCGTCAGCGAGCGCCTGCGGCTCCGCGGTCACGGCGACGCCGGCACGTTCCAGCCGTGCCGCCAGCGCGTCGAGGGCCGCACGGTCAGCCACCTCCCAGCCGAAGAACCGGGTGCCTTCGCCCTGGGCGCGGTCGATCACGATGCGCTGCTTGCGGTCGTCCATCCGGAACGCGAGCAACGAGTTGCCGCGCTCGACCGCCTGCAGCCCGACGAGGCCAGTGCCGAACTGCCGCCAGTCGTCGAGCGCGTCGGAGCCGAAGCCGGCATATCCGAGACCCAAAATCGTCATCTGCGCCTCCGCCATCTGTCTGTTTTTTGGGCGGCCGGCCGGCCGCCATTTCGGCAAATGCTACGCGGTTTCTTGCCCCTTCAAACCCCGAAAATGCCGCCCAGAGGGGCGTCCCGCCTTGGGGCAGGGGTGCCGGGCCATCTCTTGACACGGCCCGCGCCGGGTGGTGAGTAACGGGCATGAGCACCGTTGCCAGCCCATCCCGTCGTTGGTGGCCCACCTTCTCATAGGTGGCCGGTGCGTTTTCTTTTTTCACAAACGTCGAAGGTCGCCATCTCAGTGCGACCGATGGTTAGTTTATTTGCCCTTCGTTTGTCCTGTGTGGCGCTCTCTCGGCAAGTCTCGTAAGAGGATCACATGAACAGGACAGTCTTCTCCCTGCCGGCCAAGAGCGAATATCTGACCAATGGCGGCCTTGCGGTCGCGCGCGTGGTCGAGCAGTTCACCGGCGGCGCCAACCGCCTCGACGATTTGATCGCGCTGCTGGACCGCCGCCGCGGCGTGGTGCTGTCCTCGGGCACGACGGTACCGGGCCGCTACGAGAGCTTTGACCTCGGCTTTGCCGATCCGCCGCTGGTGCTGGAGACGTCAGGCACCGATTTCTCGTTGCAGGCGCTGAACCCGCGCGGCGAGGTCCTGATCGCTTTCCTCGGCGACGTGCTGCGCGAGCCCTGCGTCGTGATATCGGAGCGGACCCCAACACGGCTCGCCGGCCATATCATCCGCGGCGCCGCGCCGGTCGAAGAAGACCAACGTACCCGCCGCGCCAGCGTGATGTCGCTGGTGCGCGACATGGTGGCGGCGTTTACCTCCAATGCCGATCCGCTGCTCGGCCTGTTCGGCGCCTTCGCCTACGACCTCGTGTTCCAGATCGAGGACCTGGTGCAGAAGCGGACCCGCGAGGCCGACCAGCGCGACATCGTGCTCTACGTGCCGGACCGGCTGCTGGCCTACGACCGCGCCACCGGCCGCGGCGTGGCGCTCAATTACGAGTTCGCGTGGAAGGGCAAATCCACCGCTAGCCAGTCGCAGGAGACCGCGCCGAGCCTCTACGCCAAGGCGGGGCGGCAGGGCTTTGCCGATCACGCTCCCGGCGAATATCAGGCGACTGTCGAGGTCGCGCGCGCGGCGTTTGCCCGCGGCGACCTGTTCGAGGCGGTGCCCGGGCAGCTGTTTGCCGAGCCCTGCGAGCGCTCGCCGGCGGAAGTGTTCCAGCGGCTCTGCCGGATCAATCCGTCGCCCTATGGTGCGTTGATGAATCTCGGCGACGGTGAATTCCTGGTCTCCGCGTCGCCGGAGATGTTCGTGCGTTCCGACGGCCGCCGGGTCGAGACCTGCCCGATCTCGGGCACGATCGCACGCGGCTCGGACTCGATCGGCGATGCCGAGCAGATCCGCAAGCTGCTGAACTCGGAGAAGGACGAGTTCGAGCTCAACATGTGCACCGACGTCGACCGCAACGACAAGGCGCGCGTCTGCGTGCCCGGCACCATCAAGGTGCTGGCGCGGCGTCAGATCGAGACCTACTCAAAGCTGTTCCACACCGTCGATCACGTCGAGGGCATGCTGCGGCCGGGCTTCGATTCGCTCGACGCCTTCCTGACCCATGCCTGGGCGGTCACCGTGACCGGCGCGCCGAAACTGTGGGCGATGCAGTTCGTCGAGGACCATGAGCGGTCGCCGCGTCGCTGGTATGCCGGCGCGATCGGCTGCGTCAATTTCGACGGCAGCATCAACACCGGGCTCACCATCCGCACCATCCGCATGAAGGACGGTCTCGCCGAGGTGCGCGTCGGCGCGACCTGCCTGTTTGACTCCGATCCCGCCGCCGAGGACCGCGAGTGCCAGGTCAAGGCCGCGGCGCTGTTCCAGGCGCTGCGCGGCGATCCGCCGAAGCCGCTGTCGGATTTCGCGCCCGACGCCACCGGCTCCGGCAAGAACGTGCTCTTGATCGATCACGACGACAGCTTCGTGCACATGCTGGCCGATTACTTCCGCCAGGTCGGTGCCAACGTCACCGTGGTCAGGCACGTCCATGCCCAGGACATGCTCAAGAAGAAGGGCTGGGACCTCCTGGTGCTGTCGCCCGGACCGGGTCGGCCGGAGGATTTCGGCATCGCGAAAACCATCGATACCGCGCTCGAGAAGCAGCTGCCGATCTTCGGCGTCTGCCTCGGCGTGCAGGCGATCGGCGAGTATTTCGGCGGCCAGCTCGGCCAGCTCGGTCAGCCCGCGCATGGCCGTCCGTCGCGGGTCCAGGTGCGCGGCGGCCGGCTGATGCGGAACCTGCCCAATGAGATCGTGATCGGCCGCTACCACTCGCTGTTTGTCGAGCGCGACAGCGTGCCCGAGGTGCTGGCGGTGACCGCGACCACCGAAGACGGCGTCGCGATGGTGATCGAGCACAAGACCCTGCCGGTCGGCGGCGTGCAATTCCATCCGGAATCGCTGATGTCGCTCGGCAACGACGTCGGCCTGCGCATTGTCGAGAATGCATTCCGGCTTAATCCGCCGGCCAATTGAGGATTGCGAGACCAATGACCTTCGACCACGACATCAAGGCGACCGTTCGCACCATCCCGGACTACCCGAAGAAGGGCATCCTGTTTCGCGACATCACGACGCTGCTCGCGGATGCGAGGGCCTTCCGCCGCGCTGTCGACGAGCTGGTGCATCCCTGGGCGGGGGCGAAGGTCGACAAGGTTGCGGGCATCGAGGCCCGCGGCTTCATCCTCGGCGGCGCGGTGGCGCATCAGCTCTCCGCCGGCTTCGTGCCGATCCGCAAGAAGGGCAAGCTTCCGCACACCACAGTGCGGATCGCCTACTCGCTGGAATACGGCATCGACGAGATGGAAATGCATGCCGACGCCGTGCAGCCGGGCGAGCGCGTGATCCTGGTCGACGATCTGATCGCGACCGGCGGCACTGCGGAGGGCGCGGTGAAGCTGCTGCGCCAGATCGGCGCCAATGTGGTCGCCGCCTGCTTCATCGTCGACCTCCCCGATCTCGGCGGCGCCGCCAAGCTGCGCGCGATGGACGTTCCGGTGCGCACGCTGATGGCGTTCGAGGGGCATTGATCTCTTAGCCTCGCCCCGCACGCGGGGAGAGGCCGGATCGCATCGAAGATGCGTTCCGGGTGAGGGGGACTCTCCGCGCACTCCAATCTCGGTCGAATTTGCGGAACCAGCCCCTCACCCCGACCCTCTCCCCGCAAGAGCGGGGCGAGGGAGCAGAGTCATCCCCGCTGCAACAGCACGCTCAATTCAAGATCGCGGAACGTGGTGTAATTCCGCCGGATCCATTGATGCAGCTCGGTCGATGAATCCTTTTCCTGGCGCAGATAGCCGGTGAAGGAGAAGTTCAACCGGTCGATATAGGTCTTCAGGAACACCGGCAGCGCGCGGAAGCGCAGCACCCGGCTGGCGGTCATGACAGGCGGCAACTCGCCGCGCACCACGAACTCGTTGTCGATGACGATCAGCGCATTCGGCGGGATCATGCCGTGCAGCGTCTGGTAGGCGCGCACCGAGGCGCGGTCGGTATCGGCGACGTACAGGATCACAGGCGCGACGCGGCGGCGCAGCGCCTCCTTGATCAGCCCGATCTCGTCGCACATTTTGAAGAATTCGTCGAAGGCGTGGTAGCCGAGGTCGATCACCTTGCCGATGCCGTCATTGGCGATGACGCGGTCCATCAGCTGCATCTTGCCGTAGGTGTCGATCACATCTGCGGTTTCGGTGATCCGCGGCAGGTAGTCGAGCAGCGACGGCTCCTTCAGATTGATGTCGTAGCAGACCACGTCGCCGTTCTTGAGCAGCAGGAATTCGCCGAGCAGCCGCGCGATCAGCGTCTTGCCGACCTGCGGGCGGGGCGAGCAGATGATGTAAACGGGCGTGGACGACATCGCCCGCTATATCAGGCCAAATTTTCGCCTAATCCAGCCCCATCAAGGTCGAAGGTCTGACTATTTTTCGCCTTTGGCCGACTTGGCGCCGACCAAGTCGGTCAGCTTGATCCGGTCGAACTCGCTCCAGACATTGGCGAGCCAGTGCCGGACATAGCCGCGCAGCACGAAGGAGTAGTTCGCGGCCTCGTCTTCCTTGCCCTTGTTGGCGACGAATTTCAGGAACGGAACCGAGGAGACCTCGACCTGCTCATAGGCCATTTCGTTGAGCTTAGGGATCGTGAGGTCGGTCGCGTCCTTGATGCGATGGAAGTAGGAATTGTAGGTCGCCTGGTCCCATTGGAAGAACTGGGTGTCGTTGATGAAGTTCTTCACCAGGAAATACTTCGCGCCGCTCATGAAGTTGGCGGTTTCGGCGATCTCGTCCAGCGAGGCGATCGACGGGCCGAGGATATGGAACACGGCGAAGGTGATCTGGCCGGAGCGCGCCGCGTCGAGGAAGCCGATATCGCGCAGCGAGGCCAGCGCTGGCGACAACAGGCCGGCGCGGACGTCGATCACGGTGACCGAGGGCCCCGAGTTCAGCGTATCGAAGATCTTCATCTGGTCCGCGGTCGTCGTCATGTCGACGATCTCGGTGATGTCAGGATGGAAGCGCTTCAGCGTGCCGCGCGGCGATTCGGTGTCGAACGCCCGGGTCTGCACGTTATTGGCACTGAAATAGTCCAGGAGCGTCCGCGAGACGGTGGTCTTGCCGACCCCGCCCTTGTCGGCGCCCACCACGATCACAACCGGCTTTGCCATGGAAGTCCCTTAAAGCGCGCTCCCGACCGCGATGGCGATCGGCAAGTCCCCACACTGCTTTGGGCGCGAACATGGCAGAAACGAGGGAGAATTCAATTCCTTAAGGCGCCCGCGATCGGTTTGGTGGGAATTTCCTTAATGGACTGAGTAGGCTAGGGCGCGATTAGCGGTGTCGTCCCCAAGGGCCTTGGAGAGGACCCAATGGTCCCTGCGTGGAGTTGTTGCCCGGCAGCGCTGGCGGATTGTTCGCCGGCGCACGCGGCTTGTCGCCCCACGGGCCGTGGGTCGCCGGCGGAGGCTGGTCGCCCGCCGCGGACGGCTCATCCTGCGGCTCCGTCTCGTCCGGCAACGCCAGCGGTCCGGGATCGTGGCCGCCGGCGTATTTCACCAGGGCATCGACCCGGGACTTCACCGAGGGATGGGTGGCGAACAGGTCGGCAAAACCCTCGCGCGGATTGTCGACGCAGAGTTCCATCACGGCCGAGGTGGCGTCCGGCAGCTCGCCGCGGTTCTCGATCTTGCGCAGCGCCGAGATCATCGCGTCGGGGTTCTTGGTCAGCTCGACCGATCCGGCATCGGCGAGGAATTCGCGCGAGCGCGACAGCGCGAGCTTGACCACCTGCGACAGCAGCCAGGCCAGCACGATCAACGCGACCGCGATGATGATCACGATGATCGCGCCGCCGCCCGAGCCCTTGCTGTCGCGGTCCGACGAGGATGACGACGATCGTGAGGATGACGACCAGCCGCCACCGCCGCCGCTCGAATTCCACGACAGGTTCGTGAACAGGCGGAAGAACAGCTCGCCGAAGAAGCCGACCACGCCGGCGATGATCACGGCGATCACCATCAGCTGCACGTCGCCGTTCTTGATATGGGTGAGCTCGTGGCCGAGCACGGCCTCGATCTCCTTATCGTTCAGCGCGTTCAACAGGCCGGTGGTGACCGTGATGGCGTACTGGCTCCGGTTCAATCCGGTCGCGAACGCATTCAGCGCCGGGCTGTCCATCACCTTCAGCTTCGGCATCGGGATGCCGCGCGAGATGCAGAGATTTTCCAGCAGGTTGTAGAGCCGCGGCTCTTGCTGCCGCGTCACGCTCTCGCCGCCGGTGACGGCGTCGATCATCTTCTGGTGGAAGAAATAGGCGATCACGATCCAGGCCACCGCCGCGATCGTCGCCCACGGCAAGGCCGAGACCAGGTCGCGCAAGGCCCGCGTCAGGTAATAGTCGACGGTGCGGCCGCTATCGATCATCACCTCCGCGACCAGCGCGCCGGCATAGACCAGCACGTAGATCAGCAGGAACAGGCCGGCAAGCAGAAGCATCGAACGAAACTTGTTCGATGCGATATGCGTGTAGAGACCATAGGCGGCCATGACGGAGCAGCCTCTCGCCGGCGCGCGGTGCGCCTCAGAACTTCACGCTGGGCGCCGCCTCGACCTCCGTGCGGCTGGCGCCGAGGTCGAAGAAATCCTTGCGGGTGAAGCCGAACATGCCGGCGAACAGCGCGGCCGGCATCTGCTGGATGCCGGTGTTGTATTCCTGGACCGCGTTGTTGAAGAAGCGGCGGCTGGCGGCGATCTTGTTCTCGAGATCGGAAAGCTCGGAGGCGAGCTGCTGGAAATTGGCGTTGGCCTTGAGGTCCGGATAGGCCTCCGACAGCGCGATCAGCCGGCCGAGCGCGCCGGAGAGCTGGTTCTCCGCCGCCGACACCTGGGCCGGACCCTGCGCCGACATTGCCGAATTGCGCGCCTTGATGACGTCGTCGAGCGTGCCGCGCTCATGCGCCGCATAGCCCTTCACCGTCTCGACCAGATTCGGGATCAGGTCGTGGCGCTGCTTGAGCTGCACGTCGATGTCGGCAAAGGCCTGTCCGACCCGCTGGCTGAGCGCCACGAGGCGGTTGTAGGCGCCGAACGCAAACAGCACGAGAAGCACGATGACGCCGATAACGATCCAGCTGGTCGACATGACGGGGCAGCTCCTGATGGACGAGACGGCGGCACCGTAGCCCAAGATCGGGGCGCAGGGCAGCCCGCCGCGGAAAGGTGGGCAAGCGTTAGTCGAAGGTTGGCCGACATCGGTTCAACATATTCCGTCGTCCCGGCGAAGGCCGGGAGCCGTACGCCGCGGCCCGCGGAAGGGGCACAAGCGGCGACGGCTTCACTCACAACAAACCTCGGTGGTTATAGGTCCCGGCTTTCGCCGGGACGACGAGATACCGCATCGCCCCAGCGCCAGCGCCGGGCGCTTGCGTATTCGGCCCTGGAGCGACGCGGGATCCTCACAACCGATACGCCCTCGGGCGTGCACAGCTTGGCCGCAACCTCGACCTTGCCGACGTCCGGCTGCGCCAGCACGCGCGATGGCCTGTTCTCAACGCGCGCGCGGCTCAGCGCGACATAGGCGAAGCGCTCGTCCTCAAACGGAACGTCGGCGCCCTTGACCTGCTTGTGCGCGCGCGAGCGCTGCAAGCGCTGCGAGAAGTGGCACCAGTCGGGCGCGACCAGCGGACAGCCGCCGTCATGCGGGCAGGGGGCAACGACATGCGCCCCGGCGGCGATCAGGCGTGCGCGCAATGCGATGATCCGCGCATAGCCGGCGGGCGTACCTGGCTCGACGACCAGCAGCGTGTCGCTGGTTTTCGACCACAGCGCATCGGCCAGCGCCCCGCGCTCCGCGTCGCCGAGTTCGCCGATCATGTAGCTGGCGACGACGAGGTCGGCAGCTTCGGCCTTGTCGAGCAGCGCACGCGCCTGGCCGAGTTCGTAGCTGGTGTCGTGCAGGCGAATGCTGCCGTGAAACAGCTCCTCGGCCAATGACCGCAGCGCGCTGTTGGCGTCGAGCAGGCTGAAGTCCCGCAGCGACGTGAACGCCTCCGCGGCGGCCCAGGTCGCGGTGCCCGGACCGGCGCCGACATCGAGCAGGCGCGCCGGCGCGAAGTCCGGCCTGATCTCCGTCAGCGCATTGAGACATGCCACGACCGCAGCATAGGTCGCCGGCATCCGCGCCAGCGCATAGGCCAGCGCATCGGTCTCGGTCCTGATCGTCGAGGAGCCGCCGCCTTCGCGATAGGTCTGCGAGATCACCGCCGCGCGGCCGGCGGCGTCGCTGCGCGACAGGCCTTCGAGGCGGGCGTTGAGGGCCGCGCGCAGTTCGGCGGGGAGATCGGGCGAAGTCATGTGACGGACTATCCCACGTCATTGCGAGCGGAGCGAAGCAATCCATAGCGCCGCGTGCTGAGGTATGGATTGCTTCGTCGCTATCGCTCCTCGCAATGACGATGCGTAGGCGCAGGTATCACGAAATGACGTCGACGCGCAGGTGCTACGCCTACGCCACGTTCTGGTCGAGGATGTCGACCGCGCCCTGCAGGTCGACCGACACCAGCTGCGACACGCCGCGCTCGGCCATGGTGACGCCGAACAGCCGGTTCATCCGCGCCATGGTGATCGGATTGTGCGTGATGATGATGAAGCGCGTCTCGGTCGAGCCGGTCATCTCGTTCAGCAGGGTGCAGAACCGTTCGACGTTGTGGTCGTCGAGCGGCGCGTCGACCTCGTCCAGCACGCAGATCGGCGACGGGTTGGTCAGGAACACCGCGAAGATCAGCGCGAGCGCCGTCAGCGCCTGCTCACCGCCCGAGAGCAGCGAGAGCGTCTGCGGCTTCTTGCCGGGCGGCTTGGCGATGATCTCGAGGCCGGCTTCGAGCGGATCGTCACTCTCGATCAGATGAAGTGCGGCTTCGCCACCGCCGAACAGCTCGGTGAACAGCCGCTTGAAGTGGTTGTTGACGGTCTCGAACGAGGTCAGCAGGCGTTCGCGCGCCTCGCGGTTGAGGCTCTGGATGCCCTGCCGCAGCCGCTTGATCGCCTCGACGAGGTCGTCGCGTTCGGTGGTCAGCGCGGTGTGCTGGGTCTCGACTTCCTTGAGCTCTTCCTCGGCGCGCAAATTGACGGCGCCAAGCCGCTCGCGGTCGCGGCGCAGCTTTTCGAGCTCTTCCTCGACCTGCGCGACCGGCGGCAGCTCCTGGCCGGGCTCGATCTCGGCCATGCCGACGACCGCGCTGGGCTCGACCTCGAGCATGTCGTGGATCTCGCGCTCGATGTCGGCGAGGCGGCGGCGGGTGCCTTCCATGCGCTCCTCGGCGCGCGCGGTGGCTTCGCGGGACGAGGACAGCGCTTCGAGCGAGGCCTTGGCGAGGCGATCGGTTTCCGCCATCGCGGCTTCCGCGGTCGCCAGCGCGTCGGCGGCGATGCGGCGATCGCCCTCGGCGTGCTCGATCTCCGTGATCAGCGCGCTGCGCTTCTCGGCGAACACTTCCGGCGCATTGGCGAGTTCCTCGCGCTCGGCCGACACTTCGGCGATGCGCGCCTCGACGGTCTCGACCTGCGAAGCGGCGCTGGTCTTGCGGTTCTGCCACTCATTGCGCTCGGCAACGATCGCCTGCACGCGGCGGTCGGCGAGCTCGGCCTCGCGGGCGAGCGCCTGCGCCTCGGCGCGGACTTGCGCCGCGGCACGGCGCTGATTGTCGATCTCGGCGCGAACCGCGGCGAGCTGGGCCTCGGTCTCGACACCCGGCGGCAATTCGGCGAGCGCGGCAGCCGCGCTCTCATGCGCGGCTTCGGCCTCGGCGCGGTCGGCGGCGACGCGGCTGTGCGCCTCGGTCAGCGCCGATTTGCGCGCGGCGTGGCGGTTGATCTCGCGCTCGGTGGCGGCATGGCGTTCGCGCGCGGCGTCGGCCTCGCGGCGGGCGGCGCGCACGGCTTCGCGCGAGGCGCCCTCGGCGGCGGACGCCGAGCGCAATTCTTCTTCGGCCGTCTCCAGCGCCTGGCGCTTGGCGGCAGCGTCGATGCGGGCCTGTTCCAGCTCGTGCTCGATGTCGACCAGACGGGCGCGCTCGGCGAGACGGCGGGCGGCACCGGTCGGGGCATGCGCGTCGGCGACAAAGCCGTCCCAGCGCCAGACGTCGCCTTCGAGCGACACCAGCCGCTGGCCGGTCTTCAGCTGCGACACCAGCGCGGCGCCGCGTTCCTTGGCGACGACGCCGATCTGGGCCAGGCGGCGTGCCAGTTCCGGCGGCGCCTGGACATGGTCGGCCAGCCGCTCGACGCCATCGGGCAGCGCCGGATCTTCGCCGGCCACGCCGATATTGGTCCAGCGCATCGGCGCGGAGGAATCCACCGGCGCATCGAGGTCGTCGCCGAGCACCGCGCCGATCGCCTTCTCATAGCCCTTGGCGACGGTGATGCCGTCGATGATCGGCGGCCACAGATTCTTGGTCTCGCTGGTGACGAGCTTGGAGATGGTGCGGGCTTCGGTCTCCAGCCGCTGCACGCGTTTCTCGGCTTCGGTGAGCGGATTGCGGGAGGCTTCCAGCGTCTGCCGCGCGGCGGCGTGATGCGCCTCGCTGGTCTGCACGGCGGCCTCGGACTCGGCAAGCGTCTGCTGCGCCATCTCCATGGCGGCGGCCAGCGCGTCGATGTCGCCGAGATTGCCGGTCTCCTGCGCGAGCTTGGTTTCCTCGGCCTGGACGTTGGCGATCTCCTGATCGAGCCGGGCCAGCCGCTCGCGATGCGTACGCACGCCGGCTTCGAGCTGATTGCGCTTGGCGGTGAGATCGGCGAGCTGCGTGGTCAGCTCGGAGAACTGACGCTCGGTCGCGGCCAGGATCTCCTCGGCCTCGGCGACGCGCTCGTCGACGCCGGAGCGCTTCTCGACGCGCGACTTGATCTCTTCCTTGAGCTCGGCGTCTTCGGTGTCGAGCCGCTGCAGCGCGATGTCGGCATCCGAGGTCTGCTGCTGCTCGCGCGCGATGTCCTGGGCGAACTGGGTAAGGCGGCGATCGAGCTCGCCCACGCGCTCCTTGGCGCGCTGCTCCTCGCGGTCGAGCATCTCGCGCGTGTTGGTCAGGCGCTGCAGGCCGGCGGCGGCGCGCGCCTCGGCATCGCGCAGTGCCGGCAATTCGGCGGCGCGGATCGCCTGGATGCGGGCGGATTCGGCCTGCTCGCGGGTGCGCTCGGCCATCTCGCGCACGGAGATATCATGGGTCTGCGCGGCGTCGTTGACGTCGGCATTGGCCTCGATCCAGCGCAGATGGAACAGCATAGCCTCGGACTTGCGCACCTTGGCCGCGACTTCGCGGTAGCGGATCGCCTGGCGCGCCTGCTTCTTCAGGCCTTCCATCTGGCCGGTGAGCTGGCCGATCACGTCCTCGACGCGGGTGAGGTTGGTTTCGGCCGCCTTCAGCCGCAGTTCCGCCTCGTGACGGCGCGCATGCAGGCCGGCCACGCCGGCGGCGTCTTCCAGCACGCGGCGGCGCTGCTCGGGCTTGGCCTGGATGATCTCGCCGATCTTGCCCTGGTGGACCAGCGCCGGCGAACGCGCGCCGGTGGCGGCGTCGGCGAACAGGATCTGCACGTCGCGGGCGCGCACGTCGCGGCCGTTGATGCGGTAGACCGAGCCGGCCTCGCGCTCGATGCGGCGGGAGATTTCCAAGTGCTGGCTGTCGTTCACCGCGGCCGGCGCCGAGCGATCGGAATTGTCGATCGTCATCACGACTTCGGCGTGGTTGCGCGCCGGACGGTTGCCGGAACCGGCGAAGATCACCGCGTCCATGTCGGCGGCGCGCAGCGACTTGTGCGAGGTCTCGCCCATCGCCCAGCGCAGCGCTTCGACGAGATTGGATTTGCCGCAGCCGTTCGGTCCGACGACGCCGGTCAGGCCCGGCTCGATCATGAAATCGGTGGGTTCAACGAACGACTTGAAACCGTGCAGGCGGAGGCGCGTGAGCTTCATGTACACAAATCTCGTTTGGCCGGGCGCGAATCTCCCTGCCGTGACAATACCATGGAAGGCAATGTCGGTGTGTGGGTGAGTTGCTGCGTGCAGCTCTCATGAGCGGCGACAATGGCGATGCCCGTGCGTCAGGGCAACCGCTTGACCAAGCTTTTCCCAAGGGATTTGCAGGGGTTTTGTGGCCTCTGCATGTCCTCGGAGATTCGCATCACGCGAATCAGGTTTTCAACAACGAAATAATGCGACGGCCGCATGCCGTGATCGCAAATCATCCACAATTATCGTGCCCCGACTCAAAAGCGGGGCACGACGACGTCAGGCTCAACGACGCGCAATCAGCTCTTCAGCAGCGGATCGATGTGCTTGCTGAACTCCTCGAACGAGGTCTCGCCCTTCAGCATCTCGCCATTGATGAAGAAGGTTGGCGTCGAGTTCACCTTCAGCACCTCGTTGGCGTATTTCTGATCGGCGGCGATCTTGTCGAGCAGCTTCTGATCCTTCAGGCAGTCCTCGACCTGCTGCTGGGTGAGGCCGGCCTGCTTGCCGATCCGGGTCAGCGTCTCGGTGGTGTTCTTCACCACCCAGTCGTTCTGCTGGCGGAACAGCAGGTCGATCACGGCAAAATACTTCGGCGCGTCGTCCTTGGCGATGCAGCGCGCCAGCATCGAGCCGGCGGCGGCCTTGATGTCGAGCGGGAATTCGCGGAACACGTAGCGGACCTTGCCGGGGTCGATGTAGGTCGACTTGATCTTCGGGAACACGGTCTCGTTGAAATTGGCGCAGTGCGGGCAGGTCATCGAGGCGTATTCGACGATCGTCACCTTGGCGTCTTGCGGGCCGAGCCCCATGTCCGGCAGCGACTGAGGCTTGGCGACCTCGGCGGCAGTCTGCGCGAACGCGTCCGTGATCAGGCGCAGCGGCGACGGGCCGGCGAGGGCGGCGAGCCCGGTCAGCGAGAGAGCGGTGGTGAAAGCGCGGCGCGTGATGATCAAGGTCAGCTCCCGGATTGGCGCATTCACGCCACAATGAAGGGGGGTCCCGAAAAGAAGCCTTCGCTAGCTTGAAACGGCCATTGTGGCAATGCCGCGGTCTCGCGGCCGGCCTGCCGAAAAGCGTCAATTTCGCTTGATCGAGGCACCCAAACGGGCCAGCGCCGCGCGCAGGTCGTCGTCCTCGACGGCCGCAAGGTTGGCCGCTTCCCGTGCCACGGTTTTGGCGTCCGGCGGGCGCGGCCGGACCGGCCGGCTGCGGCGCGAGAGCGGCGCCTGCCGGATGGTCAGGCGGCCGACCGCGTGCCAGCCGAAGAAGCGGTTCACCCGTTCCAGGATGACGTCGGAGGAGTGCTGGATCTCCAGCGCCATCGGGCCTTCGACCCGCAGCACCAGCGTCGCCGGCTCCTGCGGCTGTCCCTCCACCGGCCGCGGCCACTGCATCTTCAGCGGCTCGCAATAGGCAGCAACCCGCTCGCCCGCGATCTCGGTCCAGCGCGTCACCAGTTCGCGCGCGGCAAAGCCCTGCTTGGCATAGGCGTCGGTGAAGACGTCACTGAGCAGGATCGACAGGGGTTTTGCGCTGATCGGACCGGGTTTGGACATCAGGGGGTTATAGGACAGCCGTCGGTCCTGGACAAAGAAAGACGTGGATGCCCGGGTCAAGCCCGGGCATGACGCGGCGGGATTGCCTTAAGATACGTCCATGAGTTCTCGTGCAGCCGCCAAAGCCAAGCCGACCGAAGACGCCGCCGACCGCCCGGCGCGGCTGCTCGCCTGGTATGACCGGCATCGCCGGACGCTGCTGTGGCGCGCGGCCGCGGGGGAGCGTGCCGATCCGTACCGTGTGTGGTTGTCGGAGATCATGCTGCAGCAGACCACGGTCAGGGCGGTCGGGCCTTATTTCGAGAAATTCGTGTCGCGCTGGCCCGACGTGACCGCGCTTGGCCGTGCCTCGCTCGACGACGTCTTAAGGATGTGGGCCGGGCTAGGCTATTATTCGCGGGCGCGCAATTTGCACGCCTGCGCGGTCGCGGTGATGGGCGACCACAGCGGTGTGTTTCCGGACACCGAGGACGGCCTGCGCGCGCTGCCCGGCATCGGGCCGTACACCGCGGCCGCGATCGCCGCCATCGCCTTCGACCGCCGCACCATGCCGGTCGACGGCAACATCGAGCGCGTGGTCAGCCGGCTCTACGCCATCGAGGAGGCGCTGCCGCAGGCCAAGCCGCTGATCAAGGAGATGGCGGCGACATTGCTCGGCCCGTCCCGCGCCGGCGACAGTGCCCAGGCGCTGATGGATTTGGGCGCCACGATCTGCACGCCGAAGAAGCCGGCCTGCGCATTGTGTCCGCTGAATGACGACTGCGCGGCGCGCACGCGCGGCGACCAGGAAACGTTCCCGCGCAAGGCACCGAAGAAGAGCGGCACCTTGCGCCGCGGCGCGGCCTTCGTGGTGACGCGGGGCGGCGAGCTCCTGGTGCGCTCGCGCGCGGAAAAAGGCCTGCTCGGCGGCATGACCGAGGTGCCGGGATCGCAATGGCTTGCCGGGCAGGAGGACGCGGCGGCACTGGCACAGGCGCCGGAACTGAAGGGCGTCACGCGCTGGCACCGCAAGGCGGGCGTCGTCAGCCACGTGTTTACGCACTTCCCGCTCGAACTCGTCGTCTATACCGCCCGCGTTCCGCCGCGAAGCCGCGCGCCGGATGGCATGCGCTGGGTGCCGGTGGCGACGCTGGACGGCGAGGCGTTTCCGAACGTGATGCGCAAGGTCGTCGCGCATGGGCTCGATCTCTGACGATGACAGCCTGCTGACACCATGTTGGCAGCAGGGCTTCGCTATCACTTCCGGAAACCGGAGGCCGCCATGATCGCAACCGCACTCGACCGCATTCCGATGCCGCCCGTCGCAAAACTACTGGGGTGGCGCGTGGTCGACGCACGTCCGCAGGAGGGTTGGATCAAAATGGCCTTCGACGGCAAGCAGGAGTTTTGCAATCCGGCCGGCTTCATCCAGGGCGGCATGCTCTCGGCGATGCTCGACGACATGATGGGGCCGGCGGTGTTCGTGATGACCGAGGGCCGGCTCTTCACCACGACCATCACGATGAGCGTGAATTTCCTGGCGCCGGCAAAACCCGGGCCGATCACCGGCGAGGCGACGGTGACGCAACTCGGCAAGACCATCGCCTTTGTCGAGGGGAAGCTGACCGCCGCGGACGGCACGCTGCTCGCGACCGCGAGCAGCAGCATCCGCCTGGTGGAAGCTGCGCGGGCGTTGCGGTAGCGCCGCTTGCGCACCAGCCCAATCCGTCACCCCTGAGGTACGAGCGGAGCGAGCCTCGAAGGGGCGACGGCCACTATCCAGGCCGTCCATGCTTCGAGACGCGCGTTCCGCGCTCCTCAGCATGACGGGAATAGATCCTCGCTTAGTCCATGCCGCGCTCGCTTTGGCAAATCCGTCATGCTGAGGTGCTCGCGTAGCGAGCCTCGAAGCATGCACGGCCACCGGCCGGGCCGTGCACCCTTCGAGACGCCGCTTCGCGGCTCCTCAGGGTGACGGTGATAGATCATGCGCCGCGCTACAACTCAGCCTGTCCGCTGTACGATCGGCGGCTTGGCGTTCAGTCCCTCGACCTGGAAACCGGCGACGCGCTTGTAGTTGGCGGCGATGTCTTCCAGCTCCTGCTGCGACAGCACGTCGGTGACGACCTTGAAGCCATCAGGCGCGCGCTCCTCGACCAGCTGCATCACCTGCTCCGGGCCGTTGCGGCGGTTCAGCATCACGAGGTCCGTGGTCGCGGGCCGCCGTTCGGCCTCAAAGGCCGCGAGCGCCGCCTGCGTCGCGCCATGCGCCAAAATCTCGCGCGTCAGCACGCGCGCATCCAAGATCGCCTGCGAGGCGCCGTTGGAGCCGATCGGATACATCGGATGCGCGGCGTCGCCCATCAGCGTGACGCGGCCGAACGTCCATTGCGGGATCGGATCGCGATCGACCAGCGGATATTCGTAGGCATGCGGGCAGTTCCGGATCAGGCCGGGTACATCGAGCCAGTCGAAATTCCAGCTCTCGAACCACGGCAGGAACTCGTCGAGTTCTGCCGTCCGGTTATAGTCCTCGCGCCGCCATTGATAGGTCGGCGGCATGTGCCGCTCGGCGACCCAGTTGATGTCGAACTTGCCGTCGGGGCCTGCTTCCTTCGAGATCGGGTAGCAGACGAATTTCAGGATCTCGTGGCCGGCCATGATCATGGTGCGGCCGGTCAGGAAGGCATCGCCGCGGGTGATGCCGCGCCACAGGATGCGGCCGTTCCAGATTGGCGGCCCCTCCTGCGGATAAAGCTTCTCGCGCACCGCCGAATGGATACCGTCGGCGGCGATCAGCACCGCGCCATCATAGCTGCCGGCGGGCTTGCCGGTGGCGCGGTCGATGAAATCGGCGCGGACGCCGTCGGCGGTCTCGGCCCAGCCGGTGAGGTGATGGCTGGTGAGGATGTTCTGAGCTCCCAGCCGTTCGGTCGCGGCGTCGAGCAGCAGCTGTTGCAGCCGGCCGCGATGGATCGAGAACTGCGGCCATTTGTAGCCGGCCTCGAGCCCGCGCGGCTCGCTCCAGATCGGCTTGCCGTGCTTGGAGAAATAAGCGAGCTCGCGGGTGCGCACCGCAGAAGCGTCGAGCACATCGTGCAGGCCGAGCTCGATCAGTTCGCGCACCGCATGCGGCAGCACGTTGATGCCGACGCCGAGCGGCCTCAGCTCGGGCACGCTCTCGAAGACGCGGGCCGGCACGCCGATCTGGTGCAGGCTGAGCGCCAGCGTCAGCCCGCCAATTCCGCCACCTGCAATGAGCACAGTCATGAAAAATCCCCTCAATTGGCATGGTCATCGCACGACGGCACCGCCGTGGGCAAGGTCCGCGGCACGCGCGGGGTGGACGGCCGATGGCGCGGCCGTTAACCTCCGCGCCCTCAGAACAAGAACCAGAGCCGGGTTCGCAACGAACCGACAACGCTCGGAGAGGACTGCAACATGCTCAAGCTCTATTTTGCCCCCGGCACCTGCGCGCTGGCGTCCCACATCGCGCTGGCCGAGGCCGGCGCGCCCTACACGACCGAGAAGATCGACTTCAAGACCAACCAGCAGAACAGCCCGGAATACCTGAAGATCAATCCGAAGGGCCGCGTGCCGACGCTGGTGACCGATCGCGGCGTGCTGACCGAGACGCCGGCGATGCTGGCCTACATCGCGCAGAGCTTTCCGCAGGCGAAGCTCGCGCCCGACGACGCCTTCGAATTCGCCAGGCTGCAGGCCTTCAACTCCTATCTGTGCTCGACGGTGCATATCTGCCACGCCCACAAGATGCGCGGTGCGCGCTGGGCGACGCAGGAGACGTCGTTCGCCGACATGAAGGCGATGATCCCGAAGACCATGGGCGCCTGCTTCAACCTGATCGAGCGCGACATGCTGAAGGGCCCGTGGGTGATGGGCGAGAACTACACCGTCGGCGATGCCTATCTCTACACGCTGACCTTGTGGCTCGACGGCGACGGGGTCGACATCGCAACGCTGCCCAAGGTGAAGGCGCATCGCGCGGCAATGGAGAGCCGCCCGGCGGTGCAGAAGGTGCTGGCCGAGCAGAAGGCGTAAGGCCCAAAAATTCGGTGTCGTCCCGGGCAAGCGCAGCGCGACCCGGGACCCATAACCACCAACGATCGTTGTTATGCGACGTTGGGGCCGCAGCTCACTCTCACAATGCAACCCTGTGGTTATGGGTCCCGGCTTTCGCCGGGACGACGTGTGGAGAGCGCGCCGCTACGCCTTCCTTCTCTCCAGCTCGCGTCCGGTCTCCAGCATCAGCTTGCGCAGCCAGATCGAACCGGGATCCATCTGCGCCCGTGTCGGATAGAACATGTGCTGCTCGTCGATCCCTGGATCGAGCGGCGGCGTCACCGTCATCAGCGACAATTGCTTCGACAGCGCCGAGATCAGCCGGCGCGGCACGAAGGCGACGAGGTCGGTGCGCGCGGTGACGTGCAGCGCCTCGATATAGCCCGGCACCACCAGCGCGATCCGCCGCTCGATGCCCTTGGCGCGCAGCCAGGTGTCGATCAGGTCCTCGTTCTGGCCGCGGATGATCACGGCGACATGGCGCGCGGCGAGGAACGCCTCGCGCTTCTTCAGCTTCGTGCCGGCGGGGTGGCCGCGCCGCACCGCGAGCGCATCGCTGTCGGTGTAGAGCCGCTGGCGGTGAAAGCCCTTGAAGGAGTCGCCGATCGAGATCACGAGATCGATGGTGCGGGCGAATTCGGGCGTGAAGATCGCAGGTCCCCGCCACGGCACCACGTCGATAGTGACGTTCGGCGCGATCAGCGTCACCTTCTCCATCAACGGCGGCATCAGGAGCTCGACCGCGAGGTCGGGCATCATCAGGCGAAAGTGCCGCTCGCTGCGCGCGGCGTCGAAATCGTCGGAGACGAACAGCGCGCGCACCTGGTCGAGCGCATGGGCCAGCGGCGAGCGCAGCGCCTGCGCCCGCGGCGTCAGCTCCATCCGCGCGCCGTTGCGCACCAAAAGCGGATCGCCGATCAGGTCGCGCAGCCGCTGCAGCGCGTGGCTGGTCGCCGGCTGCGACAGATTGAGCCGCATCGCGGCGCGGCTGACATTGGCTTCGCGCAGCAGGGCGTCGAGCGCGACCAGCAGATTGAGGTCAAGCGAATTCAAATTCATTGGGTGAATATATATCATACCACCTATCGATTGGAAGAATGCGTAGCCAGGCCGCAGGATTGGGGCCAAGGCGTTTTCACGCGAGCCGAAGACCGCATCGCGCGAGGAAGCGCCTGAAATCAGGCTCTATCAATCGCAAGGAGACGCGCCATGAGCGCAACCGACAACAAGAAACTGGTGCAGGAGATGTTCGTGATCGCGGGCAGTCCCGATCCTGCGGTGCGCGAGAACTCGCTGTTCATGGCAACGCTTGCCGACGACGCGATCTGGACCGTGACCGGGCAATATTCCTGGTCGCGCACCTTCACCGGCAAGCAATCGATCATCAACGATCTGCACGGCCATGTCCGCTCGAAGCTGGCCGAGCGCGGCCGCACCGTCGCCCATCGCATCCTCTCCGACGGCGACATCGTCGTGGTCGAGGCCAAGGGCGACAACCTCACCAAGCAAGGCCAGCGCTACGACAACGACTATTGCCTGGTGTTCCGCTTCGACGGCGGCCGGATCAAGGAGGTGCGGGAATATTGCGACTCGGTCCTGACCGAGAAGGCGCTCGGCGCGTTTCCCGCGTAGCGGTGCCCCGCTAACGGGCGGCACAAACGAAGACGGCGCCCGTCCGGGCGCCGTCGTCTTGCCGTCGTGTGGATCGGCTTACGCCACCTTGGACTTGAGGTGGCCGAACATGATGTCGCGGGCCGCGTCGTCCATCTCGGCCTTGAAGGTGTGCTTGTCCTTCAGCGCGATCGCGCGTGCCGCCGCCGGCCGCGCGGAGATCTCGTCGACCAGCCGCTTGACATTCGGATATTTGGCGTAGCCTTCCTCGCCGAGGACAAACGGCGCCATCCGCGCCCAGCCCCAGAACGCCATGTCGACGATCGTGTAGCTGTCGCCGACCATGTAGCGCTGTTTCGCCAGGTGATTGTCGAGGATCTTGTAATGGCGGTGCGCCTCGTACTGGTAGCGGTTGTTGGCGTAGTCGAGATCCTTCGGCGCGAAGTGCTTGAAGTGCACGGCCTGGCCGGAATAGGGGCCGAGGCCGGTCGCGATGAACATCAGCCAGGACAGCGTCGCGGCGCGGTTGGCCGGCGTATTGGCGGGCAGGAACTTGCCGTGCTCCTCGGCGAGGTAGAGCAGGATCGCGTTCGAATCGAACACCAGCACGCCGTCATCGTCGATCGCCGGCACCTTGCCGTTCGGGTTGACCTTCAGGAATTCCGGCGCGAACTGCTCGCCCTTGCGGGTGTCGACCGGGATCGCCTCGAACGGCAGGCCGGACTCTTCCAGGAACAGCGCGACCTTATTCGGGTTCGGCGCACCGTTGAAATAGAATTTGATCATGAAGGGACTCCCTTGGTTCTTGTAACCGGCGAGATCGGGACGCGGCGGGGGAAGGCCGCAGACCGGCTCCTCTTGCGCAAATTTCGCTGCGCTGCGCAAGCGACGAGTTTGTGAATCAGGGTCGCGTGGCGCGCTGGTCAGCCGGCCCAGAAGAAGCCCAGGATACCCGCGACGACCAGCGCGATGCCCGCGACGTCCAGCGCGGCGGCGGAGCGGGTCGCAGCACGCAAATGGGAGACCTGCGTCGCGCGTTCTGATCCCCGCGCGTAGCCATGGACGATGATCTCTTCATTGAACTCGCCATGCGCCTCGAGCGCGAGCGTCAGCCCGACGCAGACGAGCAGGATGCCGAAGATGATCAGGCCGAAGAACCCGAGCAGGCCGATCAGCAGCATCGGAAACATGCCGAGCAGGAAGATCGGCAGCAGCGGCACCAGCAGCAAGGTCTCGGATTGTCTGCGCATCGGGCGACCAATCGAAACGGGCAAGTGACGGGGCCAAATCTAGTCCCAACGTCGCAGCGCAACAAGGCGGCCCGCGTTCAAGACGGCCTCATCTTTCCCGACGTGTCATTCCCCGATGCGCAATTGCGCATCTGAGGGCGCCGCGAAGCGGCGAGCCCGGAATGACGAGGAAGATTGGTCGGCTTGCCTCAGCCCGCCGCCATCTCGGAGCGGATCTCGGCGCGCAGCTCGTCGATCAGCCGCAGGCCGGTCTTGGTCTCGACGTGCCAGAAGGTCCAGCCGTTGCAGGCGCCCGAGCCCTGCGCGACCGCGCCGATGCGGTGGATCGAGCCGACCTTGTCGCCGAGCATGATGGCGCCGTCGGCGCGCACCAGGGCGCCGTGGCGCTTCTTGGCGTCGACCAGCCTGGCGCCTGGCACGATCATGCCGCGCTCGATCAGTTCGGAGAACGCAACGCGGGGCGCCTCGCGCGCGGTCATGAATGGCGCCAGCGTTGCGTCCGGCAGCGGCTCGATCGCGGCGATGCGTGCCTCGGCGGCGGCGGCATAGGTCTTGTCGCGCTCGAAGCCGATATAGCTGCGGCCGAGGCGCTTGGCGACGGCGCCGGTGGTACCGGTGCCGTTGAACGGATCGATCACGAGATCGCCGGGCTTCGAGGACGACAGCAGCACGCGGGCGAGCAGCTGCTCGGGCTTCTGCGTCGGATGCACTTTCTTGCCGTCGCCGTCCTTGAGGCGCTCCTCGCCGGTGCACAGCGGGATCAGCCAGTCGGAGCGAGCCTGCACGTCCTCATTGGAGGCCTTCAGCGCTTCATAGTTGAAGGTGTAGCCCTTGGCCTTCTCGTCGCGCGCGGCCCAGATCATGGTCTCGTGCGCATTGGTGAAGCGGCGGCCGCGGAAGTTCGGCATCGGATTGGATTTGCGCCACACGATGTCGTTCAGGAGCCAGAAGCCGAGGTCCTGCATGATGGCGCCGACGCGGAAGATATTGTGATAGGAGCCGATCACCCACAGCGTTGCCGACGGCTTCATCACGCGGCGGCAGGCCAGCAGCCAGGCGCGGGTGAAATCGTCATACGCAGCGAACGACGAGAACTTGTCCCAGTCGTCGTTGACGGCATCGACATGCGACTCATCGGGGCGCTTGAGGTCGCCCTTGAGCTGCAGATTGTAGGGAGGATCCGCGAAGACCAGGTCGACCGAGCCGGCCTGAAGCTTCGACAATTCGGCCACGCAATCGCCAATGACGATGTGGCTCGATGGGGCACTCTCAAATTTAGTGCGGGGCGCCCTTGCAGACGCCCCGCGACGCGACACTACCATGACTCAAGAACTCTGACTCAGGCGACGCTGTCGGCGACGCGGGACTAAACAACCGACTGGCGCCACATTGACCCGGCAAAGTAAAAATCGACTTAATTGGAAATCTTCATGCTAAAGATTGCAGCATCTTTTGCGCGGCATGGCGCGGTGCTGTCGGCGTTGTGCTGCAACATCAGCGCGTTCGGCGAAAAAATTTGCGGATCATCAAACCGGCACGATTCGCGCGGTAGATTCGCCCTCATTCGCAGCCGTTTGCACCGCAAGGGTGCGCGCCTTCCGGACTAGGCAATTATTGCCGGGCAGGATATTGATTAACAGAATGGAAATTTTAAGTTGGAGTGTCCCGCGTTGGGTCGCCGACTGGAATGAAGGGAAACCGCCATGCGCTATGATGATTTCCGCCGCAGCGACGACGTCGAAGACCGTCGCGATGAAGGCGGGATGGGCGGAGGTGGCGGTGGCGGCTTCGGCATTCCGATGGGCGGTGGCGGGCTCGGCATCGGCACCATCATCGTGCTCGGCCTGCTCGGCTATGCCTTCGGCATCGACCCGCGCATTCTGATCGGCGGCGCCGAGATTCTCACCGGCGGCGGCCAGGCGCCGACCTACCAGACCGACCGGCAGTCGTCGGGCGGGCAGGCCAAGCGCGGCGCGCCGACCGACGAGATGGGCAGCATGATCGCCGGCATCCTGGGCGAGATCGACGATCGCTGGAGCGAGATCTTCAAGGCCAGCGGCCAGACCTACACAGGTCCGAAGATCGTGCTGTTCCGCAACGCCACCAATGGCGGCCGCTGCGGCATGGCGCAGTCGGCGATGGGACCGTTCTACTGCCCGCCGGACAAGACCATCTTCCTCGATACCGGCTTCTTCCGCGAGGTCGAGACGCGCTTCCGCGGCTGCTCGGGCAACGCCTGCAAGTTCACCGCGGCCTATATCATCGCGCATGAAGCCGGCCATCACATCCAGAACCTGCTCGGCATCATTCCGCGCGTGAACCGGCTGCAGCAGCAGGCCGGCAGCAAGGCCGAGGCCAACGCGCTGCAGGTCAAGGTCGAGCTGCAGGCCGATTGCCTCTCCGGCGTCTGGGTCAATCGCGAGGAGAAGAAGCGGCCGGGCTTCCTCGAGGCCGGCGACATCGACGCCGCGCTGACAACGGCGAACGCGATCGGCGACGACACGCTGCAACGGCAGGCCACGGGCAGGGTGGTGCCTGATTCCTTCACCCACGGCTCCGCCGCGCAGCGCAAGGAGTGGTTCATGAGAGGCTACCAGCAGGGCACAGTGCAAGCCTGCAACACGTTCGGCGGTAGCTTGTAGCCGTGTGTCGGTAGCGTCACCCAAGGATGAGCGTGAATGCGCTCACTAGGGATATGTTCGCCTCTTGGCGAGCCAAGGATGACGGAGCCCGTGGCCCATCCTTCGAGGCTCGCCCAGCGGTGCAAGTGCACCGCAAGGCGAGCACCTCAGGATGACGTCAGCGGGATGGGAAAGAGGTGTAAATGTCCTCACTCGACGAATCCAAATCATTCATCCCGCTCAACATCGCGGTGCTGACGATTTCCGACACCCGTTCGCTGGCGGATGACAAGTCGGGCACCACGCTCGCCGACCGTCTCACCGCAGCCGGCCACAAGCTCGCGGCGCGGGAGATCGTCACCGACGATGTCGAGGCGATCAGGGCCGTGATCCGGCGCTGGATCGCCGATCCCGCCGTCGATGCCGTCATCACCACCGGCGGCACCGGCTTCACCGGCCGCGACGTCACGCCGGAGGCGGTCGAGCCGTTGTTCGAGAAGCGGATGGACGGCTTTTCGATCGCCTTCCACATGCTGAGCCACGCCAAGATCGGAGCGTCGACGATCCAGAGCCGCGCCACCGCCGGCGTTGCGGGCGCGACCTTCATCTTCTGCTTGCCCGGTTCGCCCGGCGCCTGCCGCGACGGCTGGGACGGCATTTTGGCCGCACAGCTCGACTACCGCACGCGCCCTTGCAATTTCGTCGAGATCATGCCGCGGCTGGATGAACATCTGCGCCGCCCGAAGGCGAAGGGCGCGAGCGCGTAGCAGCCGTCATTCCCCGATGCGCAATTGCGCATCTGAGGGCATCGCGCAGTGATGAGCCCGGAATCTCAAGGGTGAGCTGCCGTAGCCCGGATGGAGCGGAGCGAAATCCGGGGCAGTCTCTTCCGCGGCCCTGGATTGCGCTGCGCTCCATCCGGGCTACGCAGTCCAGACTTCTCGGCGCTGCGGCTTTACAACTCCAGCTCCCAGGTCTCGCCGACCAGGTCGACCCCAAAGCTGTGATGCTTCTCTTCTTTCACCCGCTGAAAACCGGCGCGGGCGTAGATGCCGCGCGCGGCGACCAGGATGCTCTGGGTCCACAGCGTCATCTTTTTGTAGCCCTTCTCGCGCGCGGCGCGGATGCATTGCTCGACCAGGGCGCGGCCGACGCCGAGCCCGCGCGCCTTCTCCTCCACCAGCAGCAGGCGCAGCTTGGCGACCCCGTCGCCGCCGTCGACCAGGAAGATCGAGCCGACCGGCTCGCCGTCGACCTCCGCGATCCAGCAATGCTCGCGGGCGGGATCGAACGATCGCAGAAACTGCGCGCAGATCTCGGCCACCAACGCCTCGTAGCTGATGTCCCAGCCATATTCCTCCGCGTAGGCTTGTCCCTGCCGCGAGACGACCCAGCCCATGTCGCCGACGCGATGGCTGCGCAGCAGGAAGCCGACCGGTTTCCCGGCCGGCGGCTCCAGCGATAGCTCGATCGTGCTCATGGCGCGCACCACCGCGGCGCGACGGTCGCTGTCCATCTGCTTCAATAGCGCCCCGACCTCGCTGCGCGAGCGGCTGTCGAGATCGGCGGCTGCGGTGCGGCCCTTGGCGGTGAGGGCCACCTCGTTGACACGCTTGTCGGCCTTCGACGGCTTGCGGGTCACGATCTGGCGCTTTTGCAGCGCCGCCAGCGTGCGGCTGACGAAACCGGCATCGAGATCGAGATCGAGCACCAGGTCGGTTGCGGTGCAATTTTCGCGATGCGCGAGCTCGTAGATGATCCGCGCTTCCTGCAGCGTGAATGGCGAGTGCAGCAGCTTCGGCTCGATGATGCCGAGCTTGCGGGTATAGAACCGGCTGAAGCCGCGGATCGCGGCGACCTGGCTCTCGAGGGTGGCGTCATGGGAATTTGATTTCATCAAATATATTATTTGACGGAATCAAATAATCCGCAAGGGCTTTGTTCAAGCTTCAGTTCTGAAGACAGAACCTAAGCTTCAGGCTTGTTTTGACGCGTTTTCTTTACGCGAACCGGTGCCCACTTCGCTTGAAAACGCTTCAAGCCACCATGATCCGGCTGCGCAGCATGGTGCGGGAGGAGCGGCCGAGCCGGCGCAGCAGGCGCGCCTCGGAGCGGCGGGCATCGGGCCGGTAGCCGCCGATCCGCTCGTAATGTTCGCGCGCGATCAAAAGGCCTTGTTCGGCCGAAGGCCCGGTGATCATCCGGGCGACGAATTTGAGGCCGTCGCGCAGGCCGGGGTCGGTGTAGGGCGCGCGGGCGTAGCGGAAGATGCCGGCGCGGTCCTTGCCGCTGGCCGCCACCATCTGGATGAACTGGGTGGATTCCTCGATCCAGCCGGCATCGAGCACCGCGCCCGGATGCAGGAACATCAGCCAGGGCGACCGCGCCTGCCGCGCGCCTGCCGCAAGCGCCGCGGCGCGCGTGCCCTCGAAGCGCAGGAAGCGGCAGCCGGCGACGTCGGCGACGCGCTCCATCACATCGCTGTTGCTGCGGTCGACCAGCAGCACTTCGCGGATGACACCCGCGGCCGCGCCCGGCACCAGCGCCGCCAGGGTTGCGACCGCGGTGCGCTCGACGCCGTCGGTTGGAATGATCACGCTCAGCATGATTTTGAGGCTTCGATGGCTCAAACGATGGAGAAACTCCGGCCGTGTTATCACCTTGTCATATTCAAAGCAGCCTGTTCGCCTGCAGAATTTTGTAGCAAGGTTCTGTGGAATTTCTCCGTTCATGTTCTTGATTTGTTCTCGTGCTGTGTTAACTTCAGAACATGAGCCGAGCATCCTCTCATGCCCTCAAGCACCCGCCGGTAACGGCGCCCTCCGATAACCCGGCGGGTGCATCTTCCCCTTTTCCCGAGCTTGCGGTCGCGATCGAGCGCGAGCGGCGGCGCGGCCGCGGTGCGCAGTCCAACGCCAGCGGCCGCTACGAGGCCGAGGCCCGCGTCGCCTTCGACGACGGCTGGCAGAGCCTCGAAGATTTGCCGCCGTTCACGACCAGCGTGGCGCTCGACACCTCGCGCAAGGTGATCACCCGCAACGACTCGCCCGACATCGGCTTCGACCGATCGATCAATCCCTATCGCGGCTGCGAGCATGGCTGCGTCTATTGCTTCGCGCGGCCGACCCACGCCTATCTCGGCCTGTCGCCGGGGCTGGACTTCGAATCGAAGCTGTTCGCCAAGCCGGACGCACCCGCGCTGCTCAAGAAGGAACTGGCGGCGCCGGACTACGAGGCGCGAATGATCGCGATCGGCACCAACACCGATCCCTATCAGCCGATCGAACGCGACCGGAAGATCATGCGCGGCATCCTCGAGGTGCTGGAGCGCGCCGGCCATCCGGTCGGCATCGTCACCAAGTCGGCGCTGGTCGTGCGCGACATCGACATCCTGGCGCGGTTGGCCAAGCGCAATCTCGCCAAGGTCGCGCTCTCGGTGACGACGCTCGACCCGAAGCTCGCCCGCACCATGGAGCCGCGGGCGTCGACCCCGCCGAAGCGGCTCGAGGCGATCAAGCGGCTCGCCGACGCCGGCATCCCGACTACGGTGATGGTCGCCCCCGTGATCCCGGCGCTGAACGACTCCGAGATCGAGCGCATCCTCGATGCCGCCGCGCATGCCGGCGCCAGGGAGGCGAGCTACGTGCTGCTGCGCCTGCCGCTCGAGGTGCGCGATCTGTTCCGCGAATGGCTGATGGCGAATTATCCCGACCGCTACCGTCACGTCTTCACGCTGATCCGCGACATGCGCGGCGGCCGCGACTACGACTCGCAATGGGGCACCAGGATGAAGGGCACCGGCCCGATGGCCTGGATGATCGGCCGCCGCTTCGAGATCGCCTGCGAAAAGCTCGGCCTCAACAAGCGGCGGACCAAGCTGACCACCGATCACTTCGCCAAGCCGAAGCGCAGCGGACAGCAACTCAGTCTATTCTAGGTGAGGGTGTAGCCCGGATGGAGGGCAGCGAAATCCGGGGCTCGTCGACCCCTGGCCAAAGATTTCCCGGATTTCGCTTCGCTCCATCCGAGCTACGAACATAACAATGAGTGAGTGCAAGAATGAGTAACACCCCGACCGCACGCTTAACCGTCCTCACGCTCGGCGTCAGCGACATGCGCGCCAGCATCGCCTTTTATGAATCGCTCGGCTTCACCAGGAAGATGCGCGCGACCGGCGAGGAGGTTGCCTTCTTCGAGACCGGCAGCACCGTGCTCGGCCTGTTCCCGTGGCATCTGCTCGCCGCCGATGCCGGGCTGCCGGATCAGCCACGGCCGTCAGCGTTCCGCGGCGTCGCGATCGCCTGGAACTGCAACGACGACGCCGAGGTCGATCGCGTGATGGCGTTCGCGCTGTCGAAAGGCGCCAGGCTGCTGAAGCCCGCGCAGCCCACCAGCTACGGCGGATATTGCGGCTATTTCGGCGATCCCGACGGCCACGCCTGGGAAGTGGTGCGCGCGCCGGGCTTTGAGGTTCGCGACGACCGCCGGGTGTCAATTCCCGATTAGAGCGCCGATCCCGATTGGAGCGGCGAATTGAATAGCGGGGAAGGGCGCCAGGTTCCCGGTTGCGCCGCGGGCCGGGCTTGATCACGATCCCCCGCATGATTCGGGACAAGTCCAACAGCACGGTTAAGACCGCGTCGAAGAAGAAACCGGCCGAGCCGGCCAGGCCGGACAAGCGCGTCATCGTGGTGACGCGGCCGAGCTTTCGGCGCGAGCGCGCGCTGATCAAGCGCGGCGTCTGGCCGGTCGCCGGCTGCGACGAGGCCGGGCGCGGGCCGCTGGCGGGTCCGGTGGTCGCCGCCGCCGTGGTGCTGGACCCAAATCGGATTCCCAAGGGCCTCGATGATTCGAAGCGGCTGACCGTCGAGCGCCGCGAGGAACTGTTCGAGGAGATCTGCGCCACATCGGCGTTCTCGGTCGCGGTGGCGTCGCGGGCGCGGATCGACCGCGACAACATCCTGCGCGCCTCGCTGTGGGCGCTCGCGCGCGCCGTGCATGCGCTGCCGGAAATGCCGAAGCACGTCTTCGTCGACGGCCGCGACAAGCTCGCCACGCCCTGCGACTGCGACGCCGTGATCGGCGGCGACGGCATCGTGGCCTCGATCGCGGCGGCCTCGATCATCGCCAAGGTGACGCGCGATCGCCTGATGTGCGCGCTGGCGCTGGATTGTCCCGGCTACGGCTTCGAGCAGCACAAGGGCTATGCGGTCCCCGAGCACCTCGAGGCGCTCGACCGGCTCGGCCCCAGCAGCCATCACCGCACCTTCTTCGCGCCCGTCGTCGCCGCGCGGCTGAAGCATTTCCCCGTCCGGGCGGAGCCGGATCTGTTCACGATCGACGCCGAAAGTGAAGCGGCGGCATCCGAAGCGGCGTAGGATCGCCGGACCCACAATCTCGACTGTCATCGCCCGGCTTTGACCGGGCGATCCAGTATTCCAGAGACAGCTGTGCTTAAGCCCAACGGTCGCGGCGTACTGGATGCCCCGCCTTCGCGGGGCATGACACCTGCATTTGACTTTGCACCGTGGACTCATCCGGCCCCGGTTGCCTCCACCGCCGCCGCCGTTTATCAAAAACCCTCGGGATCAGATGGCGCCGCTTGATAGGGGTGGCTGGGGCATTTCAGGCGTTTCATGCGGTTTACCTCCCTGGTTGTCGAACTGATCCGCGCCCGGCCGCGCCTCGTGGTCTGGATCGTGGTGCTGGCGCAGGCCGCGATCTGGCTGTTCCTGCCGGCCATCTTCTACGGCAGCCCGCCCGGCAACCTCGCCGCCATCCTCGCCTTCGGCCGCGAATATCAGGTCGGCACCGACATGGGGCCGCCGCTCGCGTTCTGGCTCGCCGACATCGCCTTCCGCGCCGTCGGCAATCACGTGTTCGGCGTCTATCTCCTGGCGCAGGTCTGCGAAATCGTCACCTTCATCGCCTTCTACGCCCTGGCGCGCGCCATCGTCGGCGGCCCGCAGGGCGTGCTGGCGGTGCTGCTGTCGATGACGGTGGTGGTGTTCTCCTCGCCGAGCGTCGAGTTCGGCCCGCTGATCCTGGCGCGCCCGCTCTGGGCGCTGCTGCTGCTGCATTCCTGGCAACTGATCGGGCAGAACCGGCGCAGCGCCTGGTTCGCCTGGTCGATCGATTGCGGCCTCCTGCTGCTGACGACGCCGGCGGCGATCGGCATGATCCTGCTCGTGACAGGCTTTGCGCTCGCAACCGAGCGCGGGCGGCGCATGCTCAAATCGGTCGATCCGATCTACGCGCTGCTGGTCATCATCGTGCTGGCGCTGCCCTACCTGATCTGGCTGGTCCGCGCCGACGTGCTGGCGCTGCCGGCCTTGCCTGCACTCGCCGATCTCAAGGCGGGCGCGCTGCGCTGGGGCGTGGTGCTCGGCGGGCTGATCGTGGCGACCGCCGCGATCGCGCTGCTGGCGATCCTCAATTCGCGCTGGTTCGCCGGCAAGACCGAGGATGCCCCGATCATCTACCGTCCGCCGGTCAGTCCGCTGGCGCGGCAATTCGTGTATTTCTTCGCGTTCGCGCCGGCGATCGCGAGCAGCTTCGTCTCCGGGCTGTTCAATCTCGATCGCGCGTTCGGCGGCGCCGGTGTGGCGCTGTTGATGTCCGGGCTCGCCGTCGTCGTCGCGACCGGCGATATGATCCCGCTCAGGCGGCAGCGGCTGCTGCGTTCGGTCTGGGCCCTGGCGGTCGCGGCGCCCGCGGCGCTCGCGCTGGCGGCGGCGCTGTTCCTGCCCTGGACCAGCACCACGGAAGCGTCCACCTCGCTGCCGGCAGCCGCGATGGGCCGCTTCTTCGATGACAGCTATGAGCGCCGCACCAACCAGCGCCTGCGCGCGGTGGCCGGCGATCCCGAACTTGCCAGCCTGATTGCGATGAACCGCCGCCGCCCGCATCTCTTGCTCGACTCCACGCCGCAGCGGACGCCGTGGCTGTCGGTCGCAAAATTCAACGAGACCGGCGGCGTCGTGGTGTGGCGCGCACAGGACACCGCCGGTACGCCGCCGCCCGACATCGCGCAGCGCTTCCCCGGCCTCGTGCCGGAAGTGCCGCGTTCGTTCGACCGGCTGGTCAACGGACGGCAGCCGGTGCTGCGGATCGGCTGGGCGATCGTGCGGCCGAAGGGGTCGTAGACGTCAAATTCGTAGGGTGGGTAGAGCGAAGCGAAACCCACCATTCTCTCCGCGGCTGGAGCGGCGATGGGTTTCGCTGCGCTCTACCCATCCTACGAAGCAAGCACCTTTGCGATCGCGCGCAGATCCTGCCACGACAGCCGCTTGTACGACGGCGAGCGCAGCAGATAGGCCGGATGGAAGGTGGCGACGGCGCGGATCGTGCGGGTGCCGGTGTCGTAGTCGATCCATTTGCCGCGCGTGCGCATGATGCCCTCGCGCGTGCCGAGCAGCGCCTGCGTCGAGGGATTGCCGAGCGTCACCAGCACGTCGGGATTCACGAGTTCGATATGGCGCTGGATGAAGGGCAGGCACACTTGCGTCTCCTGCGGCGTCGGCGTGCGGTTGCCGGGCGGCCGCCACGGGATCACGTTGGCGATATAGGTCTTGCTGCGGTCGAGCCCGATCGCGGCGATCATGCGGTCGAGCAGCTTGCCGGAGCGGCCGACGAACGGCAGGCCCTCGATGTCCTCGTCGCGGCCGGGCGCCTCGCCGACGAACATCACGCGCGCCTGCGGGTTGCCGTCGGCGAACACCAGCCTGGTCGCGGTGTGCTTGAGCGCGCAGCCGTCGAAATTCTCCATCAGCGTGCGCAGGGCTTCAAGCGTCGGCGCGGTCCGCGCCGCCTCGCGCGCGGAGGCGATCGCGGCATCCGGCGCCACGGTGATTTCGCTGCGCGGAACTGACGGCATCGGCGGCGGACGCAGCGGATTGAGCGCAACTGATGGACGCGGCGCGGCAGGGGCGGGAACTGGCTCGGGCTCCTCGAGCCGGTTGATCGGCGCATCGCCAAGCGCGCAATCGACCCCGGCCTCGAGGTAAAAGGCAAGCAATTGCTGCAGTGTAGGGGTGGGCTCGGGCGGCAGGGCCATCATGGGTGTAATTTTAGCATGAACGGGAAAAGTGCAGGCTGGTTTTTGGAAAAGATTATGCTCCTGTGGCGTCGCGGCCGCGCGAAACCTCGCCAAGCGCAATTCCATGGTTGTCCTTCCGCTAAAAATCGGAAACAACGACCCCTGAAAAGCTTAGAAGCGTTCTCAATGGGCTGAGATCAAAGATCATGAGTGCTGAAGACCTTCCTCCGCGCGAGTCTATGGAATTCGACGTCGTCATCGTCGGCGCCGGCCCGTCGGGCCTGTCGGCCGCGATCCGGCTGAAGCAGCTCAATCCGGAGCTCTCGATCGTCGTGGTGGAGAAGGGCTCCGAGGTCGGCGCGCACATCCTGTCGGGTGCGGTGATCGATCCGGCCGGCCTCGACAAGCTCGTGCCCGATTGGCGCGGCGAGGCCGATTGTCCGCTGAAGACACAGGTCAAGGACGATCGCTTCTACTGGACGACGTCGCAAGGCTGGTTCCGCCTGCCGAACTTCATCATGCCGCCGCTGATGCACAATCATCACAACTACATCGGCTCGCTCGGCAATGTCTGCCGCTGGCTGGCGCCGAAGGCGGAAGCGCTCGGCGTCGAGATCTATCCGGGCTTCGCCGCCACTGAGGTGCTCTATGACGACAAGGGCGCGGTGCGCGGCATCGCCACCGGCGACATGGGCATCGCCAGGGATGGCAGCCACAAGGATTCCTACACCCGCGGCATGGAGCTGCTCGGCAAGTATACGCTGTTCGCCGAAGGCGCACGCGGCTCGCTGTCCAAGCGGCTGATCGCGAAGTTCAATCTCGATGCCAACTCCGAGCCGCCGAAGTTCGGCATCGGCCTCAAGGAGGTCTGGCAGATCGACCCGGCGAAGCACAAGAAGGGTCGGGTTCAGCACACGCTCGGATGGCCGCTGAACGACAAGACCGGCGGCGGCTCGTTCCTCTATCACTACGACGACAACCGCGTCGCGGTCGGCTTCGTCGTGCATCTGAACTACAACGATCCGTATCTGTCGCCGTTCGACGAATTCCAGCGCTTCAAGACCCATCCCGATGTCCGCGAGCTGTTCGAGGGCGGCAAGCGGCTCGCCTATGGCGCCCGCGCCATCACCGAGGGCGGCTACCAATCGGTGCCGCGGCTCTCGTTCCCGGGCGGCGCGCTGATCGGCTGCGCGGCGGGCTTCGTCAACGTGCCGCGCATCAAGGGCGTCCACAATGCGATGGGCTCCGGCATGCTCGCCGCCGAGCATGTCGCGGCCGCGCTCAGCGCCGGCCGCGCCAATGACGAGCTCGTCGAGTACGAGAACGCCTGGCGCTCGTCGGCGATCGGCAAGGACCTGTTCAAGGTCCGTAATGCCAAGCCGTTGCTGTCGAAGTTCGGCAACCTGCTCGGAATGGCGCTCTCCGGCTTCGACATGTGGTGCAACACGCTCGGCTTCTCGCTGTTCGGCACCCAGTCGCACGCCAAGCCGGACCGCAAGACGCTCGATCCGTCCAAGCAGCACCAGCCGATTGCCTATCCGAAGCCGGACGGCAAGATCTCGTTCGACAAGCTGTCGTCGGTGTTCCTGTCCAACACCAACCATGAGGAGGACCAGCCGGTCCATCTCAAGGTCGCCGACCTCAATCTGCAGAAGACCTCGGAGCACGACGTGTTCGCCGGTCCCTCCAACCGCTATTGCCCGGCCGGCGTTTATGAATGGGTCGAGGAATCGACGGGTCCGCGCTTCCAGATCAACGCCCAGAACTGCGTCCACTGCAAAACCTGCGACGTGAAGGACCCCAACGGCAACATCACCTGGGTTCCGCCGGAGGGCGGCGGCGGTCCGAACTACGAGGCGATGTAAGGTGAGGGGTGGGCTCGAAGCGGCCGACCACATTTGCGTGAGGCGGCCGCGCGAGTTGCCGCAACCTGCGCTGCGCCTCTCGTGTTGTGGGAGAGGCCGGATTGCATCGACAGATGCAATCCGGGTGGGGACCGGTCCATCGAGGGACTTCGATCGACGGATGAATCTTGAATCCCTCACCCGGAATTCAAGCTTTCGCTTGAATTCCGACCTCTTCCACAAGGTGAGAGGTGGAACTGGCTGCGTGGCGAGCCTCCCGGGGCGCTTTTTGCGTTCGCGCGCGAATATGCCCGGCCCGGTCACGATACCGCCATAGTGGAAGCGTCTTGCGGGGGCTGGCTGGATCGGCGGGCCTAAAGGCCTAATCTGCCAATTGATTCGTCATGGATTGCCTTTGGGCGATCCTTGCGGATAAGCGCCAAAAGCGGCATTGTCCCCCGCCGTGATGCCGCCGCTTGGGTTCGCATTTTGAGACTGATCGCAAGATCTTGGCCATAAAATCCATCTTGGCGTAAATCCCTGGAGCAAGGCGACCGTGATGCTGTCCACCCGATTCCACCGCCTGACGATTGCCGTTCTCGCTGCCGCGGCGCTTGCCGTGCCTGCGCAGCTTGCAGCGCAAACGCCGGACCATCCGACCGACAATACCGCGCAATTCCCGTCCAAGAGCGACCTGAAGTCGCTGACCACGGCCGGCAGCTATCTCGCCGCTCGCCACGCCAGCGTCGAGCGCGATGCGACCTCGGCCGCGGCGTTCTACCGCTCGGCGCTGCGCACCGACCCGAAGAATTCCGAGCTGCTCGACCGCGCCTTCATCTCCTCGCTCGCCGACGGCGACATCGAGGAGGCGGTCAAGCTTGCCGACCGCATCCTGACCCAGGACAAGGCCAACCGTGTCGCGCGCCTGGTCGTCGGCGTGCGCGATCTTAAGCTGAAGAAATATGCCGCCGCGCAGTCCAACATCAACCAGTCGGTGCGCGGCCCGATCACCGATCTCGTCGCGACGCTGCTGTCGGCCTGGGCTGCCTATGGCGCCGGCGACGGCAAGGCCGCGGTCGCCTCGATCGACAAGCTGACCGGCCCCGAGTGGTACCCGATCTTCAAGGACCTGCATGCCGGCATGATCTACGAGCTGTCCGGCAAGGAGAAGGATGCCGGCGCCCGCTTCGAGCGCGTCTACAAGCTCGACGATTCGATGCTGCGCACGGTCGACGAATATGCGCGCTGGACCTCGCGCAACAAGGACGCGGCCGCCGCGACCGCGATGTACGAGGCCTTCGACAAGAAGCTGCCGCGTCACCCGCTGGTGCTGGAAGGCATCAAGGAGACCAAGGCCGGCAAGAAGCTGCCGCCGCTGGTCGAGTCACCGCAGGCCGGCGCGGCCGAGGCGCTGTACGGCATCGGCGCGACGCTGACCCGCCGCGGCGGCGAGGACCTCGCGCTGGTCTATCTGCAGCTCGCGCTCTATCTGCAGCCGAACCATCCGCTGGCGCTGCTCTCGCTCGCCGATCTCTATGAATCGGTGAAGAAGCCGCAGATGGCGATCAAGGTCTACGAGCGGATGCCGGCGTCCTCGCCGCTGAAGCGCAACGCGCAGATCCAGCTCGCGACCAATCTCGATGCCGCCGACCGCAGCGACGAGGCGATCAAGATCCTCAAGGAAGTCACCTCGGATCAGCCGAAGGACATCGAGGCGATCCTGGCGCTCGGCAATATCGAGCGCGGCCGCAAGAAGTTCGCCGACTGCGCCACCACCTATTCGCAGGCGATCGACGCGCTGCCGGCCGGCGGCGACAAGAACGCCTGGGTCACCTATTACTATCGGGGCATCTGCGAGGAGCGCTCCAAGCAGTGGAACAAGGCCGAGGCCGACATGCGCAAGGCGCTCGAGCTGCAGCCCGAACAGCCGCATGTGCTGAACTATCTCGGCTATTCCTGGATCGACCAGGGCATCAACCTCGACGAAGGCATGAAGATGATCAAGCGTGCCGTCGATCAGCGTCCTGACGACGGCTACATCGTGGACTCGCTTGGCTGGGCCTACTACCGGATCGGCAATTACGAGGAGGCGGTGAAGAATCTCGAGCGCGCGATCGATCTGAAGCCGGAAGATCCGACCATCAACGACCATCTCGGCGACGCCTACTGGCGCGTCGGCCGCACCCTGGAAGCCAAGTTCCAGTGGGCGCATGCCCGCGACCTCAAGCCCGAGCCGGAAGAGCTGCCGAAGATCCAGGCCAAGATCGACAACGGCCTGCCGGACGATACCTCCAACGCCGCCGCTGCCGAGAAGAAGAAGGACGACGACGGCAAGGGCGGCTAGAGATAGCGGTGCGGCAAATTCGGCGTCGTCCCTGCGAAAGCAGGGACCCATAACCAGTGCGCAATTGCGCACCAGGCAGGGACGACGGCGGTGGATGCGGCGCTCGGGCCGGGATACCCCCTGGAATTTCCATCCAAACAAAGGGATAGGATCGTACGGCGATTTACGCTAATCGCATCATGATGTTTGTTTTTTAGGGGTTTATCGCCGTGCCGGCGCTGATTGAAGAAGGGCGTGCCAAGGTCAACCTGACGCTGAAGGTTGTCGGGCGGCGCGTCGACGGGTTTCACGACCTCGAGAGCGTCGTCGCGTTTGCCGATTGCGCCGACCGTCTCACGCTCGAGCCGGGACCCGAGTTGTCTTTGACGATGGCGGGGCCGCTGGCCGATGCCTGCGGCGACACCCCTGACAATCTGGTGCTCAAGGCCGCGCGCTTGCTCGGCGAGCGTGTCGCGGATCTCGAGGTCGGCCACTTCACGCTGGAGAAGGTGCTGCCCGTTGCGGCCGGCATCGGCGGCGGCTCGGCAGATGCCGCGGCGGCGCTGCGGCTGTTGGCGCGGCTCAACGAGCTCTCGCTCGACGATCGCAGGATCATGGAGGTCGCGCTGCAGACCGGCGCCGACGTGCCGGTGTGCGTCGCCTCGCGCGCCTGCGACATGACCGGCGTCGGCGAAGGCCTGCTGCCGCTCGACCTGCCGAAAATGCCGTGCGTGCTGGTCAATCCGCGCGTGCCGGTTGCGACGAGGGACGTCTTCAATGCGCTCGGCCTGCGCAATGGCGAGCTTCTGATCGGCGCCACCGATGTCGTGATGCAGGCGCCGTCATGGCCGGAAGCCGGCCGCGCGATCGACGACTGGATCGCGGCGCTGGACCGCGGCACCAACGATCTCGAAGGCCCCGCGGCGCGCATCGAGCCCGTCATCAGTGACGTGCTGTCCGCGCTGCGCGAGACCAAGGACGTTCGTCTGGTGCGCATGTCGGGCTCCGGCGCGACCTGCTTTGCCGTGTTCGGAACCGACGCCGATGCCGAGGCCGCCGGCGAAAAGCTCCGCACCGGTCACCCCACCTGGTGGGTGCATGCGGGCACGCTGAGCTGAGTTCGCGCCGCTCCCTTTCACTCCTCGGTACGCAATCGCGCACCAGGGTGTGACGGCGACAGAACGCGACAGCGTGGTGCGACAAACTGCCCCGACGGGCAACTCAGCAAAAACCTGTCAATCCTCGCGCACGAAAACATTTCGCTTTATCCGAAGCGCAACTCAGTATATGGTTCGTCCGTCTCACCCGATCGAGGGGCGCTTCGCGATCGTCACGAACGTGGGTCGAGATGCGGTGGACGCCGATTGCGCAACTGACGAGTGCGCGTGAAGCGGACGGCGAAGTCGTGCAGGCCTGACGCCCTAGCGGCAGGTGTCTTTTCGCAAAGCGCAAACGCGTTTTGTGAAGACGGTGACAAAAAAGCCCAGTCTCACCGGGGAGAGCACGTATAAGCCGTAGCCCATCGCGCAGGGGAAGCCGGAGTGTTTCCGGTTACACCTGTGGTCCTACCCCCGTGCTTTCTACTTTTTGCACGGGGCCCATGGGTGCGATCGGCACCCGGCTTTCCCTGCGCCCTCCGTCCAAGAGAGGGCGGAACGAAGCGCAAAGCTCGGGCTTAAGACGCCGCGAGAACGCGAAAGCATGACTCACAGCTCGCGCCATCAACTCCGTGTCGTCCCTGCGAAAGCAGGGACCCATAACCACAATTGGTTGTTGGTGACGATGTTGGAACGACGAATCCCTTCAACTACATCCGCCGCGGCGTATGGGTCCCTGCTTTCGCAGGGACGACGGTGTCATTTGCGGCGTGCGCCGCCACCTCAACGCCGGGCAGCCTTGCGGGGCCATTGCTTGGCAAGCCAAACCCCGTTTGCCATAACAGGATGAAACAACATCGTTTGCGCGTGCGGGGCCGTTCGGAATCCGCCTGCAGCCAAAGAGCCGGGAGGATGCCATGGCCAATATCCGAGTTCTCGCCACCGATCTGGAGTTTCCCGAAGGTCCGGTCGTCATGCCCGACGGTTCGGTCGTGCTGGTCGAAATCCGCGGCCAGCGGCTGACGCGGGTTTATCCCGACGGGCGCAAGGAGATCGTCGCCAAGGTGCCAGGCGGCCCGAACGGCGCGGCGCTCGGACCCGACGGCAAGATGTACATCTGCAACAATGGCGGCTTCTCCTGGATTCCGACCCGCAACATGATCATGCCGGGACCGCAGCCCGAGGATTATCTCGGCGGCTCGATCCAGCGCGTCGATCTGCAATCCGGCAAGGTCGAGACCGTGGTGACGAAGTGCGGCGAGCATGAGCTGCGCGGGCCGAACGACCTGGTGTTCGACAGGCAAGGTGGCCTGTGGTTCTCCGATCTCGGCAAGCGCCGCGCCCGCGACATGGATGTCGGCGCGTTCTATTATCTGAAGCCCGGCATGAACGAAATCATCGAGGCTGTGCACGGAATCCTGCCGGCCAACGGCATCGGCTTGTCGCCGGATGAGAAGACCGTCTACATCGCGGAGACGCCGACCGCGCGGCTGTGGGCGTATGAAGTTTCAGAGCCCGGCACCGTCAAGCCGCGCGACGTGATCTATCGCGGCGAGCGCGGCAAGCCGATCGCCGGCCTCGGCGGCTACCAGATGTTCGACTCGCTCGCCGTGGAAGCGAACGGCAATGTCTGCGTCGCGACGCTGGTCTCGGGCTGCATCTCGGTGATCGCGCCCGACGGCACCGTGGTCGAGCAGGTGCCGACCGGCGACCGCGTCACCACCAACATCGCCTTCGGCGGCCCCGAGCTGAAGACCGCCTACATCACGCTGTCGGGCAAGGGCGAGCTGATCGCGATGGACTGGCCGCGGCCGGGATTGCCGCTGAATTTTCTGAATAGATGATCGCGCCGGCCGTCATTGCGAGGAGCGAAGCGACGAAGCAATCCATCGATCCGCATATGTGGACCGATGGATTGCTTCGCTTCGCTCGCAATGACGGCTAAGGTGGTGCCGGACTACAAACAAAGGATACAAAATGCCCTGGCTTGAACCGGTCACCCTTCGCGGCGCGCATGCGCGGCTGGAGCCGTTGTCGCACGATCATCGCGACGGGCTGGTCGACGCGGTGAAGGACGGCGAGCTGTCAAAGCTCTGGTACACCGCGATCCCGCAGCCGGAGAACATGGCCAAGGAGATCGACCGCCGGCTCGGCCTGCAAAAGGCCGGATCGATGCTGCCGTTCACGGTGTTCGACGCCGATGGGCGGATCTCGGGCATGACGACCTACATGAACGTCGACACGCCGAACCGTCACGTCGAGATCGGCTCGACCTGGTACGCCAAGCGTGTGCAGCGCAGCGCGGTCAACACGCAGTGCAAATTGCTGCTGCTCAGCCATGCCTTCGAGAAGCTCGATTGCATCGCGGTCGAGTTCCGCACGCATTTCTTCAATCACCAGAGCCGGCGCGGCATCGAGCGTCTGGGTGCGAAGCAGGACGGCATCCTGCGCAGCCATCAGATCGCGCCCAACGGCACGTTGCGCGACACCGTGGTTTACAGCATCATCGCTAGCGAATGGCCGACGGTGAAGGCGCATCTGACCTATCAACTCAACGAAAAGCCGCGCTGACACGATAGTCGGCGCCAGAAGCGAGACGATGGAAACGTTCGATTATGTGATCATCGGCGCAGGCTCCGCCGGGAGCGTGCTGACCAACCGGTTGAGTGAAGACGCGGGCACCAGGGTGTGCGTGCTCGAGGCGGGGCCGAGCGACTGGCATCCCTACATCCATCTGCCGGCCGGCTTCATCAAGACCTTCCACATGAAGAGCGTGAACTGGGCCTACCAGCAGGAGGTGGGTCCCTACACCGGCGGGCGCAGCATCTATGCACCGCGCGGCAAGACGCTCGGCGGCTCGTCCTCGATCAACGGCCATATCTACAACCGCGGCCAGCGCCAGGATTTCGACACCTGGGCGCAGCTCGGCAATCGCGGCTGGGGCTATCCCGACGTGCTGCCCTATTTCCGGCGCATGGAGAGAAGGATCGGCGAGGGCGACGACACCTATCGCGGCCGCGACGGCAACCTCACCGTCACCACCATGGACTGGCAGGACCCGCTCTGCGAAGCGTTCATGGCGGGCGCGGTCAGCCTCGGCATTCCGCGCAATCCCGATTACAACGGCCAGATCCAGGAAGGCGTGTCGTACTGCCAGCGCACCATCCTGAACGGCCGCCGGGTCAGCGCCGCGACCGCGTTCCTGCATCCGGCGCGGCGGCGGCCTAATGTCGATGTGCGTACGCATGCGCATGTCACGGGGATCATCTTCGAGGGCAAGCGCGCGGTCGGCGTGCGCTATAACCGCGGCGGCAAGCACGGCGATCCCCTGGAGATCCGCGCCACTAAGGAGGTCATTCTCTCCGGCGGTGCCTACAACTCGCCGCAGCTGTTGCAGCTCTCCGGCGTCGGCGCGCCCGAGCTGTTGCAGGCGCACGGCATCGAGGTGCGCCACGCGCTCCCCGGCGTCGGCGAGGGCCTGCAGGATCACTACGCGCCGCGCTCGGTGGCGCGGGTCAAGAACATCAGGACCATCAACGAGCTTCGCCGCGGCTTCAGCCTGTGGGGCGAGGCGATCAAATGGGCGACGACGCGGCGCGGCTTGCTGTCGCTGTCGCCGACCATGGTCTACTGCTTCTGGCATTCCGGCGAGACCACCGAGAGCTCCGATTTGCAGCTCACCTTCACGCCGGCGAGCTACAAGGAAGGCGTGCAGGGCCAGCTCGAGGACGAGCCCGGCATGACGGTCGCGTCATGGCAGCAACGGCCGGAGAGCCGCGGCTATGTCCGGATCCGTTCGGCCGATCCGTTCGCGCCGCCGATCATCCAGACCAACTACCTCGCCGAGGAGATCGACCGCCGCGTCGTCGTCGCCGGCATGAAGCTGGCGCGCCGGCTGCTCGCCTCCGAGCCGCTCAGTCCGTATTACGCCTATGAGGACTTTCCGGGCCCGAAGGTCACGAGCGACGACGAACTGCTCGCGGCCGCGACCCAGCGCGGCACCACGACCTTCCATCCCGGCTGTACCTGCCGGATGGGACCGGCGGACGCGCCGTGGGCTGTCGTCGACGATCAGCTTCGGGTCCATGGCATGGAGGGCCTGCGCGTGATCGACGCCTCGATCATGCCGCGGATGATCTCCGCCAATCTCAACGCCTCGACCTTGATGATCGCCGATAAGGCCTCCGACATGATCCGCGGCAAGGCGCCGGAGGCCGCCGCGAAGCTGCCGGAATATGCGTGAGGGAGTTGATGCGTACGACAATAACCGTTCAGCGTCGTCCCGGCGAAGGCCGGGACCCATAACCACCGATGGTCATTGTTGCGTGCTGGCGGAATGACGAGTCCCGTCCACAACATCCGCCGCGGAGTATGGGTCCCGGCCTTCGCCGGGACGACAGCGGAGAGTGTGTGGCCGTTAGCGGCTCAGGATGACGCGAAACATAGGGGATCTCAGCCGTAGACGAACGCCTTGTCCTTGAGGTCGATCGCCGGGAATTCGTCCTTCTCGGCCCAGTAGTCCTGGTTGTGCTGCCACTCAGGCTTGTCGCCGCGCTTCGGCAAGAGGTGCATGCCGCGCATCATGTAGCCGGGATTGAAGTTCTCCGGATCGATCCACGGCAGCAGCGGCATGTTGTGGTCTTCGGGGCGCAGCTCCGGCGTCACCTTGTTCGCGCCGGTCGCCTTCATGTGCTGCAGCAGGCGGCAGACGAAGTCGCCGACCAGATCGACGCGCAAGGTCCAGCTGGCGCGGAAATAGCCGAACACCCAGACGAGGTTCGGTACGCCGGTGAACATCATGCCGCGATAGGTCACGGTATCGGCGAAGTCGAGCGGCTTGCCGTCGATCTCGAAGTCGATGCCGCCATTGGCGGAGAGGTGGAAGCCGGTCGCGGTGATGATGATGTCGGCCTCGAGCTCTTTGCCGGACTTGAGCAGGATGCCCGTCTCGGTGAAGCGGTCGATCTCGTCGGTGACGACCGACGCCTTGCCGCCCTTGATCGCGTGGAACAGGTCGGCATCCGGCACGAAGGCGATGCGCTGCCGCCACGGCCGGTAGCTCGGCGTGAAATGGGTGGCGATGTCGTAGTCCTTGCCGAGGACGGCTTCGACCGCTGCCAGCAGGTCCTTCTTGGCGCCCTCGGGCTCGGCGAAGGTCCGCCTGGTGAAGGCGTCCTGCTCGAACAGGATCTTGCGGCGGGTGATCTCGTGGATCCAGTGCTCGTCGACCTGCAGCCTGCGCAGCTCCTCGGCGATCTCGATCGCGTTGCGGCCGGTGCGGAAATAGGTCGGCGAGCGCTGCAGCATGGTGACATGGCTGGCGTCCTTGGCCATCGCCGGGATCAGCGTCGCCGCGGTGGCGCCGGAGCCGATTACGACCACGCGCTTGCCCTTGTAGTCGAGGTCGTCGGGCCAGGTCTGCGGATGCACGACCGTACCCTTGAACTTCGCCATGTCGGTCCATTCGGGCGTATAGCCCGCGTCGTGGCGATAATAGCCCTGGCACATCCAGAAGAAGTTGGTTGTGAAGCGCAGCCGCTCGCCGGTGTCGATGCGGACAGCATCGATGGTCCAGAGATTGGTCTCGTTCGACCACTTCGCCGCGGTGATGGTGTGGCGATAGCGGATGTGACGGGCGAGGTCGTTCTCCTCGATCACCTCGCCCATGTACTTCAGGATCTCGGCCGCGGTCGCGATCGGCGCGCTGGTCCACGGCTTGAAGCGATAGCCGAAGGTGTGCAGGTCGCTGTCGGAGCGGATGCCGGGATAGCGATGGGTGGACCAGGTGCCGCCGAAGGTCTTCTGCGTCTCCAGCACTACGAAGCTGGTGCCCGGGCATTGCGTGGTGAGGTGATAGGCGGCACCGACACCGGAGATGCCGGCGCCTGCGATCAGGACGTCGAAATGCTCTGTCGTGACGGGCTCGGCGGCGCGGATCTGGGTCTGGACGTTCATCTTCCCTGGTCTTCTTGTTTGTTGGATTGCTTGTTGAGCTGCAGAAGCAAAACGCCGGAGCCATCGCCCCGGCGTTTGCCGATATCGGAACTAGACTTCGCGGCGGCTGAGGAAAGCCAGCCGCTCGAACAGATGCACGTCCTGCTCGTTCTTGAGCAGCGCGCCATGCAGCGGCGGGATCAGCTTGCGCGGATCGCGCTCCCTGAGCATCTCCGGCGTGATGTCCTCGTTGAGCAGCAGCTTGAGCCAGTCGAGCAGCTCCGAGGTCGACGGCTTCTTCTTCAGGCCCGGCACCTCGCGGACCTCGAAGAAGATCCGCAGCGCCTCTTCCACCAGGCGCTTCTTGATGCCGGGGAAGTGCACGTCGACGATCTTGCCCATCGTCTCGCTGTCGGGGAACTTGATGTAGTGGAAGAAGCAGCGACGCAGGAAGGCGTCCGGCAGTTCCTTCTCGTTGTTCGACGTGATCATCACGATCGGGCGCAGCTTCGCCTTGATGGTCTCCCCGGTCTCGTAGACGTGGAATTCCATGCGGTCGAGTTCGAGCAGCAGATCGTTGGGGAATTCGATGTCGGCCTTGTCGATCTCGTCGATCAGCAGCACCGGGCGCTTCTCGTTGGTGAAGGCCTCCCACAGCTTGCCGCGCTTGATGTAGTTCTTGATGTCGGACACGCGGGCGTCGCCGAGCTGGCTGTCGCGCAGCCGCGACACTGCATCGTATTCGTAGAGGCCCTGCTGCGCCTTGGTGGTCGACTTGATGTGCCAGGTCAAAAGTGGCGCGTCGATCGCCTTCGCGACTTCCTCGGCCAGCACGGTCTTGCCGGTGCCGGGCTCGCCCTTCACCAGCAGCGGGCGCTCGAGCACGATGGCGGCATTGACGGCGACCTTGAGGTCATCGGTGGCGACGTAGTCCTTGGTACCCGTGAATTTCATCTATCTGTTTGCCTTGCTTCGTTCGTCGGCGGCCCGGGCCCCCACACGAAACGACCGCTCTCGCAGCGGTCGCATGTTCTCTCCGATATCTTGTCCGGTACAATTCTAGTTGAAAAAGCCGGGCGGTCTAGCGCGGATTCCGCAGCGCAGCGGTACCGATGTGGGCTTCCGCATGGAATGTCATGCATCATCTTTCCGTTCTGCGGAATGATCGCCGGCGTGGCGCGACCTTGCCGCGATGGCGCGGGCGCCGCCACGGACCGACGGCGGTGGAGGTAACCCGGTGAAAATGGATGGCTGATCTCGGGATGAAGCACGGCCGGGGGCCCTTGACGCCACCGGCCCAGCGGGCGATCTAGGTGGGTATGTTCCTGCAGTTTTTCACATCGCTGCGCGACGCCCAGGTCCCCGTGACGCTACGGGAATATTTGACCTTGATGGAAGCGCTTGACGCCGATCTCGCCGAGCAGACGGTCGAGAATTTCTACTATTTGTCGCGCGCCGCGCTGGTGAAGGACGAGCGCAATCTCGACAAGTTCGACCGCGTGTTCGGCACCGTGTTCAAGGGGCTCGAGAGCCTGCTCGACGCCATGGGCAAGGCCGAGATCCCCGAGGAGTGGCTGAAGAAGCTCGCCGAGAAATATCTCACCGAGGAAGAGAAGAAGCAGATCGAGGCCATGGGCTGGGACAAGCTCATGGAGACGCTGAAGAAGCGGCTCGAGGAACAGAAGGGCCGCCACCAGGGCGGCAGCAAGTGGATCGGCACCGCCGGCACCTCGCCGTTCGGCGCCCATGGCTACAATCCCGAGGGTGTCCGCATCGGGCAGGAGAAGAACCGCAACAACCGCGCCGTGAAGGTGTGGGACAAGCGCGAGTTCAAGGACCTCGACGGCAATGTCGAGCTCGGCATCCGCAACATCAAGGTCGCGCTGCGGCGGCTGCGCAAGTTCGCGCGCACCGGCGCGCCGGATGAGCTCGACCTCGACACCACGATCAAGGAGACCGCCAACCACGGCTATCTCGACGTGCACATGCGTCCCGAGCGGCGCAACGCTGTCAAGGTGCTGGTGTTCTTCGATATCGGCGGCTCGATGGATTCGCATATCGAGCAGGTCGAGGAACTGTTCTCCGCCGCCAAGAGCGAATTCAAGCACATGGAATATTTCTACTTCCACAACTGCCTCTATGAGGGCGTCTGGAAGCAGAACAAGCGGCGCTTCACCGATCGCACGCCGACCTGGGACGTGCTGCACAAGTATCCGCACGACTACAAGGTGGTGTTCGTGGGCGACGCCTCGATGTCGCCTTACGAGATCATGGTTCCCGGCGGCTCGGTCGAGCATGTCAACGAAGAGGCCGGCTCGGTCTGGCTCGACCGCATCATCCGCACCTATCCGCACGCGGTGTGGCTCAATCCGGTGGCGCAGAAGCACTGGGACTATTCGGAATCGACCACCATCATCCGCCGCCTGTTCTCAGAGCGCATGTATCCGATCACGATCGAAGGTCTGGAGAACGCGATGCGGGAGCTGGTGCGGTAACCAATCCCGTCATTCCGGACGGTCCGTTGGACCGATCCGGAATCTCGAGCTGATGAAATTCGATCGAGATTCCGGATTCGATGCTGCCGCATCGCCCCGGAATGACGATCAAGAAAAGCCAGGGAGAGCCCCATGCCCCAGAACATCCACCGCGGCATCAAGGTGATGATCGACGAGGCCAATGCCGAGATCGAGACCATCAGCGCGGCCGATGCGATCACGCTGATCGGCAAGAACGACGTCGTCATCGTCGACATCCGCGATCCCCGCGAGATCGAGCGCGACGGCAAGATCCCGGGCGCGTTCTCCTGCACCCGCGGCATGCTCGAGTTCTGGATCGATCCGAACAGCCCCTATGCCAAGCCGATCTTCCAGGAAGACAAGAAGTTCATCTTCCACTGCGCCGGCGGCCTGCGCTCGGCACTCGCCGCCAAGACCGCGAAGGACATGGGCCTGAAGCCGGTCGCGCATATGGGCGGCGGCTTTGCCGCCTGGCGCGAGGCCGGCGGGCCGATCGAGGCGTGGGAGCCGAAGAAGAAGGGCTGAAGGTTCTCCGTCATTCCGGGGCGCGCGTAGCGCGAACCCGGAATCTCGCGCGACAACCTCTGGATTCCGGGTTCACGCTTCGCGTGCCCTCAGGTGCGCAATTGCGCACTGGGGAATGACAAGAAGGAATGATCATGACCGCCACCGACGATCCGCTCGTTTCGACCGAATGGCTGGCTGCGCATCTCGGCGATGCCAACGTCAAGGTGCTCGACGCGACCTTCAAGCTGCCGGGCGTGCTGCCGCTGCCGAAGGATGATTATCTCGCCGCGCACCTGCCCGGCGCGGTGTTCTTCGACGTCGACGCGGTGTCCGACCATTCCAATCCGCTGCCGCACATGTTTCCTAGCGCCGAGCAGTTCGGTCGCGACGCCGGCGGGCTCGGCATCAGCAATGCCGACACCGTCGTGATCTACGATTCCGGCGGCTGGGTTGCGGCGCCGCGCGCCTGGTGGATGTTCCTGTCCTATGGCCATCGCAACGTGCGCATTCTCAACGGCGGCCTGAAGAAGTGGCGCGCCGAGGGCAGGGCGGTCGAGAGCGGCGAGGTGAAGCCGAAGCCTGCGACCTTCAAGGCGAGCTACGATCCGAGGCGCGTGCGCAGCATCGAGCAGATGATCGCCAATGTCGAAAGCCGTGCCGAGCAGGTAATCGATGCGCGCGCCGCCGATCGCTTCGAGGGCCGCGCGCCGGAGCCGCGGCCGGGCATCCGCGCCGGCCACATCCCAGGCGCCCGCAACATGCCCTACAACCAGCTGTTCGATGCCGCGACCGGCGAGATGAAGCCGCTCGATGACCTGCGCAAGTCGTTCACGGGCGCCGGCGTGAAGCTCGATGCGCCGATCGTGACGAGCTGCGGCTCCGGCGTCTCGGCCGGCGTGCTGACGCTCGCGCTGTACCGGCTCGGCATCGCCGACACCGCGCTCTATGACGGCTCGTGGTCGGAATGGGGGCAGGCGAGCGGCCCGCCGATCGCGACAGGGCCGGCCTGACAGAGTAATCCTTGCTTGCTAGCGTCGGGTCAGCGGCACCAGGGTCGGCTGGCCGAACGGATCGAGCTGCTGCTGAACGACCTGCCGAACCGGCTGCGCGCGGACAATCCGCCGCCGCTCCTTGCGATGTGCCGGCTTGCTGACCGCGTTGCGCTCCGGCTTCTTCGCCTCGATGGCCTTCGGCGCCACTGGGGCTTCGACAACAACCTCAGGTCCGCCCAGCGTCGCGATCTTCGTCGCGGCTGCCATCGCCTCGGGTGACGGCGGCGGGGCGGGCTCGGGCGCTGCCATCGCGGGTGCCGGCGGAGGAAGCGCGGGCTCGCTGGGGGCGGGCGGATCGGCGATGGCGGCGACCTTGGCCTCGGTGGCTGCCGGTGCAGCTTCGGCGGCAGCGGGCGTGGGCTCCGATGCCGGCGAGGGAGCTGCGGTCGGAGCCGCGGTGTCGGCGGATTGGGCCGGCGCCGGGGTCGTCGCGGCCTGGGCTTCCGGCTTCGGCGGAGCGGGCGGGACCGGATCATCCGCCGTCACGGCGGCAACCTTCTCCGGCTCGGCTGCAGGGGCGATCTCAGCGGGAGCAGGCGGTTCGGACGCGGCCGGCTCGGACGCGGGCGGGGCTGCCGGAGTATCGGTCGTCACCGTGTCGGCGGCGGGCGGGTCGACCCGCACCATGGCAAGCACCGGCGGGGTCTCGGGCTGCTGCGCGAATTGCGGCTCGGGCGGCGCCCGGCGGACCGGAATGCTGGCGAACTCTTCATGCGCCGCGCGAAACAGCGCGGCTGCCCCCAACCCGAACACCAGAAGCGAGGTCGCCAGCACGATCGCGGCGAACAGAAAACGAAGGCCGGGGAGCATGGGCGCGGGTTCCCCCTTCTGCGGGAGGGTCTTCGATGTCGAGGGAACGCGGTGACCACACAAGAAAGCCGGCGTCGCGAGCGCGAATCAGCCCGATTCGAAGATATCGCAACGTCCCGGGACTGTTTGTTACAAAATGCGGGTGATTGATGACTTTGGCCACGTGGACAAACATTCCGGGCCCGTGAGACATCTTTGCCGCAGCGTTGACGCGAAATCACAAAAGGCCCGGAATAGCCCGGGTTTCGCGGATTTGTCTTGAATGCGCCGCTATCTTCCTGCATTGGGCCGTTAACAGTCCGGTGTGGCTTGGGGACTATAACAGAGCAATGATGATCAACCGCATTCTGACGATTTGCGCTGCCGCGGCTCTCGGCGTGGCAGGAACCTCGCTTGCGCATGCGCAGCAGGGTTATCCGGCGCCTCAGGGCACCGCCTATTCGACGGCGCCCCAGCCCTACCCCCAGGGCAGTATGCCGGATTTCGACGCTCTCAATGACGATGACGGGCAGGATTCGGCTGCACTGCCGCCGCCCGGTCCGGTGCTGTCGCCGAACGACCCGCGCTATGGCCGTCCGGCGAATGCGCCCACATATTCCGATCGCGGTGTGCCGCCCGGTCCGGTGATGTCGCCGGACGATCCGCGCTATGGCCGTCCGATGAATGCTCCTCCGGTTTATTCCGACCGTGGCGCGCCGACTGGCCCGGTGATGTCGCCCGATGATCCCCGCTATGGCCGGCCGATGGGGCCGCCGCCGGTGATCTACGGTGACCGTCCGGGTGCGCAACAAGCCAATCGCGACAATGGCGTTCCGGCCGCCGGCGTTTCCTATGGCGACGACCGCGGCGGCATGCGTCCGCCCGAGGGCGTTACCGGAGCCGTGCCGCAGCAGCAGGCGCCGGTCGATGCCAATGGCAAGCCGGTACAGATCGCGGCGCTGCCGCCGGACGAGCAGCCCGAAGACGCCCCGGCGCAACTGCCGCCGAATCTGCGTCGCCAGGAAGTGTCGTTCGCGACCAAGGAGCCGGCAGGCACGATCGTTGTCGATACGTCGAACACCTACCTCTATTACATCCTGGGCAATGGCCGGGCGGTCCGTTACGGCGTCCGTGTCGGCCGCGACGGCTTCACCTGGACCGGCGTGCAGAAGATCACCCGCAAGGCAGAGTGGCCGGATTGGCATCCGCCGACCGAGATGATCGAGCGTCAGCCCTATCTGCCGCGCTTCATGGCCGGCGGACCCGGCAACCCGCTCGGCGCCCGCGCGATGTATCTCGGCTCGACCGTGTACCGAATTCACGGCACCAACCAGCCGTCGACCATCGGCAAGTTCGTCTCGTCGGGCTGCATCGGCATGCTGAACGAAGACGTCTCCGACCTGTTCGAACGCGCCAAGGTCGGCACCCGCGTGGTTGTGCTGCCCGGTGGTCCGCCGCCGGGAACGGCGACGGCTTCTGCCGCGCCCCCGAACCCGATGGCTCCCGCGTCGGCTCAGGCTCAGGCGGCGGCGCCGCTGCCCGGCACGCAGCCGACCACGGTGCAGCCGCTGCCCGCACCGGTGACGGTGCGCTAGGCCAACCGGCAAGTTCATCATTGAAAAAGGCGTGCGAACAGCGCGCCTTTTTTTGTTGCAACAAGCCGCGCATCTCGACGTTGAGGCAATGCGATGCAGGACCTCTGCGAGACCTATCCGCCGCTGAATACACCAAAGCCTGTCGCCGATGACGTATGGATCATCGATGGTCCGATCATCCGGTTCGGCCCGCGCTGGTTCAAAATGCCGTTTCCAACGCGCGCGACGATCGTTCGTCTGCCGGGTGGGCGGCTGTTCATTCACTCGCCGACACCATTGCTGGCCGAGCTCAAGGCCGCAATCGCTGAGCTGGGCGTACCGCGCTGGATCATCGCTCCGAATCGTCTGCACTATTGGTGGATTCCGGAATGGCATGCTGCCTATCCAGATGCGCGCATCTTTCTTGCGCCCGGGATCAAGCAGCAGGCGGGCAGTCGGCTGACATTCGTAGGCGAGCCACTGGAACGATCATCCGGCTATCCCTGGGATGAGTGGATCGCGACGCTGCCGGTGGCAGGCAGCTACATGACGGAGGTCGTGTACTTCCATCTGCCGTCGCGGACATTGCTGCTGACCGACCTGATCGAGAATTTTGAGGCCAGACGAGTCCGCTCGCCGTTGATGCGGTTCCTGACCTGGCTCGGCGGCGTGCGCGATCCTGACGGCGGCACGCCGCGCGACATGCGATTGACCTTCTCGCGGGACCGCGCGGCGCTGAAGGCCGTCGTCGCCCGCATGATCGAATGGAATCCGGAGCGGATCATTCTCGCCCACGGGCGCTGGTACGACCGGAACGGCCGCGCCGAGCTCGAACGCGCGTTCCGCTGGCTCGGCTAGCCGCAGTGAATGCTGCTGTCAGGCCAGGGGCCGCGGCGGCTCGCTGCCCTTGCTGAAGGCGTCGATGCACTCGACCATCTGCTGATAGTGCGCCTGCAGGCTCTCGCGCGTCGCATAGCCGAGATGCGGTGTGATCACGACATTGTCGAGCTTGCGCAGCGGATGATCCGACGGCAGCGGCTCGACCGAGAACACGTCGATGCCGGCGCCGGCGATCGTCTTGTCGCGCAGCGCCGCGAACAGGGCGTCCTCGTCGACGATCGGCCCGCGCGCGGTGTTGACGAGATAGGCCGACGGCTTCATGCGGGCGAGATCGGCGGCGCCGACCAGTCCGCGCGAGCGCGGGCTCAGCACGACATGGATGGTGATGATGTCTGATGTCGCGAACAGCTCGTCCTTGCTGGCATAGCCGACGCCGGCCTCATTGCACTTTTCCGGCGTCAGATTAGGGCTCCAGGCGATGACGTTCATGCCGAACACCTTGGCCATGCCGGCGACCTTGTTGCCGAGCTTGCCGAGACCGATGATGCCGAGCGTCTTGCCCTCGATCTCGGTACCGGCAAAGGTCTGCCACGCCTCGCCGGCGTGCATGCGCGCGTTCTCGCGGCCGATGCCGCGGGTCAGTTCCAGGATCAGGCCCATGGTCAGGGGCGCGGTGGGATCGCGGCTATATTGGGTGCCGCACAACACCACCTTGCGGTCCTTGGCGGCCTCCATGTCGATCGCCGCGTTGCGCATGCCTGAGGTGATCAGGAGCTGCAGCCTGGGCAGCGCGTCGAGCAGGCTCTTCGGGAACGGGGTGCGTTCGCGCATCGCGCAGATGACCTCGAAATCCTTCAGCTTCGTCGCCGCTTCCGCCTCGCTCGCGAACGGCTTGTCGAACACGGTGACGTCGACCCGGTCCTTGACCTTTGGCCAGTCGGCCACCGAAAGCGCGATGTCAAAATAGTCGTCGAGGATTGCACAGCGGAGCCGCGTCATCGGGGATGGTCCATTCAGGGTGAGGGCGACGGCGGGAGATCAACCGTCGGGATACCCGTCATGGTCGCGCGCAATCGGCAGGCGCGCAAGCGGCCGCGGTTTCAAAAAGCGGCGATTGTCACGCGCGCGGAGACGGCTTCTTCGTGGAGCGGATGTCGGCGAGCATCGCGCGGACCGCCGGCGACAGCGCCATCTGCTTGGCGCGGCAAGCCGGACCCGGGCCGCGCATATAATGCAGTTCCGGTCGGTAGGGATTGAAAGCCTTGGCGACGAAGGCGCGCCAAAAGGCGCGGAATTCGGCGAACAGCGTCGCCTCGCCTTTTGTCGTCGGGCGCGGAAGGGGTGCTGAAATGATGGTAGCCATGACGTGGCCTCAACTGTTTGGCCGCGGTTCTGCCGCGAAAATCGCCGTTTTTCGACGTTGAGAACGAGTTTTGGCCTGATTTATTAAAAGATGGTTTCAATTGTCGTGATTCGGCGCACACATGGCGTCGAACCCGTAATCACCCGTGGTGAAGCCGCGAAACGTGGTGAACGGACGGAAAACAGAGGTCCCGCGGTTGCGCTTTCGGGGGCCGGCCGTTACATCGGCGGCAGCAAAATTTCCACAAATCGGATCAATTCCAGGGACAGCGGATGGCTCGCCAGTTCATCTATTTCATGCAGGGTCTGACCAAGGCGTACCCGACCCGCAAGGTGCTCGATAACATCCATCTGAGCTTCTACCCGGACGCCAAGATCGGCGTGCTCGGCGTCAACGGCTCGGGCAAGTCGACGCTGCTCAAGATCATGGCCGGCCTCGACAAGGAGTATAACGGCGAGGCCTGGGTCGCCGAGGGCGCCCGCGTCGGCTATCTCGAGCAGGAGCCGCACCTCGATCCGGCACTCAACGTTCGTGAGAACGTCATGCTCGGCGTCGCCAAGCAGAAGGCGATCCTCGACCGCTACAATGAGCTGGCCGTCAATTACTCGGACGAGACGGCTGACGAAATGACCAAGCTGCAGGACGAGATCGAGGCCCAGGGCCTGTGGGATCTCGACAGCAAGGTCGACCAGGCGATGGACGCGCTACGCTGCCCGCCCGACGATGCCGATGTCACAAAACTGTCCGGCGGTGAACGCCGCCGCGTGGCGCTGTGCCGCCTGCTGCTCGACCAGCCGGAATTGCTGCTGCTCGACGAGCCGACCAACCATCTCGACGCCGAGTCGGTGTCGTGGCTGGAAGGCCATCTGCGCAACTATCCCGGCGCGATCCTGATCGTCACCCACGACCGCTACTTCCTCGACAACGTCACGGGCTGGATCCTCGAGCTCGACCGCGGTCGCGGCATCCCCTACGAGGGCAATTACTCGTCCTGGCTGGTGCAAAAGCAGAAGCGGCTCGAGCAGGAAGGCCGCGAGGACGCCGCGCATCAGAAGACGCTGGCCCGCGAGCAGGAATGGGTGGCGTCCTCGCCGAAGGCGCGCCAGGCCAAGTCGAAGGCCCGCTACCAGCGCTATGAGGAGCTGCTCAAGAAGGCGAGCGAGAAGCAGACCCAGACCGCGCAGATCATCATTCCGGTCGCCGAGCGGCTCGGCGCCAATGTCGTCGACTTCGAAGGCCTCAGCAAGGGGTTTGGCGATCGCCTGCTGATCGACGATCTCACCTTCAAGCTGCCGCCCGGCGGCATCGTCGGCGTGATCGGTGCCAACGGCGCCGGCAAGACCACGCTGTTCAAGATGATCACCGAGCAGGAGACGCCGGACAAGGGCACCATCACGGTCGGCGAGACCGTGCATCTCGGCTATGTCGACCAGTCGCGCGACGCGCTTGAGGGCAACAAGACGGTGTGGGAGGAGATCTCCGGCGGCAACGAGCTGATCCTGCTCGGCAAGAAGGAAGTCAATTCGCGCGGCTACTGCTCGGCGTTCAACTTTAAGGGCGCCGACCAGCAGAAGAAGGTCGGTGCGCTGTCGGGCGGTGAGCGCAACCGCGTGCATCTCGCCAAGATGCTGAAGTCGGGCGCCAACGTGCTGCTGCTCGACGAACCGACCAACGACCTCGACGTCGACACGCTGCGCGCGCTGGAAGAGGCGCTGGAGGATTTCGCCGGTTGCGCCGTCATCATCAGCCATGACCGCTGGTTCCTCGACCGCATCGCGACTCACATCCTGGCCTTCGAGGGCGACAGCCATGTCGAATGGTTCGAGGGCAACTTCCAGGATTACGAAAAGGACAAGATGCGCCGGCTCGGCCAGGACAGCATCATTCCGCACCGCGTGAAGTACAAGAAGCTGACGCGCTGATCGATTTGACGCTCGAACGCGGCCATCGCGCCGCGTTCGAGCGTTGCTCGTTGGCAGGATCGTGACGGCATCGCGGCGCAATCTGCGGCCAGTTGTCGCTTTTCAAGCGCGCGGGATTGCGTAGATAGAGCGCTCCCGCAAATCAAATTCTGCGAGCGCTCCACCATGTCCGCACTTTCCGAGGCGCGCGCCCCCGCAAAGGGCCGGTCGCTGCGTCCCGTTCCCATGCTGATCTTCGGATCGCGCTGGCTGCAATTGCCGCTCTATGTCGGCCTGATCATCGCCCAGGGCGTCTATGTCGTGCTGTTCCTGAAGGAATTGTGGCACCTGTTCGCCCATGCCTTCGATTTCAGCGAGCAGCAGATCATGCTGGCCGTCCTCGGCCTGATCGACGTCGTCATGATCTCGAACCTGCTCGTGATGGTGATCGTCGGCGGCTACGAGACCTTCGTCTCGCGCCTCAATCTGAAGGGCCACCCGGACGAGCCGGAATGGCTCAGCCACGTCAATGCCAGCGTGCTGAAGATCAAGCTGGCGATGGCGATCATCGGCATTTCCTCGATCCATTTGCTGCGCACCTTCATCGAGGCCGGCGCGCTGTCGTCAGGCAAGGGCAATTACACCGAGACCGGCGTGATGTGGCAGACCATCATCCACTGCGTCTTCATCCTGTCGGCGATCGGCATCGCGATCGTCGACAAGCTGTCGAACGATTCGATCGAGGGCGCCAAGCAGCAGGTTGGGCATTAGGGATGAACGGCGGCGCGGCGTCACCGCGCCGCGCGTGAGCCGAACAGTGCCGGCGCGGATCTGCCGAGCCATTCGGGGATCTGCGCCGCGCCGCGCGGAAATCCACGCGCCATCGCGAGGACGAACGCGGTCTGCCAGACGCCGAACAGCACCAGCCAGCCCAGCAAGGTCGGCAGCCTGACGATCGCGCCGTAAACCGTTCCGGCTGCGATGGCCGCGATCCAGGTCACGACGACGCTGTCGATCCGCCTGAACGCGGGGTTGGTCAGGAGCACGCCGAGAATGGTGATGGCTCCGCCGACAGCGCCGCCGATGCCGCCGATCAAAAATCCCATGTAGGGATTGTTGCCGAGCGTCTCGGTGATCTGGGCCGGGTTCGCGGCATTGCCCTCGATAGGCACGGTTCTCGCATACTGGCCGAGCGCCTGAAGCGTCACGGCGCTGGCATCGTAGGCCGCGATCCACGCCGCCGTCGTGATCGCGACCACCAGCGCCAGCTGAAACCGGTCCCTGGCGCCAAACATCACATTGCAGGTCGCGATCGCCGCGCCGAATATCACGCCGGGCAGGATCGTGATCCCGCCGGCGTCGGAGACGACGAACGAATATTGCAGGACGTTGAGCGCATAGGTCGCGACCAGGCTGCACAGGATGGCCGACGCAAGCGACAGCACGGCGAAGGGCAAAATCGATCGGTCGCGCGACTGCTCGCTTTTGGCTTCCAGCATGCGATCGACGGCGGCCCGTGTCTCGGCGGCCGCGCTGCCCTGAGGTTCGAGGATCGTGACCGCCTTGAGATAGGTCGGAACCTGGTCGAGCGGGGTCGGCGCCATCATCACCGGCAGCACGCGATTGCTGGGGTTCGGCCATTTGTTCCGGGCAAAGGCGAGCTCGCTCAGCGTGTAGCGTCCCCTGGTCACCGATTCCGGACTGATCAGGAACACCATAAAATCGCTGCTTTCGATGGCTTTTTCGACGCGCGCATCGAAGCTGTCGCCCGGCGGAAGATCGTCGTGCGAAAAGAAAACGTCATGGTCGCAATTGCGCAGGGACTGGGCGATGCTGTCAGCCTGCGATTCCAGTTCGGAGGGAAATGACAGAAATATGCGCATGGCAAAACTTACCACCCAGAATTGAATTCTGACAATTGCCGAATCCGCGTTGCAATGACCGTTTCCGCAGGGTGAGATCGATCATGAAATGGCCAGCCACCATTGTCGCATTCGCGCTGCTGCTTTGTGCGCCGCTGCAGCGGCCGGCATTCGCCGCCGATGCTGCGTTCACCCAGTTCATCGCCTCGCTGTGGCCGGAGGCCAAGGCCGCCGGCGTGTCGCGCGAGACCTTCGATCGCGAGACGCGCTCGCTCGAGCCCGACTACAAGCTGCCCGACCTGATCCTGCCCGGACGTCCCAAGACCGGCGCGCCGGCGCAGGCCGAGTTCGTGCAGGTGCCGGCCGATTACATCAAGGAAGCCTCGATCGCGCGGCTCGCCGCGGAGGGGCAGCGGCTGATGCAGAAGTATCGGCCGTCGCTCGATGCGATCGAGAAGCGGTTCGGCGTCCCGGCCACCGTCGTGCTGGCGATCTGGGGCCGCGAGACCGATTACGGCCGCTATTCGCTGCCCTACGACACGCTGCGCGTGGTGGCGACGCAGGCCTATGTCGGCCGTCGCAAGGATCAGTACCGCACCGAATTCATCCTCGCGCTGAAGATCCTCGGCGAGGGCGCGGTGACGCGCAAGGAGATGCGCTCCTCCTGGGCCGGTGCGACCGGCTACACCCAGTTCCTGCCGTCGGAATATTACAAGCACGGCGTCGATCTCGACGGCGACGGCCGCGTCGATATCTGGCATTCGGTGCCGGACGCGCTCGCCTCCGCCGCGCAGCAGTTGGTCAACAAGGGCTGGCAGCCCGGCGTGCGCTGGGCCTATGAGGTGCAGGCGCCGGCCAATGCCGACTGCACGATGGGCGTGCCTGAAGTGACGAAGCCGATCACCCAGTGGCTGCGCGCGGGCTTCGTGCCGGTGCGCGGGCAGAAGCTCAGCACCGCCGAGCTGGCGCAATCGGCGTCGCTGCTGCAGCCGGAAGGCAGCTATGGTCCCGCCTTCCTGACCACGCCGAATTACTTCGTGATCAAGGAATACAATTTCTCCGATCTCTACGTGCTGTTCGTCGGCCACCTCGCCGACCGCATGACGAGCCCGCAGCCATTCGCGACGCCATGGTCGGCATCGAAGCAGCTGCGTTCCGCCGATGTCGAGGCGATGCAGCAGCAGCTGACGAAGATCGGTCTCTACAAGGACAAGCTCGATGGCAAGGCCGGGATGCAGACCCGCGCGGCGCTCGGCGCCTATCAGAAGCAGGCCGGGCTGAAGGTCGATTGCTGGCCGAGCGAGGCGGTGCTGCGCGCGATGAACGGGCAGCGCTGACCGGGCTGGCTCGCAAGACCGCCTGGTGGCGCAAAGCAAAAACCCGGCCGCGAGGCCGGGTTTTCGAGTGTGATGCTGAAAACGTGTCGGTCGATCAGTCGCAAACCTGGATGCGACGGAAGCGCCAGCCGTAGCCGTCCCAGAAGCGCTCGCGAACCATGCGGCACGGGGCCTCTTCGACGTAAACCGGCGCCGGTGCGACATAGACCGGGGCGGGGCGAGCGCCTGCGATCGCGCCGCCCAGCAGGGCGCCGCCGATCAGGCCGCCGGCAACGCCGGCCGCGACGGCGCCGCCGTCACCAGCCTTGGCAGCCGGAGCAACGGCCAGCGAACCGGCAATCGTGGTAACGGCGACAAGGGCAGCTAAAGTCTTCTTCATGTCTTTGGCTCTCCTGGAAGGTGGTGGCGTCGTGGTCCGGCGCCGGGTTGAGGTGACTCGCACGCTGATCTCGAACTGCTGTCTTGCTAAACAGCGCAGAACAGTCAACCGAAAGTAAACGTCCGCAGGCTGATCGCGCAGAAAAGCGGTTTTTTCTGGCCATCTACAGCAGTTGTCCCGGAGAAACAGTCGGTTTTCCGGGACATCTGGTTCGATTTAATCGAGATGAACGGCGATCAATCGCAAACGCGGACGCTGCGAACGCGCCAGGTGTAGCCGTCCCAGAACCGCTGGCGCTGCCAGAAGCAATCGGGGCCGTAGCCGGGTTCGGCGACATAGGCCGGGCCGGGCGCATAGTAGCCGTATCCCGGACCGTAATAGCGGTTCTGCGATGCGATCGCGCCACCGACGATGGCGCCACCGATCAATCCCGCAGCGACGCCGGCGGCGACACCGCGTTGTGCCTGGGCGGGGGCGGGCACCGCCACAGTCGAAGCCGCCACAGCGGCAACGGCGCAAAGCGCCAGCAATGTCTTCTTCATGGCCTGACCTTTCTCACGGCAGCAGGGACAGCGTGCATTGGCGATCCGTCTCGCCGGAGGGTTCCATACTCAGCTTGAATGTTCAATGAACGACGCTGCCGTATTCGCGACCAAATGCTTGCAGCTTTTGGAATATCTTGCAACGCACAAGCCCGATAGCGCCCAGCGAGGCGCGTGCTCATGGCGGTCGGCGGCGAAGGAATCGCTTATTGGCCCGTAGCCACCCCGCGGGTTCGAACTCCGACCGATTTAGACTCATTCCAATATGAATCCCGCATCAGTTTGGAATTGCTACAAAAACCGCTTTTTCCTTTTGCATCGCGCGGGAGCCGACAATATCCATACTGGGAAGCATCACCGTTGGACCCCGCCTTGCTCCGATGATTGTCTGTTCCTGTAACGTCCTCAGCGACCACGATGTCCGCAATGCCGTCAATGGCGGTGGGTCCGTGACACGAAACGCCAAGCAGGTGTACGGCTGCCTCGGCTGCAGTGCCGAATGCGGCCGCTGCGCGCGCACCATCAAGGCGATCATCGACGAGGCGCTCGGTCCCTGCGCCAAGGCCTGCTGCTCCGGTTGCCCCCACAGCGGCCATCCGCACGCCGCCAACGAGGACGCCGAGCCGGCCGAATTCGCGCTCGCAGCCTGCTGATTTCACCAAATCCCTCCGAATCCGGTTATCCAGGCGCCGCTTCTACGAAGGGTTGCTCTTGCCGGTAATCTGATTTAGAAACATTCTAAATTCAGCGTCGGCCAAGGTTGGCCGCGACAGGTGGAGTGGATCATGCAAGGCGACCCGAAGGTCATCGATTATCTGAACAAGGGGCTGCGCAGCGAACTGACCGCCATCAATCAGTACTGGCTGCACTACCGGATGCTCAACAATTGGGGCCTCCTGGAGATGGCCAAGGTCTGGCGCAAGGAGTCCATCGAGGAGATGGAGCACGCCGACAAGTTCGTCGATCGCATCCTCTTTCTCGACGGCTTCCCGAACCTGCAGGTGCTCGATCCCCTGAAGATCGGCCAGGACGTCAAGGAGATCATCGAGTGTGACCTCGCCGCCGAGATCGGCGCCCGCACGCTCTACCAGGAGGCGGCGACCTACTGCCATGGCGTCAAGGACTATGTCAGCCGTGACCTGTTCGAGCAGCTGATGAAGGATGAGGAAGACCACATCGACTTCCTCGAGACCCAGCTCGACCTGATCAAGCGCATCGGCCTTGAGCTCTACACCCAGAAGCACGTCGGTCATCTGAAGGGCGAGGATTCCTGACCGGCTGTCTGCCGGCGCGCCGAGCGTCTGCCAAAATACGAGAGGCCGTCCTTGCGGGCGGCCTCTTTTGTTTTTGCGAACGGGACAGAGCTATTCGTCAGTAGCACCGCGTGATGTTGACGGTGCGGTCGCCGCCGCGTCCGGGCACTGTGACGCTCTCGGTGGGACAGCTCGACACATAGGGACGGTCCGACGGCACCACGGCCGGCGGATAGCGATGCGCCCAATCCCACGGCACGTCCTGGGTGTAGGTGTAGCGGACGTCGTTGGAGACCGGCGCCGGGACCTCGGCAGCGAAGGGTGTGCTCGCCGCACCGTCATAATATCCGCCCGCGTCCGGCAACACGATGCCGGGCACCCGCACATGATGGCGGAAGGCTGGATGATGCGAGGAGAACGTGCCGCGCGCCGCGGATCCGGATCTCGCATAGGTTTCGGTCGGAGAAGCAAGCAGCAGCGCTGCAACGCCAAGGGAAGCCATCAGGGACGCCATCAGCGCCCCATATGTTCGATACGCCATTCTTCGAAGAGCCATGGCACGCACCAACTCGCGGTTACGGAGCATTTCTGCAGACGCTAGGCCGCGCCTCATGGCGCCCGCAAACTCATTCTTAATTATTGGTTAAAAAGTAAGGTTAACAGAGAGTAACTGTTTCAAATTGACGCGATCTCGCGCGCGGAGCTTCCGCGAAGACGGCGGGCGCCGTTCAGACAGCATCCGCCGGAACGAAGCAGCTGATGATGATGCTGCCGCGGTGGTGCACGTACCACACCACGGCCTCGCCGACCGGGTTGCCGCGATCGCGGATCACGGCGCGCTCCGGCACCATCATCCACTCGCCCTCGATCGGCACCCAATAGGCGCCGCCACGAACGTCGTAGCTGGTGCGATGGCCGTCGGAGATGTCGCAGCACGGCACGCCATTCGGCGCGATCACGCTCTTGAACCAGGCGCGGATATCGGGTGGCACGTTGTCGTATTGGCCGTTGTCGAACGCCAGTGCAGCGCCCGCCATCAGGACGAGCCACGCAAGCACCGCAACATGCGCGAGCCTTCGCATTGCCTTCCTCCGGCGAAAACTTCTACGTGACCCGCGCGTAGCGCCGCACGAATCCGGTGTTTGCGCGATTAGGCACGAACCGCGCGCGGGATGCATGCTCAAAGAATCAGCGAAACCGCGCAGTCAGGCGTGATGCAGTGCGGGATCGATGCGCTCAGGATGGTTGCTTCGCGCGCGCCTTCTTCGCCGGTTTCACCGCGATATTGTCCCGTGCCATTTTCAGCGCGCTGCGCAGCGTGACCTGATCGACCTTCGCGAGGCGGACATTGGTGCTGCCGCTCTTGCCCCAGCCGCCCGGCACCGGCCGGAAAATCTCCGGCTCGGCCTCGACCACCATGGCCTGCTGCTCGGGTGTCAGCTTCACCATGCCCCAATCCTGGTCGGGATAGCCGAGTGTCGCGAAGATGCGCTTGCCGACGCGGAAATCGGTTGTGCCGTGATGCGCGCCTTCAACGACCTCGGGCAGGCTGAGCGCAATGCGGCGGAAGCGATCAGCGGACATCGCCCTGACCTCGATGGCTACATCGTCGGCGCCGTCTGCAACACTTCCTGCAATTGCCTGGCATAGAACTTCGCATCGCCGGTGGTGAGATGGCCGCGTGTCTCGCTGCTTGCCGGGATCAGATCAATCTTGCCGTTCTTGATCCGCTTCACGGCAGCTTCGGTGACGCCGGTCTCCGGCGGATTGCGTTCGTCGTCGGCGGCATTGATGGCAAGCAGGGTTGCCTCGATCTTCTCCAGTCCGGCGGAGGGATCGTAGTCGTGCGAGGCCTCCCATTGATAGATGTAGTCATTGGCATCCGCGGTGACCGGCAACGCCAGCTGGTCGTCGACCATCTTGTCGGCCTGCGCTGCGGTCGGCACCAGCGCCTGGTAATTGAGCGTGCCACCGGCGCTGGCGAAGCGATAGGCGGCGATGGCGTATTTCATCATCCGCGGCTGGCTGGTGTAGTTGCCGCCGTTGTAGTCGGGATCGTTGCGGATCGTTTCCAGCATCGTCCGCCGCAGCATCCAGTTGCGTGCCGCCATCGCGGTCGGCTGCGAGGCCATCGGCACCAGCACGTCCATCATCCGCGGATAGCGCACGCCCCAGATCCAGGTGTGCATGCCGCCCATCGAGTTGCCGATCACGAGCCGCAGATGCTTGATGCCGAGCCCCTCGGTGACGAGCCTATACTGCGCGTCGACCATGTCGTTGTAGTCGTATTTCGGAAAGCTCGTCCGCATCGCGTCCGACGGCTTCGACGATTTGCCGTGCCCGATGCCGTCGGGGATGATGATGTAGTATTTCGCCGCGTCGAGCGGCTGGCCGGGGCCGAACAACTGGCCGGCAAAGGTCGGCGTCAGCATGCTGGCGGCCGAGCCGCCGGAGCCGTGCAGCACCAGCACCGGCTGTCCGGTCGGTGCGCCGACCGTGGTGTAGTGCAGCCGCAGTTCCGGCATCACCTCGCCGCTGTGAAACTTGAAGTCCTTCGCGGTCCACTCGCCATCCTGCGGTGTGGGGTAATCTGCAGCCATGGCCGGTACCGACATCGAGACGAGAGCGGCTGCAAGCGCCACGCACAAACGGATCATGGTGCTTCTCCCCACGCGCGGCGCATTTGTCCAGCCGCGTCGGTGCAAGCCTAGCATGACGGAAAGCGTCGTCCACGCGCCTGACGCAGAAGTGTCCGTTAACTCGCCTTCAGCACGTTGAGTGCGTACCAGCCCCAATAGACGCGGTGACGCTGGATCAGGCCGTGCTCGATCTCCATGACCTCGACGAGATCCATCTGGTCGCCGTCCGGAGACTGCCGCGGATATTCCCAGGTAAGGACGCGGTCGTCGCTGAAGAAGCCCTGCTTGAAGCGCCGCCGTTGCGGCGGGTTGGTACGGAACACGCGCGTGATGAACTCGCGTAGCGCGTCGCGGCCGCGGACGATCCCGTCTTTGGTCTGCATCAAATGCTGCACCAGCGGGCTCTCGATCGAGGCGTCGGCTGCGTAGAGCGCGAGCGCCGCCTCGAGGTCCTTGTTGCCGAGCGCTTCATCCCAGAGCCTGTAGATGCGTTCCGCGTCGTTGCTGCCAGCTGTCATGATTGTTCCCTTGTGTTTGGTCGACTGCTGCCCATTTGAGCGGAAGAGACCGCCGCGACGTTTCAGGAAAATCTGAAATGAGCTGCGCGGCACGGCGAATGCGGGTAGGACGTTTCGGCGCGATCCGGAGGACGATGCGGTGGGATCATCCCAAGCCCTGCAGACAGGATTTTCGCGGATCGCCGAGGCCTTGGGCGATCCGGTCCGCGAGGCGATGGTCAGTGCGCTGGCCGACGGCAAGGCGTTGCCGGCGGGCGAGCTTGCTGCGGTTGCCGGCATTTCGCCGCAAGGCGCTAGCGCGCATTTGCAGAAGCTGGTCGACGCCCGCGTGCTGTCGGTATGGGCACAGGGCAGGTTCAGATATTACCGGATCAGGGACGACGACGTCGCGGCGCTGATCGAGAACCTCGTCGATCTTGCGGCCAGGGCCACCGTGGGGCGGCGGCGTGCGATGCCGGCCGAGCAGCTCAGGCAATCGCGCACCTGCTACCACCACCTTGCGGGTCAGCTCGGCGTGCTGCTGTCGAATGCGCTGATCCGCCGCCGCCTCGTCTTGATCGACGGCCGCGATGGTCGCGTGACCGAGCAGGGGTTGGCCTGGTGCCGGGCCGAGGCGATCGATTTCGATCCGGCGCGGCAGCCGCATCTGCGGCTCTGCAATGACTGGACCGAGCGCGTGCCGCATCTCGCCGGTCCGTTTGCCAATGCCGTGCTGGCGCGGCTGGTCGAGATGCGCGGCGTTGCGCCGCATCGGATTCCGCGCGCATTGCGGATCACCGATCGGGGGCGGGCGTTCTTCGACCGGCTTGGCGTCCAGGTTCCGTTCTGAAGGCGAGAGGTGAACTAGCGGCCGTCCTCGACCTCGGTCTCCGGGCGGTCGTTGCCGGAGGCGGTTTCGGTCAGCCATTTGCCGTCCGACGTCTCGTACTGGATCGCCTCGGTGCGGCCGGGGACGCGCTGCTCGTTGGCGGCGCGTCGGGCAGCGGCGAGTGCCGCGGCGCGGGTAGGAAATGGTTCCGAGAACACCCCGTTGACGGTATAGGCCCAGCCGCCGTCGTGCTGGACGACCTTGTAGATCACGTGGCTCATCCGGAACCTCGCTCCACCGTGGACGATGAGACTGCCAGAATAGACCACGATGTCGTATTTTGCAGCAGCCGATCGTCTTTGAGAGAGCCGCCCCGTTGCCGCGGGTGAGGGAGACCGACATGTGCCGCAATATCAAGACGCTGTTCAACTTCGAGCCGCCCGCCACCGAAGACGAGATTCACGCCTCGGCGCTGCAGTTCGTGCGCAAACTGTCCGGCTTCAACAAGCCGTCGCACTCCAATGAGGCCGCCTTCAACCTGGCCGTGGCCGAGGTCTCGACCGCCGCGCGCAAGCTCCTGATCTCGTTGCAGACCACGGCACCGGCGCGCGATCGCGAGGTGGAGGCGGAGAAGGCGAGGGAGCGTTCGCGCCTGCGGTTTGGCTGAGGACGGGGCGTACCGTGATGCAGATCACGGTACCGCGCCACGCGTCCGGGCATCGTTGCCGTTCACCCGATCCCGGAGCAACGCCATGAAGCCTGCCGCCCTGCTCACGTTCTGTTCGATTGCGTTCGCCGTGCTCTGGACCTGCGGCATGCTGTGGTCGAGCGGGACAATCGACCTAGCCAACGTCATCATCCTGTCGGCCTGCGGGGCGTTCGCGGGCGTTGCCTGGTACTACGCCATGCGCTGGGTCTTCCAGCTCATGCACCTCGCTCGGCCCTCCGATCCTCCGGCCAATCCGGGCGCGGAGCGGTAGGCGTCGGGTGCGACACGGACAGAGCTGGCCGTGTCGTCGCGAGGACAAGAAGGATTACTTCTTGTCCTTCTTGCGGTGCTTCTTCTTTTTCTTGTGATCGTCGTCCTCGTCGTCATCTTCCGCGAAGTCGATGGCGTCGACGTCAAGCGCGATCGCTTCCGCTGCCGCGCGCTCGGCGGCATCGCGCTCGGCGAACTCGGCGGCTTCACGCTCCTTGGTGCGCTTGTAGTCTTCCCAGGCGTCGAAGATCATGTGCAGCCACGGCATCACCTGCTCGATCGACGGCAATTGTCCGGGCGGGCCGGCTTCACCGCGCGGGCCGGCCGGTCCCTGCGGTCCCTGTGGACCAGCTTCGCCGCGCGGACCCTGTACGCCTGTCTTGCCTTGCGCTCCCGGCTTGCCCTGAGGGCCTGCCTTTCCAACCAGTCCGGGCTTGCCCTGTGGACCCGGCTTGCCGCGCGCACCTTCCGGCCCCGGCCGCCCCGGATGTCCTTGCGGACCGGGCCGACCCGGCTCGCCCTGACGGCCCTGCGGCCCCTGCGCCCCTCGTGACCCCTGGCGGGAGATTGTCTCGTCAGCCACTGATATGCTCCGTCGCGATTTCAAGCCGCTTGTAACAGAGGTTGGATGACGGCTTCAATTCTGCCCGACGCCGCTGATGCAAGCGATCAACAGTCATAATTCGATGCGAAGATTGTGACGGGAGGACGCGTTGCGGATTTTGAACGACAGGCGCGGGGCAGTTGCAGGTGACGCAACAGGGCCGCTGACGTTCGACATCGTGGTGACGCGGCACGATCTGCGCGATGAAGCGGCGTTTCGCAACACCGGCGTCCTCGATCTGTATGCCTTGCTGTTTCCTCCGAACGAGCGCGACGCCCCCGACGACATTGTGCGCTGGGTGCTGTCAGATGATGTCGGCGAGCGACGAGAGTTCAGCGTCGGTGATCAGCAGCTGTCATATTGCCTCGACTCGCGCTGCTTTATCCTGCGCGCGGAAGGGCGCGCGATCGGCCTCGGCTTCTTCACCTACGATCACGCAAGCGAGCTGATCTACTGCAACTATGTCGGCGTCGCGAAGGCGTGGCGCGGCGGCGGCCTGGCGGGCCGGTTCTATCGCGAGATGATCGAGATGCTCGACGGGCTGTTTCCGCGCAATATCGGCGTGGTGCTCGAGGTCGAGCCGTATGATCGCGATCGCCTGGTGGCGATCATCGGCGATCTCGAACGGACCGGCGTGAGGCAGCTCGCAGCGGATCAACAGACCGAGATTCGCAGATTGCTGCGCGTCAACTGGTACGACAAGCTCGGCTATTGCTTCTTCTGCGACGCGCGCGGCATGCAGCCGCTTGAGTGTCGCTCGCCATGCCTCGATCCATCGCTATTGCCATCCGCTTGGGGCGGCGCGGAGGAAAATTATTGGTTGGCCTGGCAGTCGCGGACCGGCGCGCCCTCGGCGGAGGGCGCGCGCGCGGGTGAGCTCTGGCAAAGGGCCGTCGCTGCGATCTATGTCGAGATCCTCGCAAAATCCCTGGTCGACGACGATCCGAAGGGGCGGCGCGACTATTGGGACTATGCGACGGCGCTGGTCGCGCAGACGCTGCAACGGGCGGCGACGACCGAGGTGCGTCTCGCTCGCTGCCTCGATGCCGACGGCAGCGAGCTATTATCGCGCTGGCGGCGGCTTGCGATCGACCTGCCGATCTAGCGTCGACGTGCCGCTAAAGCGTGATGAGATCCGGTTGAATCGTCATCACGCTTAGCTCGTTGTCCAAGCATGATCTTCCCGGAAAGCCGCTTCGCACGGTTCCGGATCTTGCTCTAGGCTGCGGCGTGCTCGCTCATCGGCACGTCGATGCCGTCGGCCGAATATTCGCGAATCTTGTTCCGCAAGGTCCGAACCGACAGCCCGAGCACGCGCGCGGCGCGGGTGCGATTGCCGTCGCAGCGCGCAAGCGTTTGCAGCACGAGCTCGCGCTCGACTTCATCGACGGTCGCGCCGATCAGCAGTGGGACGATTTCATTTGGAGCCAGCGACGGCAGCAGCGCTTCCGGCGACGGTACGGTGGACGCGTAAGACATGAACTCCTCCCGATCAACGCCCGCTTCGTCGGTGAAGCGAAGACATCGAGAACCAACTACCCCGTAGATCCACGGTGTGCCGGTTTGGTTAACAAGTCCTTAACGTGGCCCTAACTCCCTGCTCTGTAAGCAAAATACCCAGAAATCGCCACGATTGCGGTTCCATCCGTCACAATGTGCGGTACCCGCCATCGACCATCACGATCGATCCCGAGACATAGGCCGACAGGTCCGAGGCGAGGAAGATGGCGGGGCCGACGATGTCCTCCGGCTTGCCGGCGCGGCCGAGCGGGGTGTGGTCCATGAAGACCTTGACGAGGTCGGGATTGGTGGCGCGCACCTTCTCGTTCAATGGCGTCTCGATGAAGCCCGGCCCGATCGCATTGACGCGCACACCATCCTTGCCGAGCTCGGCGGCCAACGCCTTGGTGAAGCCGAGCACGCCGTGCTTGGAGGCGGTATAGGCCGGCGAACTCGGCGTGCGCAGATGCACGAAGGACTGGATCGAGCCGATGTTGACGATGCGTCCCTTGTTCTTGCGCAATGGCGCGAGGAACGAATGCGTCACGTTGAAAACGCCGGTGAGATTGATCGAGATGATGTCTTCCCAATCCTTGATCACGGCCTCGTCGGTGCCGAGCATGCCGTTGCGGCGCGCGATGCCGGCATTGTTGACCAGGATCGAGACCGGCCCGACCTTGTCGGCCACTTGCTTTGCCATCGCGACGCAGGCGTCGCGATTGGTCACGTCGAGCGCAAAGCTCTCCGCCTTGCCGCCGGCGCTCTGGATCTCCCTGGCCGCTTCCGCCGCCGCATCGCCGTTCATGTCGAGCAGCACCACGCGCGCGCCCTCGCGGCCGTAGCCCAATGCGATGGCGCGCCCGATGCCCGAGCCTGCCCCGGTAATGACGGCGATGTGATTGTCGAGAAGGGCCATGGCGTTTCCTTGTTCTGATTTGTGAGCGTTGTCGACAACACTATTCAAAACTGCGCCAACCGAAACGCCAAGCCGCGTTTGCGCGTTGCTGTTATCCGGATTCGGATGACAGTTACGGACCGCGGACATGGACCCGAATATCAGACACTGGAAAGTTGCGATCGAGCGCTTTTGCGCGGCGCCGGATCCCGACTACCGCGAGATGGCCAAAATGGTCGCGGAGATCGCCGCGACCGACATCGACGAGACGCTGCGGCATGCGGCCGCACAGGTGCTGCCGATCTTGCGTCAGGCGGCGCTGAAATCGGCTGACCGCCGCACCAAATCGATGGCACTGCGCCGTCTAGGCATCATCGGCGATGCACTGCACATGCTGTCGGCACCGCGGTTTGGCCAGCGCGGCCTGGCGCCGAAGGCGCTGACGCAGGAGGAGCAGTATCGGCAATTGCTCGGCCTGCCGTTGGGCCGCCGCCTCGCTGCGACCGAAGTCCAGCAGGCTTTCAAGCGCGCCGCCAAGACGGTGCATCCCGACGGCGGCGGCAACGGCGCGGCGTTCCTCGAACTCGCCGCCGCGCGCGACGCCCTGATCAAGCATCACTGACGCTGGATCGCGTCACTACCTGACAGCACAAGGGCGGACGCCGCGCTGTTGCCGGGTGTCCGCCCTGTGCGTGATCGAATGGCGTTCGCTCAGAACGAGCAGGTGCCGTTGTTCAGGAGGCCGGTCTTGTAGCTGAACGCGGCGTCGAAGGTCGGCAGCTCCTCGCTGACGATGGAGAAGTTCGCCGGCCACGGCGTGGTCGGGATGCTCTGGTCCCAGATCTGGCAGAAGCCGGTGTCCTGCCAGCGGATCAGGTGATAGGGCGTGGCGCTGGCCGGGCTTGCCGCGGCGAGCACGGACACGGTGGCGGCAATGGCGGCACAGGTAATCGCAAGACGACGCATGGGAAATCTCCGGTTTGAAAAATGAATGCTCCACGGGGCAATCCTGGAGCTCAGGGGCCGATCGCCCCGGACATGCAGTGAGTGTTGCAACCCCGGGAACAGGTTCAACACCGGTTGTGCGAAAGCGCCCGTCAGCAAATCGGCCATCGCTGTGCCAAATTGCGCCTGTTTACGCGCTTGTTACAGTCGGAGCATCGCGATTCGCAGCCGTGTCGCGACGCGCGCAAATCGACGCAAGCAAATCGACGAGAGCAGATCCTGGGGAGACCGCACATGAAAGTTTCATTCACCCTTCGCGCCGCGCTGGTGGCGCTGCTGGCGTTCACCGGCCTTGCGTTCTCTTCCGCCGCCCGTGCCGACAGCGGCTTCGTGACGCTCACGATCTACAAGGCCGGATGGATCATCGGCGGCTCCGGCGGCAGCGGCGTCTTGACCTTCCGCGGCCGCTCCTACCGGCTCTCCACCGGCGGCCTCGACTACGGCCTGGTGTTCGGCGGCTCCAAGACAGTGCTGCGCGGCCGCGTCAGCAACATCAACCGTCCGTCCGACGTTGCCGGCGTCTACGGTGCGGCCGGCGCGGGGCTTGCCGTCGGACGCGGCGCGCGCGCGATCGTGCTGACCAATCAGAAGGGCGCGGTGTTGGAATTGACCGGACACCAGGTCGGTCTGATGGCCAACGCCGATCTGAGCGGCCTTGCGATCACGATGCGGTAGAGCATTTCGTTCAGTTTATCCCCTCATCCTGAGGAGCGCGTCTTCGCGCGTCTCGAAGGATGCATGGCCCGGCTGGTGGCCGATTCATCCTCGAGGTTCGCCGAAGAGGCTCGCACCTCCAGCGACAATGACATAGCCATTGCGCAGGGATGACGGGGATAGCTAGTCTAAAGCGTTGAGTGCGCGAGGCCGCAAGGCCCCGGCAAGCCTCGGGGCGAGGCGGCGTTCACCTGAACAGATGCAGCGCGGCGTGTTGCAGTAGCATGATGGTCTTGGCGTCGACGATGCGCCCGTCGCTGATCATGGCGAGCGCGTCGTCGATCGGGAGCTCGAGCACCTCGATGTCCTCGCCCTCGTCGGCGAGCCCGCCGCCGTCACCGATGCGCATCGCGGCGTCGTATTCGGCGACGAAACAATGCAGCTTCTCGGTCACCGCGCCCGGAGACGTGAAAGCCTCGAACACCTTGCGCACATGCGCGAGCCGGTAGCCGATCTCTTCCTCCGCTTCGGCGCGGATGCGTACTTCCGGCTCGGCATCGTCGAGCATGCCGGCGGCAGCCTCGATCAGGAGATCGTCATAGCCGTTGGCGAAGGCGGGGTAGCGGAACTGGCGCACCAGCACGACGCTGCGGGTCGTCAGATTGTAGGGCAACAGCGCCGCGCCGTTGCCGCGGTCGTAGACCTCGCGCACCTGGGTCTGCCATTCGCCGTTGGCGCGCCTGTAGTCGAACGTCGCGCTCTTCAGCTCGTAGCGGCGCTTCGAAAGCAGCTCGACGTCCTTGACGCGGACGCGGTCGGCGATGCTCATGCGTTGATCCTCAACCCTCTCACGGCGTCGCTTCGCGACCGTCGAGCCATTTGGCCAGCATCACCGAGGTCGATTCGTCATAGCCGAGCGATTGGTAGAACGCGCCGGCCTTGGCATTCTCCCGCCGCACCAGCAGTTGCAGCTTCGGCACGCCGGCGGCGCGCAGCCAGTCCTCGGCCGCCGCCATGATGGTGCGGCCAAGTCCCTTGCCCTGGCGGTTGGGATCGACCGCGACGTAATAGACCCAGCCGCGATGGCCGTCGTGGCCGACCATCGCGGTCGCGACGATCGCATTGGCGTCGCGGCCGACCAGCACGGCCGAGTTCGGTCCGCGCCGCGCCAGCGCGATGTCGGCGGCAGGATCGTTCCACGGCCGCGTCAGGCCGCAGGCCTGCCACAGCGCGACGACATCGGCGATGTCGTTATCGGTGATCGGTGCAATGGCGAGGGAGGCAGAGGGGGAGGGCATCGTCGCCTGCGCGGTCACAGCACCTTGCCCGGGTTCATGATGCCGAGCGGATCGAGCATCGCCTTGACCTGTCGCATCAGCTCGATCGCGACCTTGTCCTTGACGTCAGGCAGTTCGTCGCGCTTGAGAACGCCGATGCCGTGCTCGGCCGAAATCGAGCCGCCCATCCGCAGCACGATCTCGAACACGACGGCATTCACGTCGTGCCAGCGCGCCAGGAAGTCGGCCGCATTGGCGCCGACCGGCTGACTGACATTGTAGTGGATGTTGCCGTCGCCGAGATGGCCGAACGGCACCGGCCGTGAACCCGGGATCAGCTTCACCACCGCCGCATTGGCCTCTTCGATGAAGGCGGGCACGGCGGCGACCGGCACCGAGATATCGTGCTTAATCGAGCCGCCTTCCGGCTTCTGCGCCGCCGACATCTCGTCGCGCAGCTTCCAGAACGCCTGGCGCTGGCTCAGATTGGCGGCGATCACGGCGTCGTCGACGATGCCGTCCTCCATGCCCTGAGCCAGGATCGCCTCGAGCGTGTCGCGTGCATCGTCGCGCGACGACGACAATTCCATCAACACGTACCAGCGATGCTTGCTGGTCAGGGGATCGCGGATATCGATGCCGTGGCGGATCGAGAAGTCGACCGCGACGTCGGCGAGCAACTCGAAGCTCGTCAACGCACCGGCCGCTTGATCACGCGAGATCGACAGCAGCTTGAGTGCAGCCGCGGGCGACTTCAGACCGACATAGGCGGTCTCAACCGCGCGCGGCCGCGGAAACAGCTTTAGCGTCGCCGCGGTGATGATGCCGAGCGTGCCTTCTGCGCCGATGAAGAGGTTGCGCAAATCGTAGCCGGTGTTGTCCTTCTTCAGCTTCGACAGCGCATTCAGCACGCGGCCGTCAGCCAGCACGACCTCGAGCCCGAGTGCCATTTCGCGCGCCACGCCGTAGGCGAGCGCTCCGGTGCCGCCGGCATTGGTCGAGAGGTTGCCGCCGATGGTGCAGCTGCCTTCTGCGCCGAGCGAGAGCGGAAACAGCCGGTCGACCTCGGCCGCCTTCTGCTGCGCGATCTGGAGCACCACGCCGGCCTCGCAGGTCATGGTGTTGGATTCGACGTCGATGTCGCGAATCTTGTCCAGCCGCCGCAGCGAGACCACGACCTCGCCATTGTGCGGCGTCTGGCCGCCGACCAGGCCGGTGTTGCCGCCCTGCGGCACCAGCGCGATCCTGTGCTCGGTCGCAAGCTTGCAGATCGCGGCGACCTCGGCGGTCGAACCGGGGCGCAGCACCAGCGGCGAGCGGCCGTGGAACAGGTCGCGCTCCTCGGTGACGTAAGGCTTGATGTCGGCTGCGTCGGTCACCGCATATTTCGCGCCGACGATGGCGCGGAATTTTTCAAGCAATTCGGGCGGAAGCGGCGGCACCGCTGATTGGACGATGTTCATTTTTTCTTGGTCTTTCACTCAGTCGGGGATCTTTGCCTAAGCATGCCGTTCGGGCAAACGCTTCGCGTTTGTCGCGAGGGAAAACCGGTTCCCATTTGGCGCTAACGCGGCCGTTCCGGTCCGGGTCATGCTTGTTACCGCCCAACGGCTGCGCGGCGCAGCCGGTCATTGATGGCTTCGCCCAACCCGTCCTCGGGAATGGGCGTCACCGCGATCGCATCCGCGTTTCTCTTGTCGAGGGTGCGAAGGTACCCGAACAGATTGGCGGCGGCCTCGGCCAGGTCGCCGCGCTCGGACAGGTTCATCTCCACCGAGGCGCATTCGCGCCGCGCGACCTTGGCTGGCCCGAACGACAGCAAGGCTTCGCCGACATGGACGTCGCCGGCGTTGAGCCGGACCGGTGTCCGTGGCGCGTAGTGCGAGGCGAGCATGCCGGGGGCAACCGGCTGGGCGTCGCTTTCCGCGTCTTGCGGCGGCGACTGCAAGGGGTGGCCGAGCACGCGCTCGATCTCGGCGCGCGTCAGCCCGCCCGGCCGCAGCAGCACCGGATCGGAGAAGCAGCCGACGATGGTGGATTCGACGCCGACCTCGACCGGCCCGCCGTCGACGATCAGGTCGATGCGACCGGCGAGATCGCCGTTCACATGCTCGGCAGTGGTCGGCGAGACATGGCCGGAGAGATTGGCCGACGGCGCTACCACGGCACCGCCGAAAGCCTTGATGATGTCGCGCGCCACTTTGTGGGCCGGGATGCGGATGGCGACCGTATCGAGCCCGGCGGTCGCGAGTTCCGCAACCGGGCAGGAGAGCGCCTTCGGCAGCACCAGGGTCAGGGGACCGGGCCAGAACGCGTCCGCCAATCGCAGGGCCTGCCCGTTGAACAGGGCAATCCGGCGGGCGGCGCCGAGATCGGCGACATGGGCAATCAGGGGATTGAAGGCCGGCCGGCCCTTGGCCTCGTAAAGCCGGGCGATCGCGGCGGCGTTCCCGGCATCGGCGCCGAGGCCGTAAACCGTCTCGGTCGGAAACGCCACCAGGCCGCCCTCGGCCAGGACCCCGGCGGCGGTTGCCGTGGCGGCGGCGCCGGCGGACAAAACGTGCGTTTTCAGACCTGTATCCACTGTGACTAGATTCCTCAATTGGGTGCCCTGTGGTCCCTTGCGGTCCCCGAAACCCGACGCTATAAGCCCGGCTCTCAGTCGGAGTGTGGCTCAGCCCGGTAGAGCACTGCGTTCGGGACGCAGGGGTCGCAGGTTCGAATCCTGCCACTCCGACCATTCTTTCAAGCACTTATAGGTTCTGTGTTTTTTGTGCGCAACGAAATGCGCAACGATTTGAAGCTCGGCAGCCATGTCTGTCGCCCTCGAAGCACCCGTCAAGGACGTCGAACAGCGGTCCGCGGCGGGCTTGTACTGTTCTAAATCGGAAAAAAGACGATCGGGAAGTGCGAGGGAACTAGCCCCTGTCGGGATGTTACATCGAACACCATCGAGCACCACAAGTCCTCCCTTCGGACCTACGAGCTGATTTGGCGGATATCAAAGCACGAATAGCTCGCGCAGAGTAGTGGTCAGCTCAGCGCCTTGCCCCAAAAGCTTCCGCCGCCTCTTCCTGAAAGTCCGGGTGGTGATGGCCATAGTTGGCCTCTAATTGCTCAACGGTCATGCCGAGCCAGCCAGCGGCTTCCCACATGTCGACGCCCGCCTGCATCAACCATGTCGCCGCTGTATGGCGCAGTGAATGCCGGACGACGTCGTCGCCCAGCCCGGCGTCCTCCAGAATACCATTCCAGGCTGACCTGATCTTGCCGGCAAGCGGCTGGCCGTCGTGCAGGCGGTTCACGACGAACCGGATTTGTTCACCGTCTCTCATAACCCCTGAGGCGCGGAGTTCTGCAGATCGAGCTTGGTCGATCCTGCGCCATCGAATCAGATGCGGACGCAGGCGGCTAGCGATCTTTGCCGGCGGCCGCCGTTTCTTGGTCGACTGCTCCAGCGTCCCTTTGCCCTGGTAGACCATCGCGTCAAGGTTCATCCATGGATGGGTCGTTGTTGGCAGCCACTGGGTGCGCCGGATGGTCTCTTCGCGACGAGCACTGTAGATACCGATCAGGCAGAAGCGCGCCGCGGGATAGCGACGACGAATGATCCACCGCTCCCGGCGCGCGAGCTCGCCATCCTCGCTGCGCTTCCACGTTTCCTGCTCCGTGTCCCACACGTAGCCGATTGTTGCTCCGAGTAGGCGCGCTGCCTCGTTGCGCGTTAGCCATCGGTGTCGTCCTTCGGCTTTAGGAGGAAGAGTGACCTTTGGAACGACGGTGAGCGTATGCTCGGCGTGGTAGGCGTTCACGGCAGCGCGTAGATCTTCGAGTCGGCGTCGTGCGGTTTGATCAGAGACTGTCCCGTTGCGTGGCTTGATGCCGGCTTTCCTATGATTGTCGTTCGCAGTACCGGTGGACCAATCGACAAAGTCGCGACAAAGCTGAGCTTTGAGCTGACTGACGGTTTTATCGCCAAAAAAGTTGTTAAGATCGAGCAAGCGAATGAGCAGCAGGTCATGTTGTGCCCACGCGCGTTCATCGCTCGTGTCCTTGGGCCGCTTTGAAATTTCGTAGGCTGTGAGGACGTCGGCTATCGCGAGGACGTTCGGGTCAGTTGCCCCGATGGTGCTGGTATGTCGCTCGCCGATATAGGTCTCGAGCGCCTTCGCAGCTCCGTCAATGTCGTCGCGGCTGCAGCCTGTGCGGATTTGCCGGCCACGATCGAGGATGATCCAGGTTTCATCGTCCTCTCTAAACCAGAGTCGTGGCGGCTTGGCTCTGCGGCCCGGCATGACGGCTTGACCAATTTGCAGATCGCTCGAGGGGTTGTCAGATCCTTGCCCGCAACTTTGGCGATTTCAAGAGTCCCGGTGGCCGCGGCTCTGCGCAACGATGATATTGTCAACGGACCGAGTGGGAAGAACACTGCCGCGGCCTCGACAAGGGTCATTACTTCATCCTCACCCCATTGGGCAGGATCGGGCCGCGCTTTTGCGCGAGCGAGCTTGTCGATCTTGCGCTTCGGCATTCCTTGAACGCGTTGCTCGTGGGGGGGCGCTGCCTTTGGATCAGAGCGTTAGGTCCTAAGTGTAGACGAAAACCACTCGTCGAGCAGTCCTACCGGCGCGTGGATGGGGTAATCGGCGGCTTACGACTGCGAATCGGACAATTTTGCTTGCAGCCCTGAAGCGCAGTGGAGTGGCGGCGGCCCTTTGCTCCGGGGACAGTGGGGAGCAGCTCAATAGGCGGGAGGATCTTATTCGAGCTTGAGGTGGCGCCGCCTTATCGCAGGTTCTGCAATCTCAACAACCTGTGACAGCCGAAGCTTTCCTCTCGGCTGTCTGACATCACACTCGACTGGATGGTGGAATTCAACACCGAACCGCATTCCGTTGGTCGAAAGTGATCCGCGACGTGCTAGAAAACGCGCTACTTCACGAGACGGCCTATCAAAGGCTTGCGATGAGCTCGGTCCGCAACTTTACGAGCTTTGGCCCGTACAGGCCAGTCGCTCTGCGAAATCATCTAAAGGCAAAGGCGTTCTTCGAACCAGCCTCGACGGAGAAGGATCTCACCGCGAGATAGCATACCAAATGAAAAACAAACGTGCCTCGCTTTATGAGGGAGACTCAGCGGCGAAGTAGACCCTCGCTGCCCGACGGCGCCGATCATTTCGTTTCTGAATAGAGGGGGGCAACGTAATCTGTCCAATCCAACCTATCGATCGACGGCGGCCGCAACCTCCTATTGGATAAACTATGCCAGCGACACCGCATCGCAAGGAACTGCTTGGATTTGGCAAATGGATAACCACAGTCTTCGCGCTTGTGTTATTCCGACGGCAGGAAATTCAACTGCTGATGCAATGGAGGTCCAGCGATACACTTGTTGGACGGCTCTCGATTTTGCTATCAAAACCGCTTGCCATTAACTTCAGCAGGTGAGTATTCGCAGCCGAGTTTTCGCCCGCATGGCAACAATCGTCGCGTTTCGCGTCAACAAAAGAATACCGCTTTCCCGGACGCGCTGAAAAAGAGTTTGGCTTGGACTCGCTGGTCCCAACTTTCTCTGACAGTATTGGTTGCTCGCCGATGATGCTTGCGAGGGGAACGCGGATGACTTTCAGGGGCCTCTTTGACCGATCTCGAACCTGCGTTGCGCAGCTGATGTCGTATCGCGCACCGTGTTGTTGACGCACCGATTGCGCGCCGGCGCGGATCAGGGCTGATCGCGCAAAGTTTCCCATCATCCCGATCTCAGTGACGGCTTGAACGAGCTGTGTCGTAACCCGCTGACCAGCCGCAGCGTGAATGCATCGTGCTGCTTGCGTCACACTGCAAATCCAAACTTCAGAAGGACATTCCTATGACCGCGAACCATGATCAGATCAAATTCGCCTATTGGGTGCCGAACGTTTCCGGCGGCCTCGTGATCAGCAAGCTCGAGCAGCGAACCGGCTGGGATATCGATTACAATCGCCGACTGGCGCAGATCGCGGAACAGGCGGGGTTCGACTATGCCCTGAGCCAGATCCGCTTCACGGCCGGCTATGGCGCCGAGTTCCAGCACGAGCCGGTCGCCTTCAGCCACGCGCTGCTCGCGGCGACCACGAAGCTGAAGGTGATCGCGGCGCTGCTGCCCGGGCCTTGGAATCCGGCGGTTGCCGCCAAGCAGATTGCCACCATCAGCCAGCTCACCGAGGGCCGCGTTGCGGTTAATATCGTCTCTGGATGGTTCCGTGGCGAGTTCACCGCGATCGGCGAACCTTGGCTCGATCACGACGAACGCTACCGGCGCTCGGAAGAGTTCATCCGGTCGCTGCGCGGGATCTGGACCCAGGACAGCTTCACCTTCCGCGGCGATTTCTATCGCTTCAGCGACTACACGCTGAAGCCGAAGCCGGCCCAGCCGCTGCCCGAGATCTTCCAGGGCGGCAGCTCACGCGCGGCGCGCGACATGGCCGCGCGGGTGTCGGACTGGTACTTCACTAACGGCAATTCGGTCGATGAGATCAAGAAGCAGGTCGATGACATCAGGGCCAAGGCAAGGGCCAACAACCATTCGGTCAGGATCGGCGTCAATGCGTTCGCGATCGCGCGCGACAGCGAGGTTGAGGCGCGCAGCGTCCTCAACGAGATCATCGCCAAGGCCGATCCGGAGGCCGTCAACGCCTTCGGTCACGAGTTAAGAACGCCGGCAAAGCCTCACCGGAAGGTCAGGGCAATTGGGCCAAATCGAGCTTCGAGGATCTCGTCCAGTATAATGACGGCTTCAAGACCAACCTGATAGGCACGCCCGAGCAGATCGCCGAGCGCATCATCGCGCTCAAGAAGATCGGGGTCGACCTGGTGCTGCTCGGCTTCCTCCATTTCCAGGAAGAGGTCGAGTATTTCGGCCGCCGCGTCATTCCGCTGGTGCGTGCACTGGAAGCGGACGCGGCGCGGCACGTCCAGGCCGCCGAGTGATTCGGGAAACATTGGCGTGACCATGATCGCAGCAAGCGCGGGTGTGCTTCCATTGGATGGCGCCCTTGTCGAGCCGGCTCTCTCTGCGCCCTTGTCCGCGCGCGCGGACGTCGCGGACCGTGCGCTCGTGAAACGAGGCAGTGGCGAGATCCAGCCGGTGCTCGCGCTTGCTGACATCTCGCTCTCGTTCGGCGGCGTCGCCGCACTGCGCGACATCGATCTCGAGGTCGCACAAGGCGAGATCCGCGCGGTGATCGGCCCCAACGGTGCCGGCAAGAGCTCGCTGCTCAATGTCATCAGCGGGCTCTACCGGCCGGACCGGGGCCGGGTCTGGCTCGGCGAGCATTCCTTCGGCCATGTACCTACGGCGCGGCTGGCGCAGCATGGTGTGGCGCGGACGTTCCAGAATCTCGCTGTGTTCAAGGGCCTCTCGGTGCGCGACAACGTCCTGATGGGAGTGGCGCACCGGGTCCGCGCCGGCTTTCTGCGCCAGATCGCCGGCTCGCCTCTGGCACGGCGGATCGAAGCGGAGAACCGCGCCGCCGCAGAAGACGTCATCGGCTTCCTGCACCTTCGCGAGGTGTGCGACCGCGCCGCCGGAACCTTGCCCTATGGTTTGCAGAAGTGCGTCGAGTTGGCGCGTGCGCCGGTGGCGCGGCCGTCGCTTTTGCTGCTCGACGAGCCCTTTGCGGGCGTCACGCTCGGCGAGAAGCACGAATTGGCCGCGCATGTCCGCAACGCCCGCGACAGCTATGGCGCCACCATCGTCCTAATCGAGCATGACATCGGTGTGGTGATGGGGCTGTCCGATCGCGTCGCGGTGCTCGACTATGGCCGCAAAATCGCCGACGGCACGCCGGACCAGGTGCGGTCCGACCAGGCGGTGGTCGATGCCTATCTCGGCGTCGCGCATGCGGACGAAACGGAGCTCGCACTTTGATGTTTGACTATCAATTCCTCATCGAAGTGCTGGTGGGCGGCCTGCTGTCGGGCGTGATGTATTCGCTGGTCGCGATCGGCTTCGTGGTGATTTACAAGACTTCGGGGGTGCTCAACTTCGCGCAGGGCGCGATGCTGCTGTTCGCGGCGCTGACCTTCGTCAGTCTGGTCGAGCGCGGCGTCGCGCTTCCGCTTGCGCTGCTGGCGACACTCGCGATCATGGTCGCGCTCGGTGTCGCGGTCGAGCGCACGGTGTTGCGGCCGCTGGTCAACCAGCCGCCGATCACCTTGTTCATGGCGACGCTGGGGCTGTCCTATGTGATCGAAGGCGCGGCGCAGCTGTTGTGGGGCACCCAAGTCCACGGCCTCGACATCGGCATCAGCGACGTGCCGCTCGATATCGTCGGCGTCTTCATCAGCCGGTTCGATCTGTTCGCGGCGGCGGTGGCGGGCAGCCTGGTTGCGCTGTTCGCGCTGTTCTTCCGCACCACGCGGACAGGGCTGTCGTTCCGCGCCGTCGCCGACGATCCGTTTGCAGCACTTGCGGTCGGCCTTCGCCTGCCGCGGGTGTGGGCCATCGTGTGGACGGTCGCCGGCATCGTTGCGCTGGTCGCCGGATTGCTGTGGGGCGCGCGGCTCGGCGTGCAGTTCTCGCTGTCGCTGGTGGTGCTCAAGGCGCTGCCGGTGCTCGTGCTCGGCGGCTTCGATTCGATCGCCGGCGCCATCGTCGGGGGCCTCCTAATCGGCGCGATCGAGAAGCTCGCCGAGGTCTATGTCGGCCCGTTGGTCGGCGGCGGCATCGAGGCTTGGGCGGGCTATGTCGTCGCGCTGGTATTCCTATTGGTGCGGCCCTCGGGACTGTTCGGGCAGAAGCTGGTCGAGAGGGTCTAGCACATGGACGCAACCTCGAACCCGCGCCAGACCCTCCCCGTCATCGACCGCATCCTGATCGGCATCGGCGCAGTGATTACGTTCGGCGTGATCCCGCTCGCCGGTTCGGATTATTTGATGGACGCGGTTCTGACGCCGTTCCTCGCGCTGGCGCTCGCCGCGGTCGGGCTCAACGTCCTCACCGGCTATGCCGGGCAGGTGTCGCTCGGCTCGGCCGCGTTCCTCGCGGTCGGCGCCTATGCCGCCTACAATCTGCATCTCCGTTTGCCCGAGTTGCCGCTGCTGCTCGACCTGGTGCTGGCCGGCCTCGTCGCGGCCGCGATCGGCATCGTGTTCGGGCTGCCGAGCCTGCGGCTGCGCGGGTTCTATCTCGCGGTCTCGACGCTCGCGGCGCAGTTCTTCGTACAATGGGCGCTGACCAAGTTCGGCTGGTTCTCCAACGACAATCCGTCCGGCGTGATCGATGCGCCAGCGCTGACCATCGCCGGCTATTCCTTCACCAGCGCGGCGGGCCGCTACCTGTTCTCGCTGGCCGTCGTGACGGTGGCGACGATCCTGACCTTGCTGCTGCTGCAATCGCAGACCGGCCGCAACTTCATCGCGGTCCGCGATCACGAGATCGCGGCAAAGGTGATCGGTGTGCCGCTGCTACGGACCAAGCTGCTGGCGTTCGGCGTATCCTCGTTCCTGATCGGGGTCGCTGGGGTGCTGTGGGCCTTTGCCTACCTGCGCACAGTCGAGCCGGCCGGCTTCAATCTCGATCGCTCGTTCCAGATCCTCTTCATCATCATCATCGGTGGATTGGCATCGCTGCGCGGCGCGTTCCTCGGCGCGGCCTTCATCGTGGTGTTTCCGCTGATCCTGTCGCGGCTCGGCGCGGCTCTGCTCGGTGGCGTGTTCGACTCCGGCGTGCTGGAGATGAGCCAGCGCATCGTGATCGGTGCGCTGATCATCGCCTTTTTGATCGCGGAGCCGCGCGGATTGATCGCGCTGTGGGACCGGTTTCGCGCGGCGTCGGCCGCGTGGACCGGCCTCCGCAAGACGTTTCCTGCAACTGACACATCAAGGAGCTGACGATGAGGTTTCGACACTTGAAATTCGCGCTGGGGGTAGTGGGCGTCCTTGCATTTGCTGGAGCACCGGCGGTCCACGCCGACGAGCAGTTCTTTCCGCTGCAAAGCTATCGGGTTGGCCCCTATGCCGCCGGCGGCACCGGCTTCTTCGGCGGCTTCATCGACTATCTGAACCTAATCAATATCCGCGACGGCGGCGTCAACGGCGTAAAACTGACCTGGGACGAGGGCGAGACCCAGTACGAGGTCGAGCGCGGCGTCGAAGTCTATGAGCGGTTGAAGAACCGGCTCGGCGTCGCTGCCTGGAATCCGCTGTCGGTCGGCATCGCCTACGCCATGATCGACCGCATCACCAAGGACAAGGTGCCGCTGATCACCGTCAACCATGGCCGGACCGATTCGACCGACGGTCGCGTCTTTCCCTACGTCTTCCCGCTGCTGCTCAATCCTTACAGCGAGACCTCGGGTATCGTGAACTACATCGCGAGCCGCGAAGGCGGCGTCGACAGGCTCAAGGACAAGAAAATCGTCGTGCTCTATCACGGCTCGCCCTACGGCAAGGAGACGATCCCGATCTACAAGCTCCTCGCGGACAAGTATCATTTCAGCGTCGAGCAGATCGAGGTGCCGCATCCCGGCAACGAGCAGCAGTCGCAGTGGCTCTCGATCCGGCGCGCCAAGCCCGACTATGTGGTGCTGCGCGGCTGGGGCGTGATGAATCCGGTGGCGCTGAAGACCGCGCAGAAGGTCGGCTTCCCGGCCGACCACATCATCGGTAATGTCTGGTCCAATTCCGAGGAAGACGTGATCCCAGCGGGCGACGCAGCCAAAGGCTATATCGCGATCACCACGCAAGCCTCCGGTGCCGAATATCCGGTGCTGCAAGAGGTGATCAAGACCGTCTATGGCGCAGGGAAGGGCAATCTCGACGACAAGAAGCGGATCGGCAGCGTCTACCACAACCTCGGCATCGTGAACGGCATCCTCAACGTCGAGGCGATCAGGATCGCGCAGGCCAAGTTCGGCGAGCGCACGCTGACCGGCGACGAGGTGCGCTGGGGCTTTGAGCATCTGCAACTGAATCCGGCGCGGGTCGAGGCGCTCGGCGCCAAGGGGCTGTTCCATTCGATCAACGTCACTTGGGACAATCACGAGGGCGACGGCCGCGTCACCTTCCAGCAGTGGGATGGCGCGAAGTGGAAGGTGGTGTCGGACTGGATCGCGCCGGACTGGGCGTCCCTGCGGCCGATCATCGAGAAGTCCGCGGCCGCCTATGCCCAGGAGCATGGCATCACGCCCCGCACCTCCGGCGACGATCCGGTCAGCCAGTAATCGATCGCGCCGCTGCGGGAGCCTTGTGCCTCCCGCAGCCGGTAACTCGACGGATCGAACCATGAGTGAAGTCCTGCTCTCAGTCGACGGCCTGGCCGCGACCTACAATCACGCCATCGGCGCCGTCAGCGACGTGTCGCTCGTGGTGCGGCCGGGCGAAATTGTCGCCGTGCTCGGCGCCAACGGCGCCGGCAAATCGACCACCTTGCAGGCAGTGTCGGCGCTGCTGCCCGCCCGTCGCGGCCAGATCACTGCGGGCTGCATCCTGTTCGAGGGCCACGATCTTGCCGGCATATCGGCCGCCGCGCTAGTGCGGGCCGGCATCGTGCCGGTGCTCGAAGGGCGGCACTGTTTTGCGTCGCTGACGGTCGAGGAGAACCTCTTCACCGGCGCGATCGGGCGCGATGCGACCCGCGCCGAGACCGCAGATGATCTCGACCGCGTCTACACGCTGTTTCCGCGGCTGAAGGAGCGGCGCCGTTCGCTGGCCGGGCTGACCTCCGGCGGCGAGCAGCAGATGACAGCGATCGGCCGCGCCCTGATGTCGCGGCCGCGGCTGCTGGTGCTCGATGAGCCGTCGATGGGGCTGGCGCCGCTCGTCGTGGAGGGGATTCTTCGCGCGCTCAAACAGCTCAATGCCGAGCAGGGTCTGTCGATCCTGGTCGCGGAGCAGAACTCGACGGTGGCGCTACGCTTCGCCGACCACGCTGTCGTGCTCGAGAACGGCCGCAGCGTGCTCGCGGGTGCCGCCGCCGAGCTGCGGCGGCGCGGCGACATCAAGACGCTCTATCTCGGCGGATCGTCACAAGTCGATCCGAGCCGGCAGCCGACCCAGGCTGTCGCTTGACATCAACCCGGACAGGAGAACGACCATGGCCCAAGAAAATCTCGCCCGAAAGATCGACGACGACGTCTATGCAAGACTCGACGCCGCGATCGACGCCACCGTGAAGGTGAACGCCGATCGCAACGACAAGGAGAGCCGGTTTCCGCGCGAGAATCTGCGCGCGCTGTCGGAGGCCGGATGGACCGGCGTGCTGAACGAGGTGCAGCATGGCGGGCTCGGTCTCGCTCACGTCGACTTCGCCGAAGCCGCGTATCGCATCGGGCAAGCCGATGCCTCGACCGGCCTCGTCTATGTGATGCATGTCGGCGCGGCCCAAACTATCAATCTGTTCGGCAGCGCCGACCAGAAGGAGCGCTGGCTCAAATCCAACAATGGTGGTCTGCTCGGCACCTATTCGACCAGCGAGCGCGCCACCGGCGGGCACTGGTGGTACAATCTCTCGGAAGCCTCGCGCGACGGCGAGGATTATCTCGTCAATGCCGAGAAGTCGTTCACGACCAGCTCGGGTCAGGCCGACTACTATGTGGTACAGACGCGCACGCCCGGCGCAAAGGACCAGGCCGATATCGTGTTCTTCATCGTCGACGGCAAGGCCCAAGGGATCGAATCACGGCCTTGGGATGCGCTCGGCGTGCGGGCCAATCATTCAGGTCCGATCCGCTACAGCAATGTGCGGGTGCCACAGCGCGACCGGCTCGGCACCGAGGGGCAGGGCAAGGAGATCATCTATGACGGCGTGTCGCCGGTTTATCTGATCGGGCTCGGCGCGGTCTGGGAAGGCGTGGCGCGCGGAGCGCTGAACGCGGCGGTGGCGCACACCACGAGCTTCGTGCACAAGGATCGGAATAAGAGCCTATCGGATTACCAGGCGATCCGGCAGGAGCTCGGCGCCGCCAAGGTGCTGGTCGAGACCTTGCGGCCGTGGCGCAACGAGCTCGCAGCGCGACTCGACGTGCTGTGGCGCGCCGGCAGGCCGCAGAGCGAGATCCTGATTCCGCTGACCGAATTCAAGGTGCACGCCGCCGAGGTCGCCAACAAGGTCGCGGCCACCGCGCTGACCGTGACCGGGGGCTATGGCTACCATCGCGGTCCGATCGAGCGCTCCTATCGAGACGCGCGCGCCGCGATCGCGATGGGCCCATCCAATGTGATCGCACGCGACTGGATCGGCAAGGCGCTGGTCGGCTTGCCGTTGGAACTGTTCTACGAGGGCGGAGAGTAAAGCCTCGCGGCCTGCACTCCACAGGCTCGGAAATACCGTTCCCTACCGTCGCTAGTCGACCGCGAACCGTGAGTTGTGCAAGCTTAGAGGCCTTTCAGAAGGCGTTGGCAGTCTTTGGTTCGCTCGATCAGCTTTGCGGCAAGGCGCTGGATAACGGCGTTATCTAGCCCTTCCGCTTGCGCGGTAGCGCACACGCCGCTTACGCTGTCCGGAAGCAGATCGGCCAAGGAGTTCAGTCCCGCAATGACTTTTTCCGCATCGAAACGGATTTCGCGGGCGAATTTCCGCCATTCACGCGCACCTATTTGACCAAGCTTGTATTCCCCACCAATCTTCATCGCGAGCTTCATCTTTTGCAGATCAACATCGTCGTAGGGAAGGATGCTGGCGATATCGTAGAGTGGCGCAAGCCGCACCGTTGGGCCGTTGGCTAGCAGTAATGAGTAGTTCTTGGCGTGCGCATCGGTCCCCCCGATGAGCCAATTGAAGCCGAGAGCATCGATGAACGTATCGATATCATCAACGCTCTCGGTGGAATGGGTACGTAAGAGTTCGATAATATCCGTGGCGGACGGGCCGCCTTCGCTTTGATATTTCCTGGTTGGCATGATGCCGCGTGCCTGGCACACGTCCTCTTGATGGACGCGAATGACGTGATTGCCACTGAACTGCCGATCGTAGCGTTCGACGACAATGGCGACCTCATTCTCAAACCGCATGACCTTTGTTTCGGCGACAGGCAAGCCGAGATTACGCGCGAGATTGAGGCAGATATGTTCGTTCTCGGCATGGCCGTCGAAATAGCCGGTCGGCGGCTTCAGGATATGCGTTGTCGGAATGCGTCCGGACGGTATACCCCATTGTCCTCTTTGCAGAAGCAGTGCGGTTTTCGGCTGTGCACCGGCGAGGCTGAATTGCCCCGTATCACGCGGCAGCCGCCACGCGGCATGATCTTCTCTCAATGCTTGCAGACGTTTTGCGACGGCTGCTTCGTCAAGCCACTCAACCTTGTCGTCCGTACCGCTTTGCAATTTCTCCAAACGATCGGGCGTGACGAATTGAATGGCGCCGGCGCAGTCTTCGCCGACATGAGAAATCAGGGCAAACACATTGCGGGCCGAGACCTGAAACTTCTTCGCCCAACGATCGAGAACGCGCTCATTGTCCGGGAGCAGTCCCCATAGAAAGGCCTGAACAGCGGCGGGGCCGTGTTCCTCGGCCGCGAGTGGCATGGAGAGCGAAATGGGGTATGCGTCCCTCGTTTGCCGCCAATCGCTGTCATAGACAAAGGTGAGACGGCCACGAGCGTCGTTGTGCACGCGGCCGACTTCCCTGCCGTCCAGAAGCGCGATGAGTTCGTTGGTCATGGCCTGCTCTTTTTGGCTTTTGACACGATTGCGTTGATATCAACGACTGGCTTTTCTAAACCGCGGCCATGGGGTTGTTCGCTGCCTGCGTCTAGACGGATGCCGAGTGCGTCAAGAGCGCGGAGCACTAGGCCGAGTTCAGCGCGCGCGTGGCCGCGCTCAACCTCAATAACCCACTGACGGCTGACGCCAATGCGCTTGGCGAGGCTCGACTGGTCGAGCTTGAGGCGTTTGCGTGTGCCTCGAATGATGGCCCCGAGATCGGCCGACGTGCGTATGAGCATGGCAATTCAGAATGTTGACGTTCGCTTACATTACCATATGTCACCGTTCGGCGACAACTGAAAATGTCAGCGAACGTCGACTTTTGAAAATGTCATCGTTCGGTAACACGCGCAGGTTTGTGCCTAGACTAGAAAAATATAATCAGATCAATTAATTATCCTTATGAATCGAGCTCCGGAAAAATCTTTTTAACGGCTCCTTGATAGCCTGGGACGAGCGAGAATTGGCCTGTCGAGGAGATAGCGATGCCTGTCGCCATATATGAAAGATCTGGGTCCGAAAGGATTTTCGGCCGAAGGTTAGAGGTCCCGAGGGCGCAGCCGATGGCTACGAAAAAGTCTCACGCCAAAGCAGGCAAGTTAAACCGTTCCGACCTCGTCGAAGATGCCAGATATCCATATTTGGTGGGGCACGACAAAGATGCACCGCAAGTACATCGGTATGTAATCAAAGCCTCGTAGGAGCTCTACGCCGTCCTCCAAAGCGCACCGGACGATCAGACGGCGACATTCCGTTCGCTCATTGGCGCGCGCCTACTCCGACTACAGCAACGTGCTCGATCGCCGCAGCGTCTCCTACAGAACCAACGTCAGCAGCCGCTGTGGTCGGGATCGATCCCGAGTGATTGAAAGACTCCCGACTAAAGGCTGTCGAGACCAGAGCCGACGAATTCTGCTGCTACCAGGAAATCGCCATTGGCCCAAGCTGCCAATTGAGTATGCGCCGCGCAATAGAAGGCGCGCGACGTGATCTTAAAAAATCGGCATTGGGGCGATTCTCTAGGCGAAGGCCTCGTGCAGGAAGAGCGTATCTCTTCCGCTCCGTGTCCGGGAGCACCACGATCATGTTGTCTGGCAGTCCCAAGGCGGTGGCCTGCCGATACGTCTAACGTGCAGTGGTGTCGTTCTCGAATACGGCTACGAGGCCAACGGTGCCCGCGCTGCCGCAAATGCCTTTAGGAATTTCACAAGATAGGCAGCGCCGCCATCCACGCTCAGTTTGGCATGGATAAAGAACGAGAAGTAATCTTTTCGCTTGGAAATAGCGCCGTGAGCGAGCGTTGTAATATCCGAATGTCCGTGCTGCCCTCGGCAAGAATGACCGTTGTTGCCAGCCGACGGGGATCAAGGGGAGCGGAAGCTCTCTTGTCAGCGCAAATGCTGGCGCCCGACTAGATCCAACCGCCGCCGATCAGCGCCGTGATGACGTGCCGCACGTCAGCGCAGGCATCCAACAAAGCCCGAAGGCTCATCAAGGATCCATAGCCGTCGAACCAAAGCCGGCCTTCGCCGTCGCGATCACGCATCCGGCGATCGATCTCGTCCGTCGCCTCCTCGCGCGTGTAGAGGGTCGCCAGCACTTCGGGTGCCCGCGCCGATACCAATCCTCGACAAAGAATGAGCGCAGTGCCGCGGCCGTCTCCTCTGCCCAATCGCCATCGGCGCAGTATTCGTCCCAGTCTCGCGCGTCGCTGCGAGCTAAGCCTCCAGCCGTTCACGCGCCGTACTGGCCGTGGCAGCCCAAGAGATCCAAACGCGACAAGACCGCTCTGGGCGCCTTGTAGACGACGTTGGAACTTTCCGCCTCTTCATCGACCGACGGCCTGATGGCTCGGTCGCTTTCCTAGAAGAGCGCAGAAATGATCGGGAACGACGGACTTTGCGCCATAGACCTCGGTCCGATCGAAATAGATTTTGCAGTAACTTCCTATCCACCGCTCCTACAGGCCAATGTCCAGCATGGTGGTGCGATCGGTGAACGGTCGGCGGCCCTTTGAACTCCGCCGTGTCGACCTCCCAACCGCACATCGACTTACAATCCATTCTAGCCGATCAGCCACCGCACTGTGACGGCAACGACGTTCCAGCCGAGAGCCATGCAGCCCTGACAACCACGCGACTGGTGCCTGTCGGGCGGGGATGGTCCCCGCCTAAGAACAGGAGCCGGATAGATGTCTCAAAGCCTTGCCTTCGCCAATGCATAGAACCTCGCCCACCCTCATGGTCTGCGTCGTTATCTTCCGCACCGGCAGGGGCGGATACGGCGTCATGCCGGCCACCGAATACGACGGCAGGCGTCAGTGGCAGCCGTACGGGGAGGCCATTGCCATCTACAAGCGCACGAATCTTGCTGGTCTGCCGTAACCGTCCTATCGATTGCCTCTGGTTCTTGGCGATGCACGCTCCGTGCTGATGAACGGGGACAATAGAAGTGTCGATCATCTGGACCGCCGCATCGTGAGCAGCGGCGAGTGTATCTATGATTCGGCTCCAGAGACCGGCCCACGCCAGCGAACAAAGCGGTTATAGCAGGTAGTGTAAGGACCAAAATGATCCGGCAAATCGCGCCAAGGTGCCCCAGATCGCACGACGCAGAAGATGAGGACGCGTCAGTCGTTTACCCGAGGAACTCCACGCGTCTTGTTTGGTAGCATAGACTTGATAAGTGCCCATTCGTAGTCCCTTAGGTCATGGCGCAATGATTCGAAGCCCCAGTTTGGGAAGTTGAATCACGGGCGCCGGGCCGAGCACAATGCTTTTGCCATGTCAGGCCAACTTGTCCTCACGGCCGCCCTCAAGCTTATCTCGCAAGGCCGTGATCACGCGATGGACAATCCTTATATCCTTGACCGACAGCCCTTCTGAAAGATCGTTGATCCAGGGAGCCTGCAATTCCATTGCGGCTTCGAAGGCGCGCTGTCCATTCGCAGTGAGCACGACGAGCTGCGCCCGTCGGTGATGCGGGTTGACCTCAAAAGATACGAGGCCCTCCCTGTGTAGATCATTGATAATCCGCTGCACGTTTTGACGATTGCCGCCGAGGTCGCGTGCGAGCCAAGCGACCGGTTGGGGACGTTCGGCGGACACAATGGCGCCAAGCACCTGCCAGCGTGCGCTTGTTAGGCCAAGCGGCGCGACCAGACGGTCGCCGGCCGTCAGAAGTAGGCTGTCGAGCCTGAAGAGATCGAGAACAAGGTCGGTCAGGGCGTCACCCTCGGGGGTTCGCTTGGCTCTTTTCATTTGTCACCATTGTTTTATATTGACATTATAATGTCAATCTGTCATGTAGGCATAATACCAATTAGGTATCGCATGCTAAATAGCAATGGAGCCACTCATGTCGCTGCTACGCGCACTCGACCCTTCCTTCCCGATCGACCGCCAGATCGCTATTGAGGCAAATTCGGTCGTCCTGGTGAACCCATTCACTCTCGACAAAGCCGATGAGGCGGCTTTTCTCAAAACCTGGCAGGACGACGCAGCGTTCATGAAGCGACAGCCGGGCTTCATTTCCACTCAGCTGCACAGAGCTCTCGGCGACAGCTCGACCTATCTGAACTACGCCGTCTGGGAATCCACCGCACACTTCCGCGCGGCCTTCACCCATCCTGACTTTCTAGCAAAAATAGCCAGCTATCCGGCCTCCGCGATAGCTTCCCCTCATCTGTTCCAGAAAGTTGCCGTGCGCGGCATCTGCGTTGCCTAGCCCTGCTGTTTTTAGGAAGGGAAGATACTCATGATCAAGTTGATCCATCCTATCGCTGGTGCCTTGGCTATCGCAACGATCGGCACATTTTGGCTATCGACGGTACTCAGCGAGCTGTTCGCGTCCCATGCCACAGTTGCCGCGGTTAAGAGCACCATACCGTGGGGCTTCTTGTTGCTGATTCCGGCGCTCGCTGCCACCGGCGGTACAGGTGTCATCTTGGCAATGGGGCGCCGGGCCGGACCGATCGGGGCCAAATTCAAGCGCATGCCATTCATTGCAGGAAACGGCATCCTGATTCTTATTCCGTCTGCGCTCTTCCTTGCGTCGAAGGCTCAGGCGGCAGAATTCGATGCCATGTTCTATGCTGTGCAGGCGATCGAGCTCATCGCGGGCGCAACAAACATTACACTTCTTGCTCTCAACGGGCGGGACGGTCTCAAAATGAAGGGATGGTTGCGCCGCAAACCCGCTTAATCACCTGAACCGGAACTGCGCGGACAACCGACCTGACGCCCGGTATTGTCCCGGCTTTATGAGTACGCGCCCTAAAATCTTATAGCTCTCCCGCCGGAGAATAGGCCGGACGTATCACAATGCGTAGCCAAATCAGCAGTTTAGAACGTTCAGCCCTTCAGTTTACCTCCGGCAGCATAACGCTCGCCGTGGTAACACTAGCCTGCTTGTACCTTCAGGCGCATTTCGCCGCGACGGCGTTCGCCTATTTGTTAGTGGTCTTGCTGTTTTCGCTGATGGGCAGCTTCGTCGCGTCGTCCGCGCTTTGCATCGTAGCCATTGCTGCTCTCGCTTATTACTTTGCGCCGCCGGCGTTCAGCCTGCGAATCGATGCCCCCCGAGATCTGCCCGTGGTTGTTGCATTCTTTATTGCCTCGATTGTGGGAGCGCACTTGATCGGTACGCTCCGTCAGGAAAGAGAGGCTGCGCGTGTGATTGCGGCCAAGCTTCAGCGGAGTGCGGCCGATTTGGAGGATCGCGAAAAGCGGTGGCGCGCCATCTTCGAGCACAATCCAGCCATGTACTTCATGGTCGATGAAGCCGGCACTGTCCTCGACGTCAATACATTCGGCGCGACACAACTCGGCTATGCTCGTGCTGAACTGATCGGTCAGTCCGTGCTGGAGGTATTTCTCGAGGAGGATCGCGCGTGCGTTCGGACGTGCCTGAAGGACGTCGGACAAACGCGCACTTGGGACGTCCAGAAGGTCAGGAAGGACGGCTCGGTCTTGTGGGTACGTGAAAGCGCCAAAGCTATGCTCTGGGCGGATAAGCAGCCCATTGTCCTTATCGCCTGCGAAGATATCACGGAGCGAAGGCGGACCGAACTTGCCCTGCAGCGGAGCGAAGCACATTTGGCCCAGGCGCAGGAGTTGAGTCACACAGGCAGCTTCAGCTGGAACCCCACTACGGGCGAAGCCTTCTGGTCACAGGAGACATTTCGGATTTTCCAATTAGATCGCCAGACAGTGCCGCTGGGGCCGCAGCTCGTCGTTGAGCGCACTCATCCAGATGATAGGGCTTCGGTTCAAGAAATTATTGATCGCGCGATGCGAGACCCGAGCGATTTCGAGCACGAATACCGGCTTCTGCTACCGGACGGCTCGGTAAAGCACATCCATGCGCAGGCGCGAGCGACGAGAACAGCCTCTGGTGAGATCGAGTTTGTTGGGGCAGCTACGGATATTACGGCGGCTAGGCGAGCAGAACAACAGCTGCGCCGCAACGAGGCTTATCTAGCCGAAGCTCAGCATCTCAGTCACACGGGCAGCTGGTCCTGGGACGTCTACGGTCTAGATTTCGTGTATCGCTCCGCCGAGGTCGATCGTCTGTTTGGCTTTCGCCCACAAGAGCCGGTATCGATCGAGACCATCCGATCGCGCATCCATCCGGACGACTTGCCACGGCTGGAGGAGGTGCAGCGCCAGGCGATTGAGCACAAGGAGGGGCGGTTCGAATATGATTTTCGTATCCTTCTACCAGATGGCGGGATACGACGCATACACTCCGTTGCGCACGTGGTGGTCGGCAGCGATGGTAAAGTCAGCGAGCTGATCGGAACACATATGGATGTCACCGGGCAACACGCAGCTAGGGAACGCCTGGAAAACACACTTGCCGCGCTGCGCGAAAGCGAACAGCGCTTTCGCGACTACGCCGAAACAGCTTCCGATTGGCTCTGGGAAACTGGGCCGGATCTTCAGGTCACTCGCTTATCCGAGCACACCAGCGCTGCGGGACTTTTGGCGACAGGATTGATCGGCCTGCTTCGCTGTGACCTTGCGTGCGACGTCGAAGAGGAGCCCGAGAAGCGGCGGCAGCATCGGGCGACATTGGAGGCCCATCTTCCGTTTCGGGATCTCGTCTACCGCACCGTGAATCGGACAGGTTCTCCGATCTACGTCCGCACGAGTGGCAAGCCTTTTTTCGATGGAAAGGGGAACTTTCTCGGCTATCGGGGCGTCAGCACTGACATCACCGCGACCATTCGCGCCGATCAAGCCGAACAAGAACTACGAAAGGCACAAGCGGAGCTTGCGCATGTAACGCGTGTAACGACCTTAGGAGAGCTAACAACTTCCATCGCCCATGAAGTAAACCAGCCACTCGCCGCTATTATCAGCAACGCCGATGCGTGCCTCGGTTGGATGGGGCGGGAAGCTCCTAATCTTTCCGCTGCGCGCTCTTCGGTGGAATGGATCATCGAAGACGCAATCCGGGCAAGCGAGGTGATCCGTCGTATTCGCGCGCTCGCGAAGAAAGGCGACATTGAGATGGTGCCGCTCAACATCAATGAGCTCGTTAAGGAGGTCATTGCGCTGGTAACACGAGAGCTGGTGAGCCACCGAGTGACGTTACGCACCGAGTTGACGGCAGGGTTGCCTACGATCCTCGGCGACCGGATTCAGCTACAACAGGTGATCATCAACCTAGTGATGAACGGAATCGAAGCCATGGACGCAGTTACCGACCGGACGCGCCCTGCTGATTCAATCATCAAAGGACGATCTGGGGCACATCCAGCTTGCAGTGACCGATTGCGGCGTCGGCATCGCCGAGATCGACGCGGACCGCGTCTTGGATCCTTTCTTCACCACTAAATCGAGTGGCCTTGGAATGGGTCTTTCGATCTGCCGGTCGATCGTGGAAGCTCATGGCGGACGGCTGTCAATGGTCCACAAAAATGGACCGGGCGCGACCTTCCAGTTTGCCCTACCGCTGCATAAGGAGGCCGTCTCGTGACAGGACGATTTGACTCGCCGGGTGAAGTCAGCAATGCCGAGTCCTCGACAAAGGCGGTTGTCTTCATCATCGAGGATGACATCTCCATGCGTCGCTCGCTTACGAACCTTTTTCAATCGGTAGGGTTAGGCGTCTTGCATTCGGATCGGTGCGCGAAATGCTGCAGAGCACAATTCCGGACGTTATTAGCTGTCTAGTTCTCGATGTCCGGCTTCCGAGCTTGAGCGGCCTTGACTACCAGACCGAGCTAGCGAGGTTGAACATACATATTACGATCATTTCATTACCGGCCATGGCGACATTCCCATGACCGTCAGGGCCATGAAGGAAGGAGCGGTCGATTTTCTCAGCAAACCGTTTCGCGATCAGGAACTGCTTGATGCCGTGGTTGCAGCGACCGAACGCGATCGCAAAAGACGAGAGGCTCAGCAGATCGTCGCGAACCTCCAGTCTCGATTTGAGAGCTCAAGCCCCGCGCGAGCAGGGGGTGATGAAACTGGTCGCTACCGGCATGATGAACAAGGCAGCCGCCGAGCTTGGGCTCGCCGAGATTACGGTCAAGATCTACCGGGGACACGTAATGAGGAAGATGCGTGCACGGTCGCTGGCCGACTTGATCAGAATGACTGGGACGTTGGGAATTCGCGCCAATCGTCCTGAACAAACCGAAGTATGATTTTACAATTTCATCAGTCGAGCCCATTTTCGCCGAAGGCGGCTAATGCTTGCAGCCGCTATTCCTCCTTCAGGAGGCTCGTCTTACCCATGCCTGTGATTTCCGTTGTTGACAACCACGCCCCAGTCCGTGCGGCGGCAGAGAATCTTTTGAAATCGCGTGGCTACATCGCCGCGACATCTCCCTCCCTCTCTCCCGACCGACCCTGAGGAAGCGCTCGCCGGTGTCGTAGCTTTGCGCCGACTGGCGGACAGGATCGAACGCCAAGCCGTCCGCTCGGCCCTACGCCAAGGTTTGTCGTGGTCGACGATCGCCCAAGCTTTAGGGATCACCAAACAGGCCGCCGACAAACGACTTTCAGACGTGGCGACACGCAACAGCTCTATATAAGAGGATTGTCATGTTCAAAGGCATCGGATCGAAGCTCAACGACATGGGCACCATTAAGTTTCTTTGCGAGAGGGCGGAAACTTACGCCTTGCAGGATCAGCAGCGGGAGCCTGGGGCCGAACACTTCTTGCTGGCCTCACTCGATCTTCCGGACGGCACCTGGGCGGGGGGAGCCCGATGCCCTGAAGGGCGCGATCGAACGGCAGTACGGCGAAGCCCTTCGTTCAATCGGTCTGAAAGCGGATGCCCCGCGCGATATGCCGATGCCGGCAAGTCCCGGTATCTATGATGCCGCCCCCTCTGGTCGGGAGATCATGCAAGAGCTGGCCGCAATCCGGAAAAACCATGGTCCGTTGCTGGTGCTCATGTCGCCGGAATCGTCGCTGGAATGTCGCATGGCGTGGCCGCGCGAGCACTTCGCGCCCTCGGCGTTGATTCCTCGCTCCTGAAATCGACCGCCGATCCGATATCGGCGGTCGGACACGTTCACCGAGACGAGGCCTAGGGGCCGCCAGCTATCGGGAAAGTAGGTTTGAGCGGCTCCGTCAGCACGTCGCTGAAATGGAGCGGCGGGCGACCGAGGCCGAAGCGAAGTTGAAGCGCCTCTATGACGGGATCGAGAATGGCGTGAGTGATCTGTCGCTCAAGGATTGAATCGCCGAGCTAAAGGCGGTACGGGATAGGGCGAGCGGCGACGCCGGTCGCGCTCTCGCGCATATCGAGCGTATCGGCCCCGCGATCACGCCAAAAAGTCTGCGCACGTTCGCCGATGCGGCCCTACGCAAGCCGCGGAGTGACGATGGTACCTTTGCCCGCGCTCACCTGCGCGCCGTCGCGCAAAAGGACGCCGTGTCGAGCAAGCAAGAACTGGGCGATGCGACCCGTCGCCGCCACTGATTCCTGCAATGTTAGTTACGAAAAAAGTCTACGTTGCCTTTCGTAGCCGAGTCTTTTCTGACACTTCCTGACGTTCGCTAATGCCCTCCCTTCTGCTCCTTTGCTTCCGTTGACGTGGAATGCGGCGCGCCTCAGGTTAGCTCGTTCTATTATGGAGGAGACGTAATCTTGATACGGCGTGGTCAGGACTTCGAAAGCAGTGTCCAAGTTGAACGTAGTGCGGTCGCAGATATGCCGGCGCCTAGCCATCTGCGTCGCCTCCCGTTTGCGCAGCGGTTGACCTGCACCGTCGCGGAGGCCTGTGAAGCGACAGGTCTTGGGCGGACCAAGATCTATGAACTAATCGGGGATGGTCGAGTTACCACGACGACGGTCGGTCGCCGTCGTCTGGTCATTGTGCAATCTCTGTTGGCTCTGGTGGGTGTCGATACGATACCAGCCGACACTGGACAGGTTCGCAGCTCCTCATGACGGCCACGCGAGCAGGTGCGGAAGCTGATACTATGGCACGGCTACCGTATCGATCGCGAATTGGCTCCTACACTGTCGTCCGTTAAGAAGCCGATTGCAGCGGTGAACGGTCGCTGATGGCTGCGATGAGGGTGGCCAGGAAGAGGCGCCAAAGACCCCTCAGCCAGGCGAGGATGCGGCGGAAGTTGTGGCCGACGGCTGAGAGGATGACGTTGGCGGCGTCTCCGGCGCGGCCTTTGAGGTAGCAGCGGCCGAGGTGACCATCGGTCTTCAGGTGTCCGATGATGGGTTCGATGGCGGAGCGGCGGCGCAGCTCGCGCCTGATGATACCGAAGACCCCGCGCTTCTGGCCGGAGATGAAGACACGGCGCGGGTTCTGTGCGTCGTGGCCGCGATATCCCTTGTCGGCATAGGCCCGCTCGATCGCGCAGCCGGTGAGTGTCTCGGTGCGGTCGATGACGTCGCGCAAGGTATGACCGTCGTAGGGGTTATCGGGCAGCGCCCTGGCGTGCAGCACGAACAGGCCACCGGGAGCACGGCGGTTGTTGGTGACGATGGAGGCTTTGACACCGAACTCGTAAGGCGCGGCTGCTTTGCCCTTGCCGATGCACTCCACCTCCGGGGCGTGGAAGGAATAGAGCTTCCAGCCGCGCTGGCGCTGCTGCTGCGAGCGGATCTGCGAGGCCCGGCCGAGCGGGAGGGCGAACGCGTTCTCGAGCACGGCCTGACCTTCGATCTTGCGGCGGATATCGCGGATGATCCGGCCCAGCCGGCTGCGCAGGATACGCAACTGCCGCTGATGCCGCTTGAATTGCTTGGCATGGGCGTAGCGTCCCGCCATCATGGCCGCGGTCTTGGCAATGCGAAGATAGGACTGCCGCAGCCTGACCCCGTGCTTCCTCGCCAGGCGGTTGAGCCCCCTGATCGCCGCGTGCAGCAGCTTGGCATCGGTCGGGAAGGCGATGGCCTTCGGCTGCACGGTGGTATCGACCGTGACCCGCTTGAGGTCCTGGCTGCGTAACGCGCCGGCCTCGTGCGCCACCCGCAGGCTCTCGGCCAGCAACAGCTCCAGCTTGTCGCCGAGCCGCTTGCGCCAGTGGCTCAGGTCCGAGCGCTCGTGCGGAAACGCGTGCTGAAAGAACTCTTCGCCGGTGAAGTACTGGAAATACGGGTCGTGGACCCAGCGCTCGCACACCCCCTCATCGGACAGGCCGTAAATCTGCTTGAGCAGCAGCAGCCCGATCACGAAGCGGGTCGCGATCCCCGGCCGACCGTTCTCGCTGTAGAGCGGCGCGATCTCGCCGTCGATCCAGTCCCAATCGACCTTGCCGGCGAGCTGAACCAGCTCGTGCTTCATGTTGATGATCTGGTCCAGCCTGGCCCGGAACAGATCGCCAGATCCCGTCGTCCTTTGCTTCTTCGGTCGCATCGTCACCTCCGACGCGACCACGGAATCATGACTGGCGATTCGACTGAATCCTGAAAATGAAATTGCAAGGTTCCGAGGCTCGAAACATCAAAACCTTGCAATCCAAAAACAGTCCACACCAGCAAATGCGATTCTGCCTCAATCGCTTAGCCGATCTTCACGGACGACTACACTGGCTCAGTCCGAAAAGCCGCGAGTCTTGAAGCCTGATACTATCAGGCGTGTGGTGGAAGCCACTAAGAGTGAGCGTTCGCCGGCGAGCGCGTCTCATTGATCATCCACGCCCAACCGAATTTTCGGCGTGCCGCGGTACTAGGGGGACAACTGCCGCCCGCGCGAGATCTTCCAACGCCGTTGAGATATATTTCGCGTAATGTCGCTCGATCATTTTCACGGAAGTGTTGTGCAGCTTAGCAACGTGTTGAATAGGGAGCCGGTTTCGTAAGCCGCGAACGATGCTGGAATGTCGCAACGCATAGGGAATGGCCCCTGGTAGCGCTGCGCGATCGCGGATGGCGTGCCACGGACGAGTAAGTTCTGCCGTCTTCCAAGGACCGCGTTCTGACTTTCTCCAAACGATGCTGCCGGCCTCCTGCTCGTAGCTCCATCGCTCGAACAACGGCGCCTCTTTTGGGCGATCTAAAATGACTGGCGACAGGAGTTCGATGACATCTTCGCCCACCGGAACTGGAACGGAGCCACCGTTGCCACCACGTCCCTTGTAGGAACCTGGTACCATCAAGCGCTGCTCTTCCCGTTGTGCATCACTGACGCGCATCCGCCTCGCCTGCGCAAATCGCGCACCCGTGGCTGCAAGGCACACGACAATGCGATGTAGGTCGCCTTCAAATCCCTGCTCATCGTCGATCTCGCGCGCGGCTCGAAGTAGGGTGCCGATTTGCGCATCCGTAAGGACCTGGTTATCTCGGGCGACTGATGCCTCATCATCATCATCGATGCGCTCAGCTTTAAACCCGTCTTTCACAATCGAAGGGAATGTCGGGTTCAGCTTCTTTTGTTCCGCCGACAGGCGAGGCCATGCTGCATTCAGCCCGGCCTTCAGGTCGTTTATGAGCCGCTGTTTTGTCGTCGCCTTTAATTCTACAGGAAGGCCCTCGCGCCACGTCAAAAGATCATCTTCCTGTAGCGCGTGTAGATGGACTGCGGCGAGAGAGGCGGCCTCAACGGCTTCCTGGCTACCACGCTGCTCTTGACCAAGAACGTAACGCCGTAAGCGGTGACCAGCATCGGATCGAACCTCGCGACCGGCCCGTCGGCTATCACGGGCATTACGTTCCCTGATGTATGTCTCTACAGCCGTCCGCACGGTGGGTGCCGGTCCGGCGGCTTGGGCCGCCGCTTCTGTTCTGGACCGGGTGACGTGTTCCCGCGCTTGTGTCACCGCCTGCTCGAAAGTCAGCGTGCCTTCGGCAAGTTTGTCGTTGACGTCGTTGGCGATGCCGACCGGCGCCTGCTTGTAGTTGGCTCCTTCATGGTGATTGCGCCAGCGCACGAACCAAACGCCGCTCCGCTTGCCCTTGCGATAGCCAAGATGCGCCCCGGCATCGAGGCGGCGCCAATGTACGCCAAGTTCCAGTTTCGAGCGCGCCTTGGCAGTCGTGATCTGAGCCTCAGTGAGCGTCTTTGTCATGGCATACGAACCCGGAGTCGTCGAATATCCGTCGAATAAGCATCGGCGTACAAAGCCGAACAACGAAGAACGATGTCTATCTAAACTATTGAAAAGGCTATATTATGACGAACGACTGCGAACTCCGGCGGAAACTGTTTCCAGCCCTCTCAAGGCTGAAACAGGGGTTCGATTCCCCTAGGGAGCGCCAAATACGCGATATTCCACGACATTTTGCGATGTGAGTCCCGATCGGGAGTGTCAACCCGTCGATCGACTGATCTTGCAAGCGGTGGTGGGCAGCAGTCTTACCCCGGCTCGGTGACTGTTTGCCAGTTCTTCGGGGTTTCTTAGACGCCTGTCGACTGCAACGCGATTTGTCCATCTACCGGCGTCCATTCGTCGCCACACACGATTTGCTCATTCCCGCTCCATCATGTCGGCGATCGCCTTGATGCGGCTTCTGGCGTATTTCGGCAGGCCGGCGCTCAGCGAATCGCCGCTGTTGAAGGAGCTCTTGCCCATCAGCAGTTGCGCGGGCACGAGGTTCCGCAGAATGGGTGTATTGCTGTATTCCCTTTGCTTGTTCAGCACGTCGTTCCTGACCGCAATCAGGATATAGACCGTTGCGATGGCGGCTTCCCGCTCGGTCGGATGCTGTTGCAGAACCGCGAGAAGCTTGCCGAACTGGATGACCTGGTTGACCCAAAAGATGTTCTGCTCGAGCGCGCTGGTGACTGTGGAATCGAGCCCTGTCAGGCTCGGCAGCTCGGCAAGGAGCGGCTGCGTGACCAACATGATCTCACTCTGGAACTCGATGAAATCCGGAATGGGCTTTTTGCTCTCCTCGCGCAGCTTGTTGGCAAGCTGAATGCCCGACGGAATTTTCCCTTCGAACATGTAGCGGGACTGCACGCAGATCGCCTTCGCGTCCTCGCACCAGCGGCGATTCGGCGGACGGTTGTGCGCGGCGCCCGCGTCCTTGTTGGGAACAGCATCGCCCGTCGTGATCGGCCGGTGCTTGACTGCCGGATCGATCTGCTCGAGGAACGCGACACTCGCATACCGCGACAGATCCATTGCCGCTGCCGATCTTGGAAGTCGAAACCGCGCCTCCGCCTGGTAGACCGAGAGCTTTAGCTTCGCTTGTTGGTTGAGCGTGGGCTCAACGAAGGTCGGGAAGAGTGAGAGGAAGCGCCGCTGAACCGGACGTGAGCGAGCCCAATCGTCGAAAGGAATGAGCCCGGTCGAGGAATCGGCGAGCTTGTCGTTGCGTTGGTCGGCGAAGATGACCGTGAGCGGTTTGATCTGCGTGATCGGAACGCTGGCGGCTCCGGGCACGTCCTCCAACTGGAATTCCTGCGCTTCCGCGCCCGTGCAGGCGGCCACGCAGGCGGCGATGAGGGCAGCGGCACGGTAGAGTCTCATGGCGTCAATGCTCAATTCAGCCGCCGCCAGAAATAATCGGGATCGACTCGAAGCGGCGGTCGCGGGAGGCGGTCCTCGTCATCGGGATATCCGCGCGAGGAGGGATATTCGCGCGGGCCAAGACGCCAGGTCGGGAATGGAAATGGCGGCCGGTTATCGCCGTAAAGGCGGTTATCGTGGGACCACTGCTGGAATGGCCCGTCGTTTTCGTCCTGACCGCCACGATAGGCGTAGCGTTCTGCACGCGAGACAATCCGAAATCGCGAATCATTGATTCTGCCCGATGGATCCCTCTTCAAGTACTCGGTGAAAGCGCGCCCGGAGCCGGCCGATGCCGGATCGCCCGTATAAGGATCGATCGACAGAGCAACGAGCTGATGCATGGCTTCGCGCGAAGGGCCGTTCAACACCGTCCTCGGAGCGTGCAGGTCCCAGGCTGCCTGCACGATCGGCTCGAACATCGGCAGCGCTACTTTCGCTCCGGTCTGGCCGGGCCCAAGCGTGCGGCGCCCGCCGTCGCCGTTGTCGTAGCCGACCCAGATGGCGATGGTGACGTCATTTGTGAAACCGACGAACCAGGCATCTGCCGAATTATCAGTGGTACCAGTCTTGCCGCCGACATAGGGCGAGAGATGTTTTACCACGCGCGCGGTTCCGCGCGCGAGCACGCCCTGCAGCATTGACTTCAGCTGGTAAAACGATGCGCGGTCGGCGGGGCCGATCCAGGAGACCGCATGCGGATCGTGCTGGTAGACTGGGCGACCGTCCTGTTCGATCGTTTCGATCGCATGGGGCTGGGGTCGTGCGCCTTCGTTGGCGATCGCTGCATAGAACGCCGCAAGATCGATGAGCCGCACTGCTTGGGCACCGAGCACGAACGGATAGTGGCGCGTGCATTCTTTGTAGAGTTGCGCTTCCATCGCGACATCACAGACCCGGTCGAGGCCTCGCTCGGCGCTGTCGTCGAGACCGGTCGCGAGCAGTTGCACGGTGGCAAGATTCCGAGAGTTTTCCAGCGCATGCCGCAGTGTAATGGGGCCCATAGCGCCGCCGTCGTAGTTCTTCGGCGACCAGAAATCGCGCTGGCGCGCGTGAACCGTCGCCCCGATCGGCGCCAGCGTAATGGGTTCGTCCATCACCAGCGTGTTGGGCTGCAATCCCTTGCGAAGGGCGGCGAGGTAGGTCAGCGGCTTCAAGGTGGAGCCGGGCTGCCGCAGGCTCTGGACGACGCGGTTGAGCTGGCTTGCCGGATACGAAAAGCCGCCCGCCATCGCGAGAATGCGGCCGCTTTCGTTCCCGAGTACGAGCGCCGCTCCCTGCACGGCCGGTCGAATGCGCAGATCGGCAAGCGCCGCTTGCTTACCCTTGGCTTCGCGCACCTGTACGTAGACCACGTCGTACGGCTTGAGACCGCGCCGGATCGCATCGCTCCAGGTGTTCAGCGGCAGGATGCTTCCGTCAGTCAGACCGACGTTGATCGCATGGCCGCGCTTGCCACGCGTATTCTCCAGGATGACCGCCGCTTCCCAGTGAACGTCATAGAGAGGTAGCCGCGTCGTCTTCAACGCCACGCGCCAAGCCGGTTCGGTGGCCCTCGGGTCTGCCGCAATCAGACGGACAGCATCGGAAATATTCGCCTCGGGTCCCTCAAATTTGTAACGACCGGTGTTCAGCTCGTACCGCGCGAGGCCCTCCTGCAATGTCGCTTCGACTACGCGCTGCAAGGCAGAGTTGACGGTCGAGCGCACCGTGTAGGAGGAATTGGTGAGAGTATCGAGGCCCGCGACCATCTTTGCCTCGCGGCCGATGTGATCGACGAAGTGAAAGCCGAAGTCCCGTCGCGTCGGCCGGTACTCCACGAATTGCGGCAATACTACTTGCGCCGCGGCGGCGTCGATCATGGCGTCATCCTGCATGCGGCTCAGCACATAGGCAAGGCGCTCGCGCGCGCGCTCAGGGTGGTGGTCGGGATTGAAGTAATTCGGTCCCTTGGCGAGCCCGGCGAGCAGGGCGCCCTCGACTGCGGAGAGCGCCTTGGCTGGTTTGCCGAAATAGCTGCGCGCCGCCATCTCGATGCCCCAGGCTCCGCGACCGAGATAAATCGAGTTGAGATAGAGCTCGAGGATCTCTGCCTTGGTCAGGGCGCGCTCGATCCGCGAGGCAACGATCATTTCGCGCAGTTTTCTTTCGTAGGTGATGTCGTTGCCCACCAGCAGGTTCTTCGCGACCTGCTGCGTAATGGTCGAGCCGCCCTGCGGCCGGCCCGGCTGCGTGAAGTTGCCGATGAAGGCGCGGACCAGTCCGCGCTCGTCAATGCCGGTGTGTTGGAAGAAGCGCTTGTCCTCGGCGGCGATGAAAGCGTTGCGCACCGCTTCTGGGATATCCGCAAGCTTGACCCAGATGCGGCGATTGTTCGGCGCGTAAATCTCGGCAAGGCGCTGGCTCTTGTTGTCGAGGATGACGCTGGTGACAGGAAGCCTGAGGTCTTTAAGCTGCACGGCGTCGGGCAGATCCTTGACCGCGCTGTTGTAGAAAGCGATGACCTGACCGAGATCGACCGGAGAGCCTTCAACTTTTTCGACCTTGCAGAACTGCCTGTAGGCTACGTGGAGGTCGGCCAGATTCAGTCCTTTGAGTGCCCTGATCTCGCTGCTCAACGCCTCCTTGTCATCCATGGCAGTGGCAATCAGATCGTCCAGGTTGATGTCCTCGATGTCGAAAGCCTTGCGCATGTGGACGCAGCCGGCACTCAAAAGCTGCGCCACCTCGACGCGGTCGCGCACCGCATCGAACTCAGTCTTGACCCCATCCGGCCGGGTAGTGACCTGGCTGAAGGCAAGCGCCGTGGCGAAGATCTTGATGAGAATCGAGTCCATGACCTGCCGACGGTCGAAAAGCCGCCCCCGTAAGGTCCCGAACAATATTGAATAAGCCTGTATTGAGGAAAAAGTTCCCGAGGCGCCGCCGCCCGCTTCTCCGGGCCCTCAGCACTGCTCCGACCGGCCGCGCCGCGGAACCAACGCTGCGGCCAGCGCGTTTTAAAAAGTCCGTATTGGCAGCGCACCCATGAATGCCCCTCTTCCAGTCGTGCTTGCCGTGGCGCTCATCAGCGCCGCCATCGCCGCGATGCCTGCGGATGCTGCTTCTAGAAAAAGGAGCACCCGGGCTCTTGCCGCGGTCTCCCCTGCTGCCAGCGCCGCTCCCACGGACAGATTTTTTGCCTGCGACGTCCGGGTGCGAGACTATCTTCGCGAAGGCGGAGCGGTGGCACGGGTGACCAAGATCGAAGTGGACGATGCCCGACTGCAGTTGAACATTCATCATGAGTACGGGGAGGCGGGAAAGTCGGCTCGAAAATACCTCCGCGGTGACACTGAAGAAGAAATGCGCAAAAATCTGCGTGGAATATTGGATGAGTTCGCTGCGGCTGCGAAGGCGGCAACGGCTGGTCGCGCTTGGTATGTGATCGCTGCTCGCAAGGTCATGCCGGACACCCGCGACGGTTCGGGCGAGACCACGAGTCCGTGGACAGCCGTCGTCCTCGCGGATTTCGAAGGAAAATGCAGACCCATCACGTTCTTTCAGTCTGTCGACCGGAACAAGCTCGATGCTGAACTGAGCAAGAAATTGGATGAGTGAAGTTTTCCGCTTGAAGTGATTTGCAGTCGTAACGACGGCGCCTGGACGCCATGAGGCGCGGCGAGGTGCTCAACTGCCGTCGCCGTTGAGTTTGCGGCATTGGCGGCGAGGCGCGGCTTTCATCGCCTATAGGGTACGTTTGGGCAGCCGTTCTGAAGCGCTTTGAAAAGCAATAAGGCAGTTGCTGCCCAAACTTTTCTTTAACCCACTGAAATCACTCATTTCTGCCCCATCCCTAGGGAGCGCCATTTGAGCCCTCATCCGCAAACCCGGACTGACCCGCTTCGGCCTGCAAAAGCGGCCATTGCGAGCGCATGCCTACGGCTCCCGCTTCAGATTGCGGCGCCGTTGGCCGCGATCAAACGCATGAGCGATTGCGCAGGTCTTTCGGAAGCAGGTCTTTCGGAACGGGATCGCGCGAGGACCGCCAGGTCGATCCGGATCGAGCCCGATGCGCGAAAGCCGGCGCGCGCGAGAGCGTGCCTTGGTCGTTCACCCCGTGCGAACCGATCAGCGCAGACGCGATACCTAGACTCCGCTGCAAATCCGCTGCTATACTTTCAGTTGCTCGACCGGCGTAAGGCACGCGCCGACATTTCGTTCGATTGTGGTATCGCGAAAAGGAGCTCGACGATGGCGATTACGCTGACGGTCTTGGCGAGCCTGCTGCAACTGCACGGGCCGGGTGCGACAATCGAAAGCGATCATCAGGGTATCGACGCATTGCTGAGTGGTGTGCGCGAGCAGAGCCTTCATGAACAGAGCGCTCAGGAACAGAGCCCGCAAGAACAGAGCTTTCAAGAACAGAGCCCTCAAGACGTACAGGGCTTCCAGCTGGGGGTGATTTCCGACCAGCCCCAGGCAACTCAGGTCTACTTCAGGCGCGGGGCCTTTGCCAGGGGGCCCTATGCGGGCGGCTTTCGCAGGGGTGGCGGCTACTATCCGGGCGCCGGCGCATTTCGCAGGGCCGGCGGATATTATCCCGGAGCAGGCGCGTTCCGACGAGGTGGCTTCGTCAGGGGCTACTAGAGCATGATCCGGAAAAGTGGAAACCGGTTTTCCGAAAAGATCATGCTCAAACAAAGATGAGATCATGATGCGATTCCGTGGAAACGCATCATGATCTAGGCCGATCGCAGCTCGCTGGTATCCGTATGTCGGTTGACGCTTCAAATTCCGTCGCGTTCCAGGAGCAGCCGATCACGCAGTTGCTGGTCAAGGTAGCGGCGAGGTGCAACATCGATTGCTCCTATTGCTACTGGTTTCGCGACGCTGCGGTCTATGACAAGCCCAAGCTGATGAGTGCGGAGGTGCTGCAGCAGCTGTTGCTGCGCCTTGAGCAGCACGTCGCCAGATACTCCCTCGTCGACTTTCCCGTGATCCTGCACGGCGGTGAGCCGTTGCTTTGGGGCGTCGATAACTTTCACCGTTTTGCGGAGGCCTGCGAGGGCGTTTCATCCCGGACCGGCTGTGAGATCCCCATCGCGGTGACGACCAATGGCGTCCTGATCGATGATGAATGGCTCGACTGCTTCGAGGCACGCAATATTTCGGTGGCGATCAGCATCGATGGGCCGGCACATATTCACGACGCTCATCGCAAGACGTTTCAAGGTACCGGCACCCATGCCGCCGTGGAACGTGCCGCCCGCATGCTGGTCTCGCGCGACATCGGCGTGATCGCCCTCGCGGTTTGCAACCCGGCTCACGCGCCGCAGGAGTATGCGGATTTTTTCGCGGCGTGCGGCATCTCCAACTACGACATCATGATTCCCGACGCGACGGTGGACGAGAAGCCGTCGTCCATTGCCCCGTTCTATAACGGTCTTTTCGACCTGTGGCTCGAAGCCAATCGCACGACGCCGACATCGAATGTTCGCATCATTTCCGACATGGTCGCTGCCCTGATCGGCAACAACGCGCCGACTGAAGGTGTGGGCCACAAGCCGGTCGAGCTTTGCACGGTCATGACTGACGGCACGGTGGAGGCCCACGACGTGCTGCGAATTGCGGGTGACGGTTTCACCAACACGAGGTTCAACATCTTCGATCACGCGATCGACGACGTCAGGAACGAGCCTCGCTGGAAAGCCGCGCGCGACGCTTCAGTCAATCTTTGCGAGAAATGTCGGCAGTGCAGGTTCATGAACGCCTGCGGCGGAGGCTATCTTCCGCACCGCTTCTCCACGAAGAACGGTTTCGACAATCCGTCGGTCTATTGCGACGATCTCTATTCGATGTTCGAGAACATGCAGTCCGTGCTGGAACGTCATCTCTACGTCCGCAAGCAGGACGGGGAACGGATTGGCGTGCGCAACGCAGCGGCGGGCGGTTAGGCAATTCGAGAGCTTTTCCCGCTCCGATGGAATCGGAACGGGGCTCTAGATTCTTGTTTTGACGCGACCGGCTCAGGACCACCGTCGAAACACCAGGCTGGCGTTGACGCCGCCAAATCCAAAGCCGTTCGAGATCGCGTGTTCGATCGCCATCGGCCGTGCGACGTTCGCGACCAGGTCGATGCCCTGTGCTGCGGAATCGGCGTTCTCCAGATTGAGCGTGGGCGGCGCGACCTGGTCGCGCAGCGCCAGGATCGTGAAGATCGCCTCGACGCCGCCGGCGGCGCCGAGCAGATGTCCCGTCGCCGATTTGGTCGCGCTGACGGCAACTTTTCCCTCGCGCCCGAACACACGCTTGATGGCCTCGAGCTCGGAGAGATCGCCGACCGGGGTCGATGTCGAATGCGCGTTGAGATGCTGGACCTCGTCGGGCTGCAAGCCAGCCTGCCGGAGCGCCGCCTCCATCGCGCGCCTGGCGCCGTCGCCATCCTCCGGGCCCGCGGTGATGTGATAGGCGTCCGCCGTCGTGCCGTAGCCGATGAGCTCGGCGATCGGCTTCGCGCCGCGCCGAAGCGCGTGTTCGAGCTCCTCGATGACGAGGACGCCCGCGCCTTCGCCCATGACGAAGCCGTCCCGGTCGCGGTCGAACGGCCGCGACGCGCGCGCCGGCGTGTCGTTGAACGACGTCGAAAGCGCCCGCGCCGCCGCAAAGCCGCCAAGGCTCACGGGATCGATGCAGGCCTCCGCGCCGCCGCAGACCGCAATGTCGGCTTCGCCGGACCTGATCAGGCGCGCCCCGTCGCCGATCGCCTGAACGCTCGCGGCGCAGGCGGTTACCGGCGCGCCGATCGGACCCTTGTAGCCGTATCGAATCGTGATGTGCCCGGCGGCGAGATTTGCCAGGAACGATGGAATGGTGAACGGCGACAGCCGGCGCAGGCCGCTCTTTTCCGCGGTGCGCACGGCGTCTGCGATCGCCGGAAATCCGCCGATCCCGGATGCGATCACGGTGGCGGTTCGCTCCTGCGCAAGTGCCTCGGTCGGCATCCAGCCGGCCTGCGCCACGGCCTCGGCTGCTGCGAGCAGCGCGAACAGGATGAACCGATCCATCTTCTTCTGGTCCTTGCGCGGGGCTGCGGAATCGGGATCGAAGCCGCCCTCGGCATCGTCGCTCTTGTCAGGAACCTGTCCTGCGACGCGCGCCGGTAGCGCGGCCGCCCACTCCGGCAATGCCGTGAGCCCGGAATGCCCCGCAAGCAGCCTCGACCACACCAGTTCGCTACCACAGCCCAGCGGGGACACTGTCCCGAGGCCCGTCACAACAATTCGACGCATGGTTCTCCTGTCGCTCTTGCCGGCGTGGCCGGTCCTCCTTTTATATATGATGATCGTAATTTATTGGCAATTGGGCGCAAAAATAAGCGATTTCATGGTTTTATATCATGCTGACAAAATCTGTCAGTGGTACCCGTTAGCTTCAGTCCATCACCTCAGGAAAAGGAATACGTGATGACTGAACGTAACGGCAAGGCGCTGGCTGTAGCCCACACCTACTTCGATGCAATGGCAAGCAGGGATGCGGACAAGATCGTCTCCATCTCCGCCGACGACATCGTTTGCAACTCGCCGCGCGGAGAACTCAACGGGAGCGCGGCGTTTCGCGGCTTTCATCAAGGGTTTTCGCGAATGATCAAGAAGCTGACGCTTCTCGCCGCTTTCGGCGACGATGCGGAGGCTGTGATCGTTTATGACGCGGATACGCATCCCGTGGCGAATGCCATCGTGGCCGAGCACCTCACGGTCGAGAACGGCAAGATCGCTTCCACGCGCGTGATTTATGATGCGGCACCGTTCGCTGCTTACGCGGCGACGGTCCAGCCCCACTGACCTTGTCGACGGAGCGTATCGTGAGACGCATTCAATACTACGCATATGGCGGCCCCGAGACCATGAAGCTCGAGGATGTCGCGCCCCAATCGCCGGGTAGGGGCGAGGTCGCGGTGAAGGTCAACTTCGCCGCAATCAATCCCATCGATTGGAAGGTACGCAACGGCTATCTGAAGATGATAACGGGCAAGGTCTTTCCACGCGCCATGGGCAGTGACTTCTCCGGGATCGTGGTTTCGGTTGGTAGCGGGGTGACCCGCTTCAGACCGGGTGATGCCGTTTTTGGTCTCGCGCGGCTCAAGGAGAGTGGCGCGCTTGGCGAAGGGGTCGTCACCAGCGAGAGCTTTCTCGCGAAGAAGCCCGAATCCGTGTCCTTCGCGGACGCGGCTTGCCTCGGGACGCCGGGCGTCACGGCCTGGAATGGTCTGATAGACAAGGCGGACCTCAGGCGCGGCCAGTCGGTGTTCATCAATGGCTGTACCGGCGCGGTTGGCGAGGCCGCGGTGCAGATTGCGAGGATGCTTGGCGCTACTGTTGCAGGCAGTTGCAGCGCGGGAGCCATGCAAAGGGCTCGTGATCTCGGCCTCCAGAAGGTGTTTGATTATCGCAAGACTGAACTGTCGACGCTCCGTGATCGGTTCGACGTCGTCTATGACACCGCGGCCATCATGCCGACAGCGGTCGGTCTGCGCCTCGCGGGCAGGAACGGCGTCTTCGCGGACATCGACCCGACCCCGATGAAGTTTCTCCGATCGGCCTTTAACCGGCGACTGAAGCCTATCGTGTGTACGCCGCGCGCGGACATTCTCGATGGCATTGCCGATGCAGCCGGAGAAGGGAAGTTAAGGCTGCCGATTGCTGAAACCGTGCCGCTCGGCGGTGCGATCACGCTGATTACGACCCTCGAAAAAGGCCGGAAGATTGCCGGGAAAGGGCTCGTCGCAGTCGGCTGACAGGCTGCTGCCAATTCCTGGCATGAGCGTGCTAGACTGCTTCCATGTCCAAAAGTGAACGGCTCTTCGATCTCATGCAGGTGCTCCGGCGTCATTCGCGTCCGGTATCGGGTATGCACCTTGCGCACGAGGCCGGTGTTTCGTTGCGGACGATCTATCGCGACATTGCCGCCTTGCAGGCGCTGGGGGCGGAGATCGAAGGAGAGCCGGGCATCGGATACGTCTTGCGCCCCGGCTTTCTCCTGCCTCCGCTGATGTTCTCCGAAGAAGAGATTCAGGCGGTTGCACTGGGCGTACAATGGGTGCAACGGCAAACGGACGAGGGGTTGGCATTCGCAGCACACAATGCGCTTTCCAAGATCGGCGCGGTGCTTCCTGCCGAACTGCGCGACAGGGTGGACGACAGGAGCTTTCACGTCAGCCGCAGGGCGCCCAGGACTGCGTCCGTGGATCTTCAGATGCTCCGCCAGGCGATGCGCGAGCAGCATAAGCTCCGCATTGTCTATCGGGACCCAAAGGGAGCGGAGACTGCGCGCGTCATCTGGCCAATTATGCTCGGCTTTTTCGAGGCCCGGCGGATCATCGCGGGCTGGTGTGAGCTGCGAAAGGATTTCCGAACCTTCCGCGCAGACCGGATCGCGCGCATCAAGCCGTTGAAGGAGCGCTATCCCGGTCGCAGACGCGATCTCGTCAAGCAATGGCGGGCGCAAGCTGACGAGCAGAATGCGTCGGGCAATCGATCATAGGGGCACCTTCAGGGACAATTGCGGTGGCCGTGCACTTAACCTCGTCGGCGATTTAGAGCGTTTTCGAGCGAAGTGGACACCGGTTCGCGTGAAGAAAACGCGTCAAAACAAGAATCTAGAGCTTCGGTTCTGATTCAATCAGAACCGAAAATGCTCTAGCGCACTGTCACCGTAAACGCTCCCTCCGTCGCGCGATCGAGTAACGCGGGAAAGAAGCTCGTCACGGCATTCGACCAGGGCCGCCTCGACGGTTGGACGAACAGTCTCAAACCGGCTGGCTGGAATGGCGACCCAGAATGCCAAGAGCGCTGTGCTTCTTGCATTGGCCGCGAACGCGAACGGCCCTTTCGCGTCGCCAATACCGGCTTTTCGAGCCCATTCCTGCTCCCCTTGATCCGGATCGCGGTGTCTTCGACCTCGACTACGCGGATGAGCGACTGCAGATAGGCAGCAACGATCACGCCGGGACGACGATATGGTCCGGCGCAATGCCCGCCTGGTGACGCTCATACATCGCGGTGTAGGCGGCCTCGATATGTCGGGTGAAACGTTTGGTGTCGAACAGCGGTGCCGTTAGCCGATTGGCCGCCAGCCTGGCTTTGAGCGCCGCGAGCTTCTCGGGATGGGTCGCCAGATCGACCGCCATGCGCTCATAAGCGTCCGGCGATTCCGCAATGAGCTCGGGCAGGCCGACCGCATGGAGCAAGCTCGCCGCGACCCGACTGGCAAACGTGTCGCCGAGAATGGTCAGCACCGGCAGGCCGGCCCATAGCGCATCGCTGGCGGTCGTGTGGGCGTTGTAGGGAGTGCTGTCGAGGAACAGGCCGGCGAGGCGATGGCGTGCGAGATGGTCGGGTAACGACATACGCGGTGCGAATACAAGGCGCTCCGCAGCCACGCCACGCGCGGCCGCCTCCTTTCGCAAATTTGCGGCAGAGTCGGCATTGGCTTCGAGGAGCCACAACATGCTGCCCTCGACGCGGCCGAGAATCCTCATCCACCGATCGAACATGTCAGGCGTGATCTTGTAGTTGTTGTTGAAGCAACAGAACACGAAGCCCGTCGGTGCCAGCCCGACGTCGCCGCGCGTAAACACGCGATCGGCAATGACGCGTTTGTCGTCGTTGGCCTGATAGCTGTTGGTCAGGGCGACCACCTTTTCGCTGTAGAATTCGCGATGGTGATCCGGGATCACGGTGCGATCGGCGATGATGTAGTCGATGAACGGGGCACCGAGCGTTCCGGGGTAACCCAGATAATTGACCTGGATGGGTGCAGGCCGGCGGCCAAGGACTCTGGTGCGGGATCCCGCGGTAAAGCCTTTCAAATCAACCAGGATGTCGATTTCCAATTGTCTGATCAGGTCGGCGACCGCATCGTCGTTGATGTCCCGGACCTCGACAAATCGATCGAACGACGCCTCCAGCCGTCGACGCATCTCCGAGGGGTCGTTGGGCGACCATGAGATTGCCACCGTCTCGAATTTCGACCGGTCGTGGCACTCGAACATCCCTGCCATCAAGAGCGATGTCGCGTGGTTGCAAAAATCCGACGAGAAATAGCCGATGCGAATTCGATCGTGATCGTAGCGCTCGCCCCGCCAGCGCTGGCTTGCAGATGGCGGATGATTCTTCGCGGTCCATCGCGTGGCGCATAGCAGTTGGTCGGCGGTCGATGAGGGAACGCTACAAAACAGAAATGGCGGCGTCGTCGCGTTCCGAGTCCTGATCAACTCGATAAGCTGGTCGCACTCGGCGTCAAAGTCGGCCCAGTCGCAAATGTGAGATTTGGCGTGCAGGCGATAGCCTTCGATGTCGGCCTGGTCCGGTTTGAGCGCGACGGCCTTGTCATAGGCGGCGAGTGCCTCGGGATAGCGCGCCAGAACGGATAGAACCTTGCCGCGGTTGGCGTAGGCAGCCGCATCGTCGCCCTTGTGCTGGATCGACTTGTCGATGCTGGCGAGCGCCGCGTCATGATGCCTGAGCCTGAACAGCGCCGAGCCGCGATTGTTGTACGCCTCGGCATAGTCGGGCTGGAGCGCGATCGCCTTGTCGTAACTCGCAACTGCCTCTTCGAGACGGTCCAGATCGACCAGCACGTTGCCCCGGTTGTAACACGCGCCGGCGATTCCCGGTGCCCGGTCGTAGCTCGCGAGCGCATCATCGAACCTCTTGAGGTCGTTGAGCACGTTGCCGCGATCGTTGTGTGCACCGGCATCGTTGGGCTTGAGCGCAATCGCCTTGTCCAGGCTCGCCAGGGCCTCCTCAGGCCGCTCCAGCTTTCTCAGCGCGGCGCCCCTGTTTCGATGGGCATCCGCATGGTCAGGCACCAGCGCGATCACGCGATCGTAGCTTGCGAGCGCCTCCTCGTGGCGCCCAACCTCCGCGAGCGTAAGTCCGCGATTGTAGAGCGCCGGCGCAAGGTCTTGCCTGAGCACGATCGCCCTGTCGAAGCTCGCGAGCGCTTCGTCGAAGCGGCGCAACGCGCGCAGCGCGTTGCCGAGGTTGCTGTGCGCGTCCGCGACGTTGCCGTTGAGCCTGATCGCTCGCCGGATCAGGTCGACGCCGCGCTCGCTACGGCCGGTCTGCGCGGAAATCAGGCCCAGCAGATGCAGCGCATCGAAATTGTCCGGCTGCTGTCGGAGAATGTCTTCATAGATCTTCTCTGCTGCCGCCAACTGACCCCGCTGATGCAGCGCGACAGCCTGCGCGAAGGCGCGCTGCAAGTCGGTCGAACTGGATTTTTGAAATTCACCTGTTTCGGGCATCAGACGTCTTCACGCGCTCCGTGTCCGGGTCTTGGCCTCACGCTGACAGACATGTCGCATCCTGTGCCCGCGATATGGATCGCCCGTCTATTAAAGGTTGAAAACTGGCAGATCGCCCTCGATTGCGCAACGGCCTCCAGGAACAGCTCCGCGAATAGTCGGACTGAAGCGGATGGTCCTCGGTCAGCCCAGCGGCTGCCTCGTCGGCCGCAGCCGAACCGTGGACGGTCACGCCGAAAGCGGAGGCGTCATCTCGACCATTAAGGTCGGAGCCGCGATGCGGCCGCCATTCTAGCTTGAACACGCGTCGTTGCTGAGAAGCGGCGTCGGGTTCTCGGTCGAATTTTCTCCGCCGCGATACCATGGCTTGAAACGAAATCCGGTTCTCGAATACGACCATGGCGCGGTCAGGGATCGGGCGCTGCCCTCCGTCGTATATTCTGAAGCGACGCCTGGGTCTGGATTATAGAACGAGAAGATCCCGCGCCAACTGCCGTCCTGTTGCTCCTGGGCGTAGGACAGCTCCACCTTGTTTCGCGAGACCGAAACCAGGCGATCCGATACGTGATCGAACACGAATGGCCGCTCGAACCAGATCGTCGTCTCATCCTGCTTGATTGCGACGTTGGCCTCCTGTCTTGCCGTGCCGCCGCCGACCAGCAGGGGAATCCCCAGCGGCACCGCGACGTCCGACCTGGCGGTTGCATTGAGACGGTTGGCGGAAAGCGTCGATACAAAACCATCGGGTCGCGCAATGACGGTCTTTTTCGTGAACGGGCCATGCGGGTTATCTGCCGTGGCAACCAGCGCGACTGCATTCTGCGTGTTGTTGTAGTAGCCGTGATAGAAGATGACATATTCACCGTTCGCGCGCCGGCAGGCATAGCTGATCGACAGCCCGGACGCTTCCTCCGGCAGTGAGGGGGTGATCACGGCGCCGTGGCGCGTGAATGTCATGCCGTCAACGCTGGTGGCCAGCTTGATCTGCTTCGACGCGCGGTCGAGGTAATAGATCATGTATGGTTCGGATGCTCCGGGCTCATACACCACCTGCGCGGGGCCGATCCCGCCAGGCTCGGACGCGTCCGACTGGAAGGCGATTCCTTGCGGGATCCAGGCGCCTTCGTTTGTCGACGTCCAGAGCCGCAGCTGAAACCAGCCGGTCGTATAGGCTGACGCATAAAGACGCCGGGTATGCGCATCCGGCGCGATCGCGGATGGCCACGCCAAATGAAGAACGCCATCGGGCGGCGACAGCGCCGGCGTCAGGCTCGACACCAGGCCATCGTCGCCGAACTCCCAGATGTGATAAATACCGCTGCTCCCCAATCCGTTGAGAAACCAGCTTCTGGCAATTGCGCCTGCCGGGAAAACGGCGAGGATGACAAAAAGAAGTCCCCGCACAATCATGAAATTAATCCTGGGTCGTGCCGTCTATCGAGCAATGAATTTTGCAGTGATGGCATACCCGGGCCGCCATTTCCGCCGGAAATTTGTTTCTGAAAATAGAACGGATTCCGGATTGAGACGCGCGGGACAGGCCAGCGGACTCAGTTACCGGCGGTGCTCGCCGTCGATGTTGCGGCACCGCGGAGCTGTCTTGAAATCGCTGTCGCGGCGGAAATCGGCGATCGCTTTGTTCGCGATCTCGATCAACGAGCGTAGCCCGGATCAGCGGTGGCGGTGTGCTCCTGCGCCAGCGCCTCGGCCGGCATCCAGCCGGCCTGCGCCACGGCTTCAGTCCGGCGAGCGAACAGGATGAAGCGGTTTATCTTCTTCTGGTCCTTGCGCGGGGCTGCGAGATCAGGATCGAACCCGCCCTCGGCATCCTCGGCCTTGTCAGGCCTGACCTGCAACGCGCCCCGGCAGCGCGGCCGCCCACGCCAGCAATGCTGTGAGCCCGGAATGTCCCGCAAGCAGCCTCGACCACACCAGTTCGGTGCCACAGCCGAGCGGAGACACCGTCCCCAGGACCGTCACAACAATTCGACGCATGGCTCTCCTGTCGCGCTCTTCGTGCGAACCGGCATGGCCGGGATTCGAAACCGTCCGGGCGCCGCGGTTGCTGTTATATGATACATATCAGCTATTGTCTCGACTGGGCGGGCGTCAAGGTGCTGCCTTTCGCTCCAAGCGCTCATCAAGGCTGAAACAGGGGACGATTCTAGTAGGGATCATAATGCGGACGTTCATCGGTTTGATTTTTCTTTCTGTTTTCGTGCTTCCCCCAAACTTTCATTCTGATTTTGCGCAGTATCACCCTTCGGGTCGGGAGGCCGCATAATCCCTTATTACCATTGCGCGCATCTTGTGGTTGCGAGAGACTAGGGTAGTTTGTAAAGAGATATTAGAAGCCAATCACCGCATCTATTGCAATGTCCGCCTCGCCAACGATCAACGCAGACCAGCTAAAATTTACACCGCGAGGGAAAGCGTGGCTAAATCAGTTTGACGTCGCCGACGTGCAACATGCCGAAAAGGCCTTGGCGGCGCTAACTTTGGTGTCTCATACTGAGTTTGAACGGAGCCTGTCTGCGTTGATTGACAGAATCGCTTCTTCATTCCGTAGTCCGGTCGCGCTCTTCGCCACGCGCGAGGTTGATCCTGCGGCGCCCTTGTTTGTAAATCGCACTACGCGGCCGGCAGCCGTAGATGCGGCAAATGACCTAGGCAGTGAAGCACGGGTGGCCGCAATAATTCGCAATCTGGCACGTGCGGAACCGAACAAATTCTTAAATCACCCCAGCATCGAAGAGATGCGCCTAGCAAAGTGCCCGGCGCTGATTTGCGTCGATGACTTTATCGGGTCGGGCCACCGAACCAGCGAATATGTCAATGCGATATGGAAGAACAAAACGATCCGTTCATGGACATCATTTGGATGGCTGCGCTTTCATGCTGTAGCCTATTCTGCAACCGAGGGCGGTCGATCGCTGGTGGAAAGCACTAAGGCAAAGGTGCAAGTTACCATTGAACGCGAGTGTCCGACATTTAATGCGTTACCCTGGCAGTCATCGCTCCGGAAAACCATTGATCGAGTGTTTTACAAGTATGCGGCTCGAACCACTTATCCGTTCGATCCGCGTGGCTACGACAATACCGGGGCAACATTGGTCTTCGAGCATGGTTGCCCCGACAATTGCCCCGTAATCTTTTGGGCTTCATCAGCTGCTACCAGCATTTGGGAGCCACTATTTCCCAAACGCTCCGTCCTGCCACCCGAAGCATCTGCGTTCCCTGCTGGAATCCCTCAGCGAGATCCGACGGCAACGATGATCGACGTCGGCCAGAAAAAACTTGCGGGTTCCGGTGCCTTGTCTCGCCGTGGCCCAATTGGGATTGCCGTTCTGACGGTAATGGCACTCGCCGCCAGGGGAGTTAGGACGCGATCTGCCCTCAGTCATGCAACGTCCATATCGGCACGAGACTGTACTCGTATCCTGGAGCTGTGTGTGGATTGGAAGTTTTTGACCCCGAAGCTTCGACCAACGAAAGCAGGGCTCGCAGAGCTAAGCTACGCCAAATCGTTGCTCCCTACCTACGAAAAGATTCCCATGATCGGCGAAAACGAGTATTATCCAAAACAGCTGAGGAGACCCGTCCATGGCTAGTGCGCGTCGGCCGCAAGGCTTACGCATAGGCAGTCATCAGCTATGACTGTCGGGGTGCAGATTTCTGTTACCCTAAGAGACAGTTCACGCTTGGCAGGAGGTTGTAAACACATTCCAAGTGCCATCGTTGACTCCGGCGAATGTGCTTACATCCGCCTACGGCGGCATCAAAGTAGCCCATGACGTGGTCTTCTCAGCAATTCATTTTGGACGGCCGTGAAGCGGGAGTCGATCCCGCAATTCTACAGAACGCCGCCGCTCAGATTGAAAGAATACTGATAGCAAGACCAGACCTACCCGCAGTTCTGAGCTTGAATCATCTCGCGACGCGAGTAGGGGTAAGCTATTTCAAGCTCCGAAAAATTGTTGCCCGCGGCGAAGAAAGTTACACTCATTTTCGGATCCGGAAGCGTTCTGGCGGCCATCGGCTTATTAGCATCCCTGAACCATCTCTCATGAGGGTCCAGCGATGGATCGCCGCGCATATTCTTAGCAAGCAATCGGTCCACCATTGCAGTTTTGCATTCAGCCCCGGGGCCTCCATTCTGAAGTGTGCCAGTCGACACACGGGGGCACGATGGCTCATCAAGATGGATGTGTCTGCGTTCTTCGGTTCGATTTCTGAAATTCAAGTTTACCGCGTTTTTCAAGAGATTGGTTATGAGCCGCTTGTCGCCTTTGAATTGGCGCGATTGACGACTCACTCTCCGATCGGTAGCTCCCGATATCGGTTGCCGTCATGGCGTGCACGCAATCATCCAAGTCCAATAACGAGCTATTGGAATGGAGCAATCGGCTACCTTCCTCAAGGAGCTCCGACGAGTCCGATGCTCTCCAATCTGGTCATGCGAGATGCAGACAAGCAGATTGAAGCAATCGCGAAATCCATGAATGTTCGATATACGCGATACAGTGACGATCTGACTTTTTCTACCACTGGTGACTTCAGCCGAGAAAACGGGCGGATACTGATCCGGCGAGTTGCGAGGACTCTCAGGCAGATTGGCTTGAAGGAGAATCGATCCAAAACCACTATTGTGCCTCCTGGTGGTCGAAAGGTCGTTCTAGGTCTCTTGGTAGATGGGCCTAAACCGAGGCTGACGCGCAGCTTTCGAGCAGCGTTACGTCAGCATCTATTTTACTTGGAAAAATATGGTCCGCGAATGCATTCGGAGAAACGAAGCTTCGATTCGATTTGGGGTATGTACCGACACATTCGAGGGTTAGTCGATTTTGCAAACATGATCGAGCATTCTTACGCCAAGAACTTGTTGCAGAGGTTGAACGCTGTCCAGTGGCCCTATCACCCAAGCGATCCTTGAGATTGATTTTAGCCGGTTGACCGTCGCAATGGTGTTTCGTTTGGAGGCGCATCAGTGTGCGAAGGTTGTGCTGCTCGAATTTTCGGAGGATTCAAATCTGGAAGCTCATGCGGTCCTAAACCAACGATCGTATAATCGAGGAGGATTTCTATATGACCCGGGTGCATCGTAAGAAAGCGGGCCCGGAGGAGCCGACTAGCGACAATAGACGAATGCGTGGAAACTCAGGCCGCAGGTCGCTTGCTGGCGGCCTGCTCAATGCTTGGGCTGTCAAGGCGAAGCGGGAGCGTTTCGAATGGCTAAACAGGCCACGGCTTCATATCGCAGTTTTCGAAGAGTCTCGGCGCGACGAAGAATTAGAAGAGCTGATCGCCACGAAACGAGCGACCTTTAAGCGCGAAGTAGATGCAGAAGCCTTTGCACGACGTAAGGAAAAGCGACAACAAGAGATACATGCGAGAATCGGGTCGCTAAGCTGGTCGACGGAAAAGCTCAAGTTGTTCGTAGATGCCGTTGTCGCTTATGAAAAAGATGCCAGCATCCAAAATTACTTATCTATTCGGCAGAAATTTCCAGAGGTTGAAATTCAGGTCTCTCGCTTTGGAGGAATCGATCCGTTATTCGCGCTCGAAGCTGACTTTAGGGACCAGGGCATAAACCCCGATCTGATTGCCGGAGCGCTCGACGCCGTCGAGCCAGGTGTCGATGCGTTGTGCGTGCGCCTGCTAGAACTTCTTTCAGAGCGGGAGAAGCTTCCAAAGAAGGGACCCGGGTCTATTGATCGACGTCGCAAGGCGATCAGCGATGCCACCGTTGATTATTTGATCGCGACCATCTTTGAGGCTTACGACTGGAATGAAGATGTTTACCGAGTTCCGGCCTCACTCGTCGTGTTGATCCGGCATCAATTACGCGGAGTACAACCCGATCTGGATGCGGAGTATCGGCTGCGGGAGCGTAAGAAGAATGTGGCGATGATGGTCGCACAAGAACTAAAGCCCAACGAGCGACTATCGATAAATAGATTGAAGCTGCTTGCCGGGATTCCTCGAACCACCGCGGCGCGGTGGCTTAGCGATGCAGATTTTCAACGATGGCTCGATTTCGGACGAGAACAACCATGGAAAGAGTTGTTCAAGACCAGTGGCCGGCGAGCCACCAAGGCTCCAACAATGGATTGAAGCGCTGACGGACGGTCCTGTCCCACCAAAAACTCTTTGCGGAACAGGTCACGGACACACTAGGACTCGAAGCACAAAGCGTCGGGCCACATTTTCCGTAGACGAAATTTGCGGTGGTCCTTCAGGAGCGTGCTCATGGACCCATTCACTCTTTTTGGCCTTGCTGCCCTTCTGAATGCGGCTGCCCGATTTATCGCAGAGCTGCGGCGCTGGGTCAGACCATGCCCTGGACCGCACTCGGGCGGTCCGAAATTGCGGAAACTACGGTGACTGTCCAATAATTCGCTTAGCCATTCAGCGCGAGCTGGCGAAATGTTCCCGTAACCAATCGCTTCATCCCCTTCAGCAACTTCCGCACCTCCTCCAACAACGCCCGAACCTGCCTCCGCTCGCCGATCGCATCCCCCGTGAAAGGCCGTCCCCGCGCGCGTTCCGGTTGGCCCGTGGCGCCGGATCCCTTTGCGCCGCCGTGCATGCGGCAGCGCGTCTTGCCGTGCACCGCCGGCGCGCGGCATGAACCGCCGCACCGGGTCTTTGCGCCGCAACGCGGGCTCGCCGGCATCGGGCCGGTATGTCTGTGAGCGCTCATGCCTGTGCGTCCCGCCTGCCATCGGCGGCAGCATGCCGTCGGCGGGCGCCTGCGGGCCTCAGTGCCCGCGTCGCGGATGCCGGCTCTTGGTCCGACACGACCACGTTCGCATGCCGGATGACGTTTGCCGACGATGGCGCTGCCGCCGCCCTCCATCTTCACGTTCTGCACGGTGATAAGCCCGACAGGCCGGCAATTGGAAAGAGAGGGTTACTTCTTCGGTCGGACGCAAAGCCCATAGGGTTGGCGCCGGCAGCTTACAGGGGCTAGCCCGGATGGACGGTCCCGTAGATTTACCATGATCCGGAATTCCAACTGCCCGGCGCCGGAGCGGGCGCTAGGTTGATAGCGCGGGGGCGGCGCCTTGAGGGCAGGAGGCCGCAATGGAGCGTCTGTACTTGGGCATCACCGTCACCAGCACTTACGCGCTGGTCACCTTTGCGCTGATGCTGGCTTTCGTGCACTGACCGCCGGGAATCCGGATCCTTGCTCGCGGGGCCGCTACGGGGTGCGTTGTCGTCTTCGCGGAACGCGGCAATGCCGGCAACCGGCAACCTTTTACTGCGTCAGCGGGTTTAATATTCATGCCGAGGCCAGTAGCGATAACCTTGATGAGTTTGGCGGTTGCAACGCTCACGGCGTTCGGCATCGCCGCAGCCCTCATGATCCATTAAAGCGCGATGAGATTGGGTTGAATCGTCATCGCGCTTTAGCTCTTTGTTTGAGCATGATCTCCGCGCAAACGCGTCCCGCGTTTGTCGCGAGGGAAA
>NZ_JADFUD010000080.1:0-33438 GCF_054820065.1 Bradyrhizobium sp. UFLA06-06
TCTCGGACTCCAGCGCCTTGTTGAGCTCGTTGGCGCGGCCCTGCGCGTCGCTGCCGGAACTCGCGAGCCCCTCATAGAGCCCCTTCATGCGGTCGCGCTCGCCTTCCGCGGAAGCGAGGCCGGCGCGCAGCTGCGCCACCTGGTCGTCGAGCGTCAGCTTGGAGAGCTTCTCCAGCGACAACAGGTCGTTGAGCTGGGCGATCTTGGCGGTGAGCTGTTCCAGCGCCTTGTCCTTGCCGGTGACCTCCTGCGACAGGAAGAATTGCACGACGAGGAACACCGACAGCAGGAACACGATCGACAGCACCAGCGTCGACAATGCGTCGACAAAGCCGGGCCAGTAGTTGAAGCCGGATTCGCTGCGGCGCGAGCGGGCGAGGGCCATGGGTTTCTCCTTGGGCTTGCTCCCCGGCTAGCTCTTCTCGGGCTGGCGGGCGAGGCGTTCCAGCAGCCGCTTGATCTCGCGGTTCTGCTCGCCCTGGCCGTCGGCCCATTCCCGGATCATCTGCTGCTCGGTGCGCATATGCGCGACCAGCCCCTGGATCGCCTCGGCAAGATTGGCCATCGCGGCCGTGGTGCTGCGGCCGCCGCCGCCTTCCTCGAGCGCGGTGCGGAGCCGGTCGATCGCGCCCTGCATGTTACCGGAAACGCCGGCTTCATCGCCGGAAATGCCGCGCACGGTGCCGGCGAGCCAGTCCTCGAGGTCGGTGTAGAAGCGGTTCTGGGCCTGGCTCGACTGCAGGTCGAGGAAGCCGAGGATCAGCGAGCCGGCAAGGCCGAACAGCGAGGACGAGAACGAGATGCCCATGCCGCCGAGCGGCGCGGCGAGGCCCTCCTTCAGCGTATCGAACAGCGCGCCCGAGTCGCCGCCGACCTTGAGCCCGTCGATCACCTTGCCGACCGAGCCCACCGTCTCGATCAGGCCCCAGAACGTGCCGAGCAGGCCGAGGAACACCAACAGGCCGGTCATGTAACGCGAGATGTCGCGGGCTTCGTCGAGGCGGGTTGCAATCGAATCGAGCAGATGTCGCATGGTCTGCTGCGAGATCGACATCCGCCCCGAGCGTTCGCCGCCGAGGATCGCGGCCATCGGGGCAAGCAGCGTCGGGCGGCGCTCGATCGCAAGGCCGGGATCGGCGATGCGGAAATTGTTGACCCAGGCGACCTCGGGATAAAGCCGGATCACCTGGCGGAACGCCAGGATGATGCCGATCAGCAGCACCGCCCCGATCAGGGCGTTCAGCCCCGGATTGGCAAAGAAGGCGGTGACGATCTGCTTGTACAGCACGACCCCGACCAGGCCGCAGAGCACCAGGAACACCAGCATCCGCACCAGGAAGATCCGGGGCGAGGACAGCTTGCTCAATTCGATCTCCATGTCGGAGCGGGAAGGGGGCATTGCCGGGTCATCCGTTCGCGAAGGCCGCATCTGCAAGCAATATGGCACAGCGGCCGAGTGAGGAAAGCCGATTCCAAGGGCAGCAAACAGCACCTTGGGTTGGAATCTCGTGGGCCGTTGCCGCTTTGCACGGCTTTCCGACCGCTCGCCGCATCGCCATCCACAGAGCCGCGCGTCCCACCCGTCAATCGCGAGATGAGGTCGGTTTGCACGCACCCTCGGATGAGGCGCGCGCGGCCCGCGGTGATTCGGTCCAATCGTCTCGGTGTTGCGAGGTGCGGCATTCTGCGCAGGCAAAATGGCGGGGTTCCCGCTCACGCAGACCTTAACGCATTCCCACAGCCTGCGATGGAACCCGCTCACAATGCGGTGACAAGGTAAAAGATGCCGCGAAATCAGGGTGATAGCGTTCTGTGACATTGAGCCGCCCAAAAACGCATTGCGTCGCAGCAAGCAGATTTTATTTTCATCGCAGCAACACGAGCGGTGTCGCCGTGACACCGCCGTTCGTTTGTTCAAACCTTTCAGGGGCGATTATCTCAATGTCTGGACTTCGCGCGCAATCGGCATGCATTGCATTGATGCTGGCTGCCATCGCGCCAATGCTTGCTGGCTGCGACGAGCCGAACACCGCAACCGCCGCCGTACAAGTACCCGAGCCGGACGTCAGCGTCGTCACCGTGAAGCCGCAGGCGCGTGCGATGCTGCGCGAGCTGCCGGGCCGCATCGCGCCGACCCGTGTTTCCGAGGTCCGCCCGCGCGTCTCGGGCATCGTCGTCAACCGCATGTTCCATCAGGGCAGCGAGGTGAAGGTCGGCGATCCATTGTACCAGATCGATCCGCGCCCGTTCGAAGTCGAATTGCAGTCGACCGAGGCGGCGCTGGCGCGCGCCAAGGCCGTGCTCGAACAGGCCGCGCTGCAAGCCCGCCGTATCGCCACTTTGACCAGCCAGCGTGCGGCGCCGGAAGCCGAGAACGAAAAGGCGATCGCGACGCTGAAGCAGGCCGAAGCCGACGTGCAGGGTCGCGAGGCCGAAGTCGCGCGCGCCAAGCTCAATCTGGATTACGCCACGATCCGCGCGCCGATCGACGGCACCATCGGCGCTGCGCTGGTCAGCGAGGGCGCGCTCGTCGTGCAGAACGACGCCGCGAGCCTTGCGACCATCCAGCAGCTCGATCCGATCTACGCCGACTTCCAGCAGTCGGTGACCGAGATGAACCAGCTCCGCCGCGCCTTCGAGAGTGGCGATCTCGACCGTATCGCGCCCGACGCGATGAAGGTGCGCCTCGTGCTCGACGACGGCTCGATCTACCCGCTGCCGGGCAAGCTGCTGTTCTCCGACGCCAAGGTCGACGCCTATACCGGGCAGGTGACGTTGCGCGGCGAGTTCCCGAACCCGCATCGCATCCTGCTGCCGGGCATGTATGTGCGCGTGCTGATCGAACAGGGCATCGACAGCGATGCGATTGCCGTGCCGCAGCAGGCGATCCAGCGCAATGGCGGCGGCGGCAGCGAGGTGTTCGTCGTCAAGGCCGACAATCACGTCGCGGTGCAGCCGGTGCGCACCGGCTCGCTGCAGGGTGGTTCCTGGTTCGTGACCGACGGTCTGAAAGCCGGCGACAAGGTCGTCGTCGAGGGGTTCCAGAAATTCGCCGCCGGCGACAAGGTCCGGCCGCAAGCCTGGCGCGAGGTCGACGCAGCTGCAGCACCGACGGATCCGCACCAGACCGCGCACGCAGTGCGGTGATCCGGCATGCCTAGCTTCTTCATCGACAGGCCGATCTTCGCCTGGGTCGTCGCGCTGTTCATCTGTCTGATCGGCGCGATCTCGATTCCGCTGCTCGCGGTCGCGCAATATCCGATCATCGCGCCGCCCTCGATCTCGATCTCGACCAGCTATCCCGGCGCGTCGCCGGAGAACCTCTACAACAGCGTGACGCGGCTGATCGAGGAGGAGCTCAACGGCGCCGCCAACATCCTGAACTTCGAATCGACCTCCGACTCGCTCGGCCAGGTCGAAATCATCGCCAACTTCAAGCCGGGCACCGACACCAGCCAGGCCTCGGTCGAGGTGCAGAACCGCCTCAAGCGCGTCGAGGCGCGGCTGCCGCGCGCGGTGATCCAGCAGGGCATCCTGGTCGAGGAAGCCTCGTCCGCCGTGCTGCAGATCATCACGCTGAACTCGACCGACGGCTCGCTGGATGAAGTGGGCCTCGGCGACTTCATGATCCGCAACGTGCTGGGCGAGGTGCGCCGCATCCCCGGCGTCGGCCGCGCCACGCTGTATTCGACCGAGCGGTCCTTGCGGATCTGGATCGATCCGGCCAAGCTGGTCGGCTACGGCCTGTCCGCCGACGACGTCAACAAGGCGATCACGGCGCAGAACGCCCAGGTCGCCTCCGGCAGCATCGGCGCCGAGCCGAGCACCGATACCCAGAAGATTTCCGCGCAGGTGCTGGTGAAGGGCCAGCTGTCCTCGCCCGACGAGTTCGGCGCCATCATCCTGCGCGCCAACGCCGACGGCTCGACGGTCCGCCTGCGCGACGTCGCGCGGATCGAGATCGGCGGCCTCAGCTACCAGTTCAACACCCGCCTCGACGGCAAGCCGACCGCCGGCCTCTCGGTGCTGCTGTCGCCGAAGGGCAATGCGCTGGCGACCGCGAGCGCGGTCGAAGCCAAGATGAAGGAGCTGTCGCGCTTCTTCCCGGCCAATATCTCCTACGAAATCCCCTACAACATCACGCCCGTCGTGAAGGCCTCGATCGAGAAGGTCCTGATGACGCTGGTCGAGGCGGTGGTGCTGGTGTTCATCGTGATGTTCCTGTTCCTGCAGAACATCCGCTACACCATCATCCCGACCATCGTGGTTCCCGTGGCGCTGCTCGGCGCCTGCGCCACGCTGATGATCGCGGGTTTCTCGATCAACATGCTGACGATGTTCGGCATGGTGCTGGCGGTCGGCATCCTCGTCGACGACGCCATCGTCGTGGTCGAGAACGTCGAGCGCATCATGGCGGAGGAAGGCCTGCCGCCGAAGGAAGCCACCAAGAAGGCGATGTCGCAGATCACCGGCGCCATCATCGGCATCACGCTGGTGCTGATGGCGGTGTTCGTGCCGATGGCGTTCTTCCCCGGCTCGGTCGGCATCATCTACCGGCAGTTCTCGGTCACCATGGTGGCGGCGATCGCGTTCTCGGCGCTGCTCGCGCTGTCGCTGACGCCGGCGCTGTGCGCGACGCTGCTCAAGCCGGTCAAGAAGGGCCACGGCCATGCCAGCAAGGGCGTGTTCGGCTGGTTCAACCGCGTGCTCGACACCAGCCGCGCCGGCTATGTCAGCACGGTGCAGGCCGGGCTGAAGCGCACCGGCCGCCTGATGCTGATCTATCTGGTGCTGTTCGCAGGCGTCGCCTACGGCTTCGTGCGGCTGCCCGGCGGCTTCCTGCCGGTCGACGACCAGGGCTTCATCACGACCGACGTACAGACGCCGTCGGAGTCGTCCTATGCGCGCACCGAAGCCGCGGTCGAGCAGGTCGAGAAATACCTCAAGGACCGCGCCGGCATCGAGAACGTCACATTCCTCACCGGCTTCAGCTTCCTCGGCCAGGGCATGAACACCGCGCAGGCCTTCATCACCCTGAAGGACTGGTCGGAGCGCGGCCCGAAGGATTCCGCCGCCGCCATCGTTGCCGACATCAACCGCGACCTGTCGTCGATCCGCGACGCCAGGATCTCGGCGTTGCAGCCGCCGCCGATCGACAACCTCGGCAACTCCTCGGGCTTCTCGTTCCGCCTGCAGGACCGCGGCCAGAAGGGCTACTCGGCGCTGATCGCGGCGTCCGATCGCTTGATCGCGGAGGCCAATGCCAGCCCGATCCTGCAGAAGGTCTATGTCGAAGGCCTGCCGCCGGCTCCGCAGGTCAATCTGATGATCGACCGCGAGAAGGCGGGCGCGTTCGGCGTCACCTTCGAGGACATCAACAACACGATCTCGACCAATCTCGGCTCGAACTACATCAACGATTTCCCGAACCGCGGGCGCATGCAGCGCGTCATCGTGCAGGCCGACAAGACCAGCCGCATGAACGCGGACGACATCCTCAACTACAACGTCAAGAACAGCCGCGGCCAGCTGGTGCCGTTCTCGGCCTTCGCCACCATCGAGTGGACGAAGGGGCCGACGCAGATCGCGGGCTTCAACTACTATCCGGCGGTGCGCATCTCCGGCGAGGCGCGGCCCGGCTTCACCTCGGGCGATGCGATCGCCGAGATGGAGCGGCTCGCCGACAAGCTGCCGCGCGGCTTCGGCTATGAATGGACCGGCCAGTCGCTGCAGGAGAAGCTGTCGGGCTCGCAGGCGCCGTTCCTGCTCGCGCTGTCGGTGCTGGTGGTGTTCCTCTTGCTGGCCGCGCTCTATGAGAGCTGGACCATTCCGCTCGCGGTGCTGCTCACCATTCCGCTCGGCATTCTCGGTGCGGTGGTGGCGGCGACGATGCGCGGGCTCTCCAACGACGTCTATTTCACCGTCGGCCTGATCACCATCATCGGCCTTGCCGCCAAGGACGCGATCCTGATCATCGAGTTCGCCAAGGATCTGCGCGCGCAGGGCAAGCCGCTGGTCGAGGCGACCATCGAGGCGTGCAGCCTCAGATTCCGCCCGATCCTGATGACCGGTCTTGCCTTCGTCTGCGGCGTGCTGCCGATGGCGATCGCGACCGGCGCCGGCGGCGCCAGCCAGCAGGCGCTCGGCACGTCGGTGATGGGCGGCATGATCGCGGTGGTGATCCTCGCGCTGCTGCTGGTGCCGGTGTTCTTCGTCAGCGTGCAGCGCGTGCTGGCCGGCGATCGCGAGACGGCGCCGGGGCAGGGTGAGGCGTACGGACCGCCCGCGCCGGCGAGGATCGGTCACTGATATCAGAGACCGACGCCGGTCAGATCAGCGGCTTGCTTTCGCAAGCCGACCAATCCAGATTGCAGCTCTGGATTGAACGGGGAGCGTTTGGGCAACCCCGGGATTGAGGGCATGCGATGCGGCCGAGCGATATTGCGATCTCGAATTATCGCTCGATCCGGCGGCTCTTCATGCCCATCCAGCCGCTGTCAGTCTTCGTCGGCGAGAACGGTGTCGGCAAATCCAATCTCTACAAGTCCCTGTCGCTGCTACGCGACGCGGCGACCGGCCGGATCACACGCACGATCTCCGACGAAGGCGGTTTGTATTCCGTCTTCTGGTCCGGCAATCGCAGACGCGGAGACGATGCGCGTCTGCGGTTGGCTGTGAGATTCGACCACGTCAGATATTCCATCGAGCTCGGATTCCCGAGCCCGATCGTGGCGGCATTTCCCGGTGAGCCGATGATCAAGTCCGAAACGATCGAGGCGACCCACGGCAAGAAAACTATACTGATGATGGAGCGCACTAACTCACTCGTCAGTGTCCGCGATGAGAACGGCACCTGGAGCCAGCACAAGGATGCGGTGCTGCCGTCGGAAACCGCGCTGGCCGGATTTTCGGATGGTAAGGGAAGTCCCGAGATCGACCTGATCCGAAATGCAATGCTGAGTTGGCGATTCTATCACGACTTCCGGACCGATCCGGCGTCGCCGATACGAAAGCCGTGTCTCGCGATCACGACACCTTCGCTGAGCGCCGATGGCCACGATCTGGCTGCCGTGTTGGCAACCCTGTTCACGATCAGGCAGGATGCCGGCGATCTGCAGGATGCGATCGAGGACGCATTTCCGGGCGCCGAACTGCGGGCATGGGAAAAAAATGGGCTATGTGAATTCCAGTTGCAACTGGAGGACATGCCGCGGCCGTTCAAGGCGCACGAACTATCCGATGGCACGCTGAAGTATATTTGCCTGCTCGCCGTGTTCATGGGCTATCGGCTGCCGCCGTTCATCGCGCTGAACGAGCCCGAGACCAGCCTGCATCCATCGCTGCTGGCGCCATTGGCGAGGCTGATCGCCAAGGCGTCGCGCCGCGCCGACATCTGGATCGTCACCCATTCGGAACATCTGATGGAGGCGTTGCGAAGCGAGAGCTCGGTCCCGCTGCGCCGGGTGATCAAGGCAAAGGGCGCCACGACCATCGAGGGCCTGTCCCTCGGCGGTGAATTTCGTGACGGGGAAGACGACCAGGATGACGATGACGACGATTAGGCCGCGCCGTCGCGCTACTGCCCGAGCGGCTTCAGGATCTTGATCAGCTCGCCGTGCACGAACTCGTTGCCGCAGACGACATGGCCGGTCTGTAGCGGGTCGTCATTGCCCTGGATGCCGGAGACGGTGCCGCCGGCCTCGCGAACCATCAGCAGGCCGGCCGCGACGTCCCAGGCCTGCAGATTGCGCTCCCAATAGCCGTCGAGGCGGCCGGCGGCGACGAAGGCGAGGTCGAGCGAGGCGGCGCCGAAGCGGCGGAAGCCCGCGACCTTGGTCTGCAGCGCGGCCATCTCCTGCAGCGCCAGCTGGTGATTGCCGCGGCCGATATGCGGCAGCCCGCAGGCCACCACGCATTCGTTGAGCTGGCGGCGGCCGGCGACGCGCAGCCGCTGGTCGTTGAGGAAGGCGCCCTTGCCGCGCTCGGCGATATAGAGCTCGTCATTGGCGGGATTGTAGATCACGCCGGCGATCACGGTGTCCTCGCGCTTGAGCCCGATCGAGATCGCGAATTGCGGGATGCCGTGCAGGAAGTTGGTGGTGCCGTCCAAGGGATCGACGATCCAGGTGTGACTCTTGTCGCTGCCTTCGCGCTTGCCGCCTTCCTCGCCGAGGAACCCGTAGCCGGGCCGGGCCTTCTCGAGGTCGGTGTAGAGCATCTCCTCGGCGCGCTTGTCGGCGAGCGAGACGAAGTTCGCCGGCCCCTTCAGTGACACCTGGAGATGTTCGATCTCGCCGAGGTCGCGCTTGAGGCTGCGGCCGGCGCGGCGCGCGGCCTTGACCATGACATTGATGAGAGCGGAATAGAGCATGATGGAAGCTGGTGGCTTTCGAGCGTTGGAAATCGATCGGGCAGCGTAGGCAAGACCCTGCCCGTCATCCTGAGCAGCGCGGAACGCGCGTCTCGAAGGATCGGCGGCCCGGTCCGGGGCCGTGCATCCTTCGAGGCTCGCTCCGCTCGCACCTCAGGATGACGGGAAACGGCCTGTGGCGCCCTGGGTTTCGGACTGGGTGCCCTCTGGAAGTGGCGCCGTCAAGGCGTCATTTGACGTTGTTTCCGATCCATTTTCGCGCGGCTGCCTCGCCCTTGGCGCGGTCTTCCGGGCTCATATCGGCGAGGATGTCGTCGAGATCGGGGTCGCCCTTGCCCGCGGTCTTGGCGACCGTGTGCCATTTCAGCGCCTCGACCTTGTCCACCGGGGCGCCGGCTCCGGTCGCCAGCACATGGGCGAGGCGGTTCTGCGCGATCGCGCTGTTCTGCCGGGCCGCCTTGCGCAGCAGCGCCACCGCCGCCGGCACGTTTCGCGGCGTGCCCGAGCCGTTGTAGAGCGCGATGGCATATTCGACCTCGGCATCGACATTGTCGGCCACCGAGGCGGCCTGCAGCAGCCGCGCCGCCTTCTCGAGGTCCTTCGGCACGCCGGTGCCTTCCTTGTAGAAGGTCGCGAGCGCGTATTGCGCCTCGGGGCTGCCGGCGTCGGCGGCCATGCGCAAGAGCTCGGCGGAGCGGCGGAGGTCCTGCGGCAGGGTCTGGCCGTCGAGATAGAGCAGCGCGAGATTATAGGCCGCCTTGGGCTCGCCGAGCTTGGCCGACGACGCCAGCAGCTTGACCGCGGCATCCTTGTCGACCGCGCCGCCGCGGCCCGCGATCTTCATCATGGCGAGCGCGAACATCGCCTCGCGGTCGCCGGCATCGGAGGCGCGCTTGTACCACTCGTCGGCCTTGACGTAGTCGCGCTTGACGCCGAGCCCATTGGCATAGAGCTCGCCCAGCATCGTCATGGCCTTGGCATCGTTGTTGTTCTGCGCGCGCGCGGTCGCGAGGTCGAACGCGGTCTTGTACATGCCGCGCTGATAGGCGCCGTAGACGAGGTCGACATTGGGATCGTCGACGGCCTGGGTCGGGGTCGGCGAGGGCGTCGGGGATGCGGCAGGCTTCGGTGTCGCGGAGGCGGCGGGCTTCGGCGTCGGCTTCTTCGCGACCGGCGAATGCACCTTCGGCTTCGGAGCCTCCTTCTTCGCGGGCGGCGGCGTCTGGGCCGGCGGCGTGATCGAGAGCTGCGCCATCGCGCCGCTCGCCAGCATCGTGCAGCCGAGCGCAACACCTATCGGACGCAGGCATTTCATTCCGGCGTCATCCCTCGGCCTTTCCGTCGGCCTTGGCCTTGCCGAATGTGCCGGCATGCGCCTGCGCCATCGCGTCGCCGATCTCGACAAGCGCCGCCTTGGCGCCGCGCGGATCGGACCAGATGAAGTCTCCGACCAGCACGAAATCCGCGCCGGCCGCCGCAAACGCCTCGGCTTCCTCGCGCGAGGTTGCAAAGCCGACGCAGGGCGGCTCGAACAATTCGTCCCACCATTCCAGCCGCTCGGCGATCGCCTCGCACGAGGGCCGCTGTCCGTTGGTGTCGGGCTCGCCGAACAGCACATAATCGGCGCCGGCTTCGCCCGCGGCCATCGAATCGTGGCGGGTCGCGAGCCCGCCGACGCCGACAATGCGGTCGGGCTTCAGCGACGGCACCGCCTCTTCCATCGCGGCGATGCCGGTCAGATGCGCGCCGTCGGCGCCGGCGCGAGCCACGATATCGGGATGGCCGTCGATCAGCAGCGCCGCGCCGGCGTTCTGGATCGCAGGCGCCAGCGCCTTGATGGTGGAGATCATGCTGCGCGGATCGCTCTCGCGCAGCCGCACCAGCACGGCCGCAACATCGGCCGCGGCAAGCAGCTCGGTGAGCTCGGCCGCAAGCCGCGCGGGCTCATCGACCGGCGGCGTTGCCAGATAGAGGCGCGGCGCCGGCCGCGGCGGAACGGGCTTGGTCGCCAACTATGCCGCCTGTTTCTCGAGGCCGGCTTCCCAATTGCCGGTGCTCGCGAGTCCGTTCATCCGGGCGCGATGCGAGAAGGCATGCTGGCCCGCGGGCACGTTGTCGGGCTTGCCGGACCACGCCTTCTGCGGCGCCGCCTGCAGCGCACGGCCGTAGGAGAAGGTCAGCCGCCAGGGCAAATTGCCGATCTTGTTCATGGCGTCGAGATGGGCGGTCGCTTCCTCGTCGCTCTGGCCGCCGGAGAGGAAGGCGATGCCGGGCACCGCCGCAGGTACGCAGCTCTTGAGCAGGCGGATGGTCTTCTCGGCGACTTCCTGCACCGGCGCCTGTTTCGGGCACTTCTTGCCCGAGATCGCCATGTTCGGTTTCAGGATCATGCCTTCGAGCGCGACGCGTTGCACCCGCAATTCCTGGAAGGTGCGGTTCAGCACGCGCTGCGTCACCTCATAGCAGCGGTCGATGTCGTGATCGCCGTCCATCAGCACTTCCGGCTCGACGATCGGGACGATCTGCGCGGCCTGGCACAGCGCGGCATAGCGCGCCAGCGCATGGGCGTTGACGCGGACCGCGGTCTGGGTCGGAATTCGCGGCCCGATATCGATCACCGCGCGCCATTTCGCAAAGCGCGCACCGCGCTCGTAATATTTTTTCAGCCGCTCGGCGAGCTTGTCGAGGCCGACGGTGACGAGTTCGCCCGGGCAGTTCGGCAAAGGCTGCGTGCCCTCGTCGACCTTGATGCCGGGGATCGCGCCGGCCTGCTCGATCAGCTTGACCAGCGGCGTGCCGTCCTTGGCATTCTGCCAGATCGTCTCGTCGTAGAGGATGACGCCGGAGATGTACTTGCTCATCGCCTCCTGCGAGCGGAACAGCATCTCGCGATAGTCGCGGCGATTGTCCTCGGTCGAATCGACCTTGATGGCGTCGAAGCGCTTCTTGATCGTGCCGGAAGATTCGTCGGCGGCGAGGATGCCCTTGCCCGGGGTGACCATGGCAAGCGCGATTTTGTTGAGGTCGGAGAGGTTCATCGGGGCGTCCTCCAGAGCCATTGCCTTTGCAAACCAAAATAGGCGGTTCTCGGGCAAATGCCTAGAAAACGTTCGTCGCGGCCGATGTTTGTCGCAGCCGGCGATCAAGCCTTCGGGACACCGCTTCCGACTGCGCCGGAGCCGGTGTCCCGCCGTAATGTTTCAGGCGATATGTTGTCAGGCAAACCTTGTCAGGCGACCTTGGGGTCGAGCTGGCCCGCGGCGTAGCGCTTGGCCATTTCCGCCGTGGTCAGCACCTTCTTGATCTTGCTGGCCTGGCCCGCGGTGTTGAACTCCTGCAGGCGCTGCTTGCACAGCTTGGTCATCGCCTCCATCGCGGGCTTGAGGTACTTGCGCGGATCGAACTCCTCCGGATTGTCCTTCAGCACCTTGCGGATCTGGCCGGTCATCGCCATCCGGTTGTCGGTGTCGATGTTGATCTTGCGCACGCCGTTCTTGATGCCGCGCTGGATCTCGGCGACCGGCACGCCCCAGGTCGGCTTCATCTTGCCGCCATTGGCGTTGATGATCTCCTGCAGCTCCTGCGGCACCGACGAGGAGCCGTGCATGACGAGATGCGTGTTCGGCAGCTTGCGATGGATTTCCTCGATCACGTTCATGGCGAGGATGTCGCCGTCGGGCTTGCGGGTGAACTTGTAGGCGCCGTGCGAGGTGCCCATCGCGATCGCCAGCGCGTCGACCTTGGTTTCCTGGACGAACTTCACTGCCTCGTCGGGATTGGTCAGCAGCTGGTCATGCGACAGCTTGCCCTCGGCGCCATGGCCGTCCTCCTTGTCGCCCATGCCGGTCTCGAGCGAGCCGAGCACGCCGAGCTCGCCTTCCACCGAGATGCCGCCGAGATGGGCCATGCCGGTCACGGTCCTGGTGACGCCGACATTGTAGTCCCAGTCGCCGGGGGTCTTGCCGTCGGCCTTCAGCGAGCCGTCCATCATGACCGAGGTGAAGCCGGCCTGGATCGCGGTCATGCAGGTGGCGGGCTCGTTGCCGTGGTCGAGATGCACGCAGACCGGGATCTGCGGGTAGATCTCGGTGACGGCGTCCATCATGTGCTTGAGCATGACGTCGTTGGCGTAGGACCGCGCGCCGCGCGAGGCCTGGATGATGACGGGCGCGTCGACCTCGGAGGCCGCCGCCATGATCGCCAGCGCCTGCTCCATGTTGTTGATGTTGAAGGCAGGTACGCCGTAATCATGCTCGGCCGCGTGGTCGAGCAGTTGCCGCAACGTGATGCGAGCCATTCCATTTCTCCCTGTAGTGCAAGTTCGCGGATGTGACCTAAATCAACGGTTTTTCAGAACTTCGACGCCCGGCAGCGGCTTGCCTTCCATCCATTCAAGAAACGCGCCGCCCGCGGTCGAGACGTAGGAAAAATCGCCGCCCACGCCCGCCTGGTTCAGCGCCGCGACGGTGTCGCCGCCGCCCGCGACCGAGACGAGCTTTTTGGCCTTGGTGCGTTCGGCCGCATGCTTGGCCGATACCACGGTGCCGCGGTCGAACGGCGTCAGCTCGAAGGCGCCAAGCGGGCCGTTCCAGACCAGCGTCGCCGCGTCGTCGATCGCGGCATGGATGCGCGCGATCGATTGCGGACCGACGTCGAGGATCATGCCGTCGGCCGGGATCGCATCGAGGCCATAGGCATGGGACGGTGCGTTGGCGGCAAACTGGTTGGCGACGACAGCGTCGACGGGGAGGATGATCGCGCAATTGGCCGCGTTGGCTTTCTCCATGATCCGCAGCGCGGTCGGGGCAAGATCCTTTTCGGCGAGCGACTTGCCGACGGCGACGCCCTGCGCGTGCAGGAAGGTGTTGGCCATGCCGCCTCCGATCACCAGCGCGTCGACCTTGCTCACGAGGTTTTCCAAGAGGTCGATCTTGGTCGAGACCTTGGCGCCGCCGATGATTGCGATTACCGGCTTGGTCGGCGCTTCCAGCGCCTTGCCGAGCGCGTCGAGTTCGGCCTGCATGGTGCGGCCGGCATAGGCCGGAAGCTTGTGGCCGAGGCCTTCGGTCGAGGCGTGGGCGCGATGCGCGGCGGAGAAGGCGTCGTTGACCCAGATGTCGCCGAGCTTGGCGAGTTCGGCGACGAAGCCGGCGTCGTTCTTCTCCTCTTCCTTGTGGAAGCGGGTGTTTTCGAGACAGAGGATGTCGCCGTCCTTGAGGGCGGCGACCGCCTTGGCTGCGGCATCGCCGATGCAGTCCTCGGCGAAGGCGACCGGGCGCTTGATCACCTTCGGCAGCGCGTCAGCGACCGGCTTCAGCGATTCCTTGGGATCGCGTCCCTTGGGGCGGCCGAAATGGGCGAGCAGGATCACCTTGCCGCCCTTGTCGGAAATTTCGGTGATGGTGGGGGCCACGCGCTCGAGCCGTGTGGCATCGGTGACGCGGCCATTTTCCATGGGGACGTTGAGGTCGACGCGCAGCAGCACGCGCTTGCCCTTCACGTTGACGTCGTCGAGGGTGCGGAACGATTTTGTCATGGGGGGTGTCGAACTCCTGGGGTCATTCCGGGGCGATGCGGAGCATCGAACCTCAGATGCGCAATTGCGCATCGGGGAATCTCGAGATTCCGGGTCTGGTCCTGCGGACCATCCCGGAATGACGGAGCGGCAAACACGCAGATGCCCGGCGGTGAGCCGGGCATCACGAACAGTCGAACTTAAACCAGCTTGCCGATCGCGACGGCGGTGTCCGCCATACGGTTCGAGAAGCCCCACTCATTGTCGTACCAGGACATCACGCGCACGAAGTTGCCGTTCTGCACCTTGGTCTGGTCCATGTGGAAGGTCGACGAGTGCGGATCGTGGTTGAAGTCGATCGAGACGTTCGGCGCGTTGGTGTAGCCGAGGATGCCCTTGAGCTGCTGCTCCGAGGCACGCTTCATCGCCTCGTTGATCTCCTTGACGTCGGTTGCGCGCTTGGCGACGATCTTGAGGTCGATCACGGAAACGTTCGGGGTCGGAACGCGGACCGAGACGCCGTCGAGCTTACCCTTCAGCTCGGGCAGCACGAGGCCGATCGCCTTCGCGGCACCGGTCGAGGTCGGGATCATCGACATCGCCGCGGCGCGGCCGCGATAGAGATCCTTGTGCAGGGTGTCGAGCGTCGGCTGGTCGCCGGTATAGGCGTGGATCGTGGTCATGAAGCCGGTCTCGATGCCGACGGTGTCGTTCAGGACCTTGGCGACCGGCGCGAGGCAGTTGGTGGTGCAGGAGCCGTTCGAGATCACCAGGTGATCCTTGGTCAGCGTGTCGTGGTTGACGCCGTAGACGATGGTGGCGTCAGCGCCGTCGGCGGGCGCCGAGACCAGCACGCGCTTGGCGCCGGCGGTCAGGTGGGCGGAAGCCTTGTCCTTCGCGGTGAAGATGCCGGTGCATTCCAGCGCCACGTCGACGCCGAGCGCCTTCCACGGCAGCTTGGAGGGATCGCGCTCGGCCGAAACCTTGATCTTGTTGTCGCCGAGGCTGATCGAGTCGCCGTCGACGGTGACGGTGCCGGGGAAACGGCCATGCACGGAATCGAAGCGCAGCAGGTGCGCATTGGTCTCGACCGGGCCGAGGTCGTTGATGCCGACCACCTCGATGTCCTTGCGGCCGGACTCGGCGATGGCGCGCAGAATGTTGCGGCCGATACGTCCAAACCCGTTGATCGCGACGCGGATTGCCATGCTCGTCTCCTCTAATGCTGTTGTCAGCCCCGCGGGAGGGGCTCCCACGAGGTTTTTACGGCGGAACGCCCGGTTCGGCCGGACGCGTACGGAAAAGATGGAGCTTAGGTAATCCTTTTTTGCGACAAGCTCAACCTTGGCCGACGGGAGTCAGGCCAGCGTCAGACGCGCTTGGTGGCAGCGTTAACGACGGCTTCAGCAGTAATGCCGAAATGCCGGAAAAGGTCCTTCGCCGGGGCGCTGGCGCCAAATCCGTGCATGCCGATGAATTCGCCGTCATGGCCGATCACGGCATCCCAGCCCCAGCGCACCGCGGCCTCGATCGCGATCTTGACCGGGGCGTTGCCGATAATGGCATTTTGCCGCTCGGCGGGCTGCGCCAGCAGCAATTCCAGCGACGGGACCGAGACGACCCGCGTCGCGATGCCGCGTCCGGCGAGCTGTTTCTGCGCCTCGACCGCGATCTGAACCTCGGAACCCGACGCGAACAATGACACTTTTGCGTCACCCTGCGCTGCGACCAGCTCATAGGCGCCGTGGCTACACGGGTTGTCGTTCGGCGCTGTGGTGCGGAGCTGCGGCAGGTTCTGGCGGGTCAGCGCCAGCACCGTCGGTCCATCGACGCGGTTGAGCGCCAGTTCCCAGCACTCGGCGGTCTCGACCGCGTCGCAGGGACGGAACACGCGCATGTTGGGGATCGCGCGCAGTGCGGAGAGGTGCTCGACCGGCTGGTGCGTCGGGCCGTCCTCGCCGAGGCCGATCGAGTCGTGGGTCATGACATAGACGACGCCGGTGCCCATCAGCGCCGACAGCCGCATCGCGGGGCGCGCATAATCGGTGAACACCAGGAAGGTGGCGCCGTTCGGCGCGAAGCCGCCGTGCAGGAAGATGCCGTTGAGGCACGCCGCCATGCCGTGCTCGCGGACGCCGTAATGGATGAAGCGGCCCTTCGGCGTCTTGGCACCGAACGCCGTCGCCGACTTCGCCTTGTTGTTGTTGGAGCCGGTGAGGTCGGCCGAGCCGGCCACGAACTCCATCGGCATCGCAGCCGCAATCACCTCGATCGCGGCTTCCGACGATTTGCGGGTCGCGACGTTGAGCGGATTTTCCAGCAGCCCCTTCTTGAAGGCGCGCAGGCCCTTGGCGAGCGACTGCGGCCGCTCGTGGCGAATGCGGCGTTCGAACTCGGCGCGCTTGCGGCTGCCGAGCTGCGCGAACTGCTCGTCCCACGCCTTGTGCTCGGCGGCGCCGCGGGCGCCTGCCTCGCGCCAGGCCTTCAGCACATCGTCGGGCACCGAGAACGGCTCGAGCGAGATGCCGAGCTTCTCCTTGGCGGCCTTGAGCTCGTCGGCGCCGAGCGCCTCGCCATGCGCCTTGGCGGTGCCGGCCTTGTGCGGCGCGCCGTACCCGATCGTGGTCTTGCAGGCGATCATCGAGGGCTTGTTGGATTTCTGCGCGCGGGTGATTGCAGCGGCAATCGCCTGCGGATCGTGGCCGTCGATCAATTCGGCGGCCCAGCCTGCGGACTTGAAGCGCTTCACCTGGTCGACGGAATCGGAGATCGAGGTCGGGCCGTCGATCGAGATGCCGTTGTCGTCGTACAGCACGATCATCTTGTTGAGCCGCCAGACACCGGCGAGCGCGATCGCTTCCTGCGAGATGCCTTCCATCAGGTCGCCGTCGGAGGCGAGCACATAGGTGTGGTGGTTGACGATCTTCTTGCCGAACTCGGCGGCCAGCATCTTCTCGGCGACCGCCATGCCGACCGCGGTCGCAATGCCCTGGCCGAGCGGACCGGTGGTGGTCTCGATGCCCTTGGTGTGGAAGTTCTCGGGGTGTCCCGGCGTCAGCGATCCGAGCTGGCGGAAATGCTTGAGCTGGTCGAGCGTCATGTCCTTGTTGCCGGTGAGGTACAGCAACGAATAGAGCAGCATCGAGCCATGGCCGGCCGAGAGCACGAAGCGGTCGCGATCGGGCCAGGCCGTGTCGGCCGCATCGAATTTCAGGAATTTTGTGAACAGGACGGTCGCGACGTCGGCGGCGCCCATCGGCAGGCCGGGATGGCCGGAATTCGCCTTTTCGACGGCGTCCATGGCAAGGCCACGGATCGCATTGGCCATACGGGTGTGATCGACCTGCGTCATGATGAAAAGTCCGCCTAAAATGAGGAGCTGATTGCGGGACGGATCGGGGCGGGCAGCCGCGATACGCGCGTGGATGGCCTTACGGGTTGCGGGTGGATTAGCACCTCAATTCCGCAAGTCCAAGGCGATGAAACGCCTCAAAACGGGGAAAAGTTGCCCGAAATCGCCCTATTTCATTCAACGGTGCATAGTTCTGCGCCGCCGTTGCGCTGGGCTCGCTTGCCACGTAAATTTCGTCCCGTAAACGCTTGCCGAACCGCCAGTTTTGCCGTGCGGCAGGCTTCTCTGCAGCAGGCTACCAAGCCAACCGAAGGGTCCACGCCGCGTGTCATGAGTGATCGTCTCGCCAACGGGTCTGGCAATACCGAGGCACCGCTTGCCGATATCGATGCTGCGACAAAGCGGCTGATGTCAGCGCTTGATGCGCTGGAGAGCTCGGTGGAGCGGCGCCGCGAGGCCGACCGCGACGAGAACGAATTGGCGAGCCGGATCCAGGCACTCGGCGCCGATCGCTCGCGGCTTGCCGACGAGCTCGACGGCTCGCTGGTGAAAACGCGCAAGCTCGAGCGCGCCAATCGCGAGATCGCGGAAAAGCTCGACGCGGCAATCGGCAGCATTCGCGCCGTGCTCGATGGCGGAGACAGCAGATGAGCCACATCAACGTCACCATCAATGGCCGGCAATACCGGATGGCCTGCGAGGAGGGCCAGGAGGTGCGGCTGCTGAAGCTCGCGGAAAATCTCCAGCAGCGCGTGGAATCGCTGCGTGGCAAGTTCGGCGAGATCGGCGATGCGCGGCTGACGGTGATGGCGGCGCTCACCGCCTGCGACGAACTGGTCGACGCCAGCGCACGCATCCGCAGCCTGGAGGAAGAGGTCGAGCAGCTGCGCAACGCGCGCGTTGCCGCCACCGACCGCGCCCGCGCGACCCAGACCGCGGTCTCCAACGCGCTCAACGCTGCCGCCGAGCGGATCGAGCGCACCACGCAGGTGCTCAACCGCACCATCGGCGGCGGCATCGCGATCGGGTGATCTTCGTTCGTCCCTGTTGGTCTCGGTGTTTCCACACATTCGTCATGCCCGGGCTTGGCCCGGGCATCCACGTATTTGTCTCCATGAAAAGAAAGACGTGGATGGCCGGGACAAGCCCGGCCATGACAGTTTCTTCCAGGAGCCAAGACTGCGTCTTCCTTACCGCTGGCGGATTGCGGCAACGATGGCTAGATTAGCCCCGCGAAGCTGCGTCGTGCGTCAGGAGCCATATATCCCCGGGGCCTTATCGATCCTTTAGGGAACTGTCCCTGGCCGGGTCCGTGGACCCGGACATATGGTGCCCACCTACTTTCGTAGGGAACTCCGGGATCGAGCGCTCCAACGGCCTCTGCGGCTTCGCACTGATTTTTGCTGTTGCCTTGTCGTCGCGCTGCGGCGGTTGAATTGTCTGGCAGCGTTGTGCCCCGCGATACGGGGCGTCCAGCGCGCCGCGGCGGTCTTACGAAAGCTCTGGCCTTAACGAAAGCTAGCGTCTCTGGAATGATGGATCGTCCGTTGTCGCGGACGACGACAGCGGAAGATGGATCATGCACGCATCTCCATCGAAGGCCGAGCTTCGGGCACTTGCTCTCGCCAAGCGTGATGCGCTGAGCGACGAGCAGCGCGCGACGGCTGCCGAAGCGCTCGCCAAGCGCGGCGCGCCGTTCGAGATCGCGCAGGGCATGATCGTCTCGGGCTATGCGCCGATCCGCAGCGAGCTCGATCCGGCGCCATTGATGAAGAAGCTTGCCGACAAGGGCGCGCGGCTCGCGCTGCCCTGCATCAACGCGCGCGGCCAGTCGCTGACCTTCCGCAGCTGGTCGCCGCAGGACCGGCTGATGCTCGGGCCGCTCGGCATTCCCGAGCCGTCGCCGGCCGCCGCCGAGGTGCATCCGGACGTGATGCTGGTGCCGCTCGCGGCTTTCGACAAGCTCGGTCACCGCATCGGCTACGGCGCCGGCTATTACGACTATACCTTCGCGCATTTGCGCAAGGCCAAGCATGTGATCGGGGTCGGACTTGCCTTTGCTGCACAGGAAACCAAGGCGATTCCGGCGCTGTCGCACGACGTCCCGCTCGATTATGTGCTAACGGAGCGCAAGACGTTCGATTTCCGGAGTAGCTAGCCTTGCGAATTCTCTTCGTTGGTGACGTCGTCGGCAGGACCGGCCGCACCGCCATCGCCGACCACCTTCCCGGCATGATCAGGGACTGGTCGCTCGATCTCGTGGTCGTCAATGGCGAGAATTCCGCCGGCGGCTTCGGCATCACCGAGGCGATCTATCAGGAGCTGCTCGACGCCGGCGCCGATGCGATCACGCTCGGCAACCACGCCTGGAATCAGAAGGAGGCGCTGGTCTTCATCGAGCGCGCGCCGCGCCTGATCCGCCCGCTGAATTTCCCGCGCCATTCGCCCGGCCGCGGCGCTACGCTGGTCGATACCAAGAGCGGCAAGCGGGCGCTGGTCATCAACGCGATCGGCCGCGTCTTCATGGAGCCATCCTCGAACGATCCGTTCAGCGCCATCGAGCGCGAGCTCGAGGCCTGCCCGCTGCGCGAGGGCTGTGACGCCATCGTGCTCGATTTCCATGCCGAGGCGACCAGCGAGAAGCAGGGCGTCGGCTTCTTCTGCGACGGCCGCGTCAGCCTCGTGGTCGGTACCCATACCCATGTGCCGACATCAGATCATCAGGTGCTGCCGGGCGGCACCGCCTATATGAGCGATGCCGGCATGACCGGCGACTATGACTCGGTGATCGGCATGCAGAAGGAGGAGCCGTTGCAGCGCTTCCTCACCGGCATTCCCTCCGGCCGTTTCGAGCCGGCGGGCGGCGTGGCAACGCTGAGCGGCGTCGCGGTCGAGACCGACGATGCGACCGGGCTTGCGGTCAGGATCGCGCCGGTGCGCGCCGGCGGACGGCTCGAGCCCGCAGTGCCGGGATTCTGGACTTAGTGAAGTCACCGTAGCCCGGATGAAGCGCAGCGAAATCCGGGACCGGTCTTTGAGCTTGCGAGATTCCCGGATTGCGCTTCGCTTCATCCGGGCTACAAGTCATTTCGGAATAATAGAAGAGTACTTCTGAGTTGCCCGACGTGTCAAGTGCAGTGTCGAGCGTCGGCAGCTGCCGGCTACTGTGCATGGGGTTGTTTTCCATATTTTTGGCAGCGCACCCCCATCCCGGCCAGGGGTTGGCCTTAGCCCTGCCGAAAACCCATCCGGAATGCGCCCCAGTGGCGGCCGTTCACGACGATCGGCGATGACAGGTCCTTCATCAGCACGAAATTGCCGCCGCCCATGTCGCGGCGATAGGTCTGCAGCAGGAACGGTTTTGTGTTGGCCGCGACCTTGCTCACCGCGCGGTCGTTGAACAGGCGGCGGTTGCGGCAATTGGCGTTGTTCCAGACCGGGTCCGGCCCCTGCGGCTGCCGGTAGTTCGGATTGTGGGTCGGCAGATAGCCGCTGCGCGCCCAGGCGACGCAGAACACGATGCGCGGATCGCTTTTCTGGATCGGATCCTGGATCGCGGGCAACACGCGGTCGGTGAAGGCGACGTAGTTCGTCAGGTACTGCTTCGGATTGGTGCCGGCGATCTCGCGATAATTCTCGTCCATCAATTGCGCGAGCGTGATCTCGCCGCGCGCGACGGCAGTCTCGAACAGCTCGGAGATCTGCCTTGCGGTGTCGATCACGACGCGGATCAGTGGCGTGTCACTGGTCTCCACGCCGCTGTCGGCGATGGTCACGATCAGGCTCTCGGAGAGTTCGAGCAGTTTCGCGACGCGGCTGTCGGCGTGCTTGAGGTCGCGCGAGGAGAGATCGACGCCCTTGGCCAGCTCGTTCAGCTCGGCGATCACGCTGTCGCAATGGCCGAGATTGGAGGTCGCGGCGCGCGCCACGCTGCCGATCTCGGCGCCCACAGATGAGAAGCCTTCCTGCACGCGCATGATGATGCCCGAAATCTGCTGGGCGCCTTCGCCGGCGCTCTTGGCGCGCAATGAGGCATCGCTGCTCTCGCCGATCAGGCTGCCGATCTGGCCGTCGAGATCGCGCACGGTGTCGGAAATCTGATGCGTCGCCTGGCGGGTCGCTTCCGCAAGGTTCTTGACCTCGCTCGCGACTACCGCAAAGCCGCGGCCGGCATTGCCGGCGCGCGCCGCCTCGATGGTGGCGTTGAGCGCCAATAGATTGGTCTGCTTGGCGATCGCTTCGATCGAACCGGAGACCTTGGCGACCTGGCTCAGCGCGGAGCCGACCGCGGCGAGCCGCGCCTCGATCCGTCCGACCGCCGCGACGAGCTCCGCGATATGGCTGACCGCCGTCTCGACCACATGGCGGGACTCCGCAATCTGGCCGACCGCGGCGGATGCGGTCGTTTGCACCGCCTGCGATGCGTTGGCGATGTCGTGATTGGCCGCGACCATCGTCTCGGCCGTCGTCTGCAAATGATGGAAGCGCTCGGACTGGCTGCTGACGCGGTTCGCGACCTCCTGGACGTTGCCGGCGATGTCGGCGAGTTCCACCCCGAGGCCGCCGATGCGGTCGGCGAGCTGGTCCACCAGCCGCTCGGCCAGCGTTCGGTCCGATGACGTGTCCAGAACTGCAAGCTGCGCGGCCGACATATCAATACTTCCTCTGTCACAGCGGCCCGCTGGCCTGCCAATGCATTCCCATTTCAAAACCAAAGCGTGATTCGCGCTGGCAGTCTTGCCTGAGCGCGCACTGTGTAGCCCGGATGCAGCGCAGCGAAATCCGGGAGTCCTGCCCGTGGAAACACGTGTCCCGGATTACGCTTCGCTTCATCCGGGCTACGAAGTGTTCAAAGCTTGTAGGCGGTGCGGAATCCGCCCCAGTGCCGGCCGCGCACGCGGATCGGTACGTCGATCTCGCGCATCATCACCGTGTTGCCGCCTCCCATGTCGCGCGCATAGGTCTGGATCAGATAGGCGCGCTGGTTGCGGCCGGCGGCGAGACCCGCGGCATCGTTGAAGATGCGGCGGTTGCGGCTGTTGGCGGTGTTGTATGCCACGTCGCCCGGCCGCTGCGGCTGCGAGTAGAGCTTGTTGTGGACGGGCAGATAGCCGTTCTGGTCGATCATCACGCAGAACGCCATTCGCTTGTCCCTGGCGAGGAACGCCTCCTGGAACGCCGGCAGCGTGCGCTCCGCCCAGTCCAGCATTTTGGTGCGGTACTGCACCGGATTGGTGTCTGCGATCTCGACATAGTCGGTGTCGAACATGTCGGCGATCGCGATCGCGCCGCTCGCCAGCCCGTTCTCGAAGATCTTGTTCAGCGCGCTGCCGGCTTCGATCGCGCGGGTGACGAGCTCGGCGTTCTCCTCGTGGATCGCCCACATCCGGTCTTCGATTTTTTCGCGCAGCTCGGCGGTTACCGCCTCGAAGCGGGCCTGGCTGCCTGCCTTGGAGCGCTCGCCGATCCGGATCCGGCACGCGCCGATCTCCTGCAAGGTCGCGTTCAGGGTCTCTTGCGCCGGCAGCTTCTCGGCATCGGGGCCGCCGATCAAAATGCCGTCCATCGCGATCTCGTAGACCGGTGCGGTGACGATGCCGCGCGCGGTCGTGATCTCGATCTTGAGGCTGCAAGGCAGGCGCTCGTTCTTGCGCGGATCGCCGCGCTCGTCCTGGCGCAGCAGCACCGCGCAGCGCGCTTTCAGCTTCTGAGCAAAGGCGGTCACCGCCTTGCCCGCCCTGGCGACATTGTCGCCATGCGCGGCGGCTTCGCGCGTTGCCGAATCGATCTCGCCGGCGCTGGTGCCGACCGAGACGATGAAGTGCGAGGCGGAGGCGGCGTTCTGGCCCATCTCGCCGGTGATTTCATTCTGCTCGGCGACCGCGCCGTTGACGTTCTCGAACACCGGCCGGATCTTTTCGATCGCCTGCGAGATACGGTGCACCGCGTCGGCCGATCCGGTGGCGTCCTTCTGCAACGCCTCGATCTTCCGCGTGATCTCCTCGGTCGCGCTCTGGGTCTGCACCGCCAGCGCCTTGACCTCGGTTGCGACCACCGCAAAGCCCTTGCCGGCGGCGCCGGCGCGCGCCGCCTCGATCGTCGAGTTCAGCGCGAGCAGCGTGGTCTGCCGCGCGATCTGCGCGATCAGATTGACGACGTTGCCGATCGCGGCTGAAGACTCGCGCAGGCGATCGACATTGGCGGTGGCCTCGCGCGCCGCGGCCGCGGCGTCGTCGGCGAGCTGGCTCGCGCTGCGCACCTGCGCCCCGATGCCCTCGGCGGAGTGGGTGAAGCGGTCGGCGGCTTGCGAGAACGTCGTCGCGGTGCTCTGTGCATCGCTGCTGCGGCCGGTCAGCGCGTCGGTGCGGGCGCGGATGGTGGCGAGCTTGGCTGCGGTCGCCTCGGCGCCGTCGGCGACCGAACTCGCGGCGCGTTCGAGCTGGCGGATCATCGCGCCGAGCTCGAGTTCCAGCAATTCCAGGATCTCCTTGGACGAATCCTTAGCCGAATCCTTGGCCGAATCAGTCTCGGTCGAGACACTAGGGGCCGCGGCCGCGGTTGGAACCTGCGGCGCGACGGCCGGCGCAGCCGGCTCCGGCACTTGCTTTCGAAACAAACCGAACGCCATGTGGGCTCTTTGGGGGCTCTGGAAAGTTGCGGCGGGACGGGGCGATCTTCGCATCCGGGCATGAAGTCATGGTTAACAAGTGCCTCATATTCCGGCTTGCGGTAGTATTCGTCCGCCGGAAGGCCCCGCCGATCCTTTGATTTTGACCGTGAGGGGCCTATAAGGCCGCGTTTTCCATCCCTGTTCAGACCCTAAGCTCCGAAGAGACGTCGCATGGCCGGCCATTCCCAATTCAAGAACATCATGCACCGCAAGGGCCGGCAGGATGCCCAGAAGTCGAAGCTTTTCGGCAAGCTGGCCCGCGAAATCACCGTGGCGGCCAAGCTCGGCACCCCCGACCCGGCGATGAATCCGCGGCTGCGCGCCGCCGTGGTCGCGGCCCGCGCCGAGAACATGCCCAAGGACAATATCGACCGCGCCATCAAGAAGGCGGCGGGCAATGAGGGCGAGAACTATGACGAGATCCGCTACGAGGGCTATGGCCCCGGCGGCGTCGCCGTGATCGTCGAGGCGCTGACCGACAACCGCAACCGCGCCGCCTCCGATATCCGCTCCTTCTTCACCAAGTCGGGCGGCAATCTCGGTGAGACCGGCTCGGTCGCCTTCATGTTCGACCGCACCGGCATCATCGAATACGACGCCAAGGTCGCCTCCGACGACGCCATGCTGGACGCCGCGATCGAGGCCGGCGCCGACGACGTGGTCTCCAGCGAAGGCGGCCATGAGGTCTACGCCTCGCAGGACACCTTCCGCGAAGTGGCAAAAGCGCTGGAAGCGAAGTTCGGCGAGCCGCGCAAGGCGGCGCTGACCTGGAAGCCGCAGAACACCGTCGCGGTCGACGACGAGACCGGCGAAAAGCTGCTGAAGCTGATGGACCTGCTCAACGAGCACGACGACGTGCAGAACGTGTTCGCCAATTTCGAGGTGTCCGACGCTCTGATCGCGAAGATGGGCGGCTAGTCGCTTGCACTGCTGTCGTCGTCCGGCTGGACCGGGGGACCCAGTATTCCAGAGACCTGCATTCGATCCGAGAAGCCGCGGCGTCCTGGATCCCCGCTCTCGTGCGCAATCGCGCGCTAGGCGGGGATGACGAGTGGGTCGAGTACAACGACCGCGGCAGGGGATGAGGCTCCGTTTGTGTTTCGTTCTCCCGGCGCAGGCGGTATCACTAGCCCATGACATCCCAGCCGATTCGCTCTCCCGTCCGCATCATCGGTATCGATCCGGGTCTCCGCCGCACCGGCTGGGGCGTGATCGAGACCGAAGGCAACCGTCTGGTCTACATCGCCTGTGGTTCGGTCGAGCCGCCGGACGATCTGCCGCTGGCGAGCCGGCTGCTCGCGATCCATGAGGGGCTCGCCGCCGTGCTCGGCGACTACAAGCCTGCGGAGGCGGCGGTCGAGCAGACCTTCGTCAACAAGGACGGCGTTGCCACGCTGAAGCTCGGCCAGGCGCGCGGCGTCGCCATGCTGGCGCCCGCAATGTTCGGTATCTCGGTCGCCGAATACGCGCCGAACCAGGTCAAGAAGACCGTGGTCGGCGCCGGACATGCCGAGAAGAACCAGATCCAGGTGATGCTGAAGATCCTGCTGCCGAAAGCCGAGCCGCCGTCCGCCGACGCCGCGGACGCGCTCGCGGTCGCGATCACCCACGCGCATCACCGCCAGAGCACCGCGCTGCGGCTCAGGGTGGCGAGCCTATGACGGGCTATTTCTGCTCAGCACGATGTGAGGTGAGCACGCTCGTCAGGCTCCCTCCCCCCTTGCGGGGGAGGGTTGGGGAGAGGGGTACCGCTTGCTCGACCGCGCGACGCAGTGCGCGAACAACGCTCGCACCGCGCTTAGTTATCCCGCGTGCTTCGTTGCTGGGTCCTCGTCGCATCTTTGAAGTCAGCGCCCGGGGCTTACCCCTCTCCCTAACCCTCCCCCGCAAGGGGGGAGGGAACCCTTCCGCCGCTGCGTCCCTCACTGAAGGATTCGAACGGAGTGTGACCACCGAGCGCGGGGGCGCACGATGATCGGTAAGCTGAAGGGCCTGATCGATTCCTACGGCGAGGATTACGTGATCCTCGACGTCGGCGGCGTCGGTTATCAGGTGCATTGCGCGAGCCGCACGTTGCAGGCGCTGCCGTCGCCGGGCGGTGCCGCCGTGCTCTCGATCGAGACCTATGTCCGCGAGGATCAGATCAAGCTGTTCGGTTTCCGCTCGGATCACGAACGCGAATGGTTTCGCCTGCTGCAGACCGTGCAGGGGGTCGGCGCCAAGGTCGCGCTTGCGGTGCTCGGCACGCTGCCGCCGACCGATCTCGCCAACGCCATTGCGCTACGCGACAAGGCGGCGGTGGCGCGCACGCCGGGGGTCGGGCCGAAGGTCGCCGAGCGCATCGTCAGCGAATTGAAGGACAAGGCGCCGGGCTTTGCCGATGTCGATCCCGCGGTAGTGCACCTTTCGGGCGCGATCGACAACAACCGCGCGCCGCGTCCGGTCACCGACGCGATCTCCGCGCTGGTCAATCTCGGCTACGGCCAGCCGCAGGCCGCCGCCGCCATCGCCGCCGCCTCGCGCAGCGCGGGTGAGAAGGCCGAGACCGCGCAGCTGATCCGGCTGGGCCTGAAGGAATTGTCGAAGTGAGTTGTGCATTGGAGCGCCTCTTTTCTTCACCTCGCCCCGCTTGCGGGGAGAGGTCGGATCGCATCGCAGATGCGATCCGGGTGAGGGGGTACAGGTCTCGACGCACATCGCGCTCGCGGAGGGAGCCCCTCACCCCAACCCTCTCCCCGCAAGAGCGGGGAGAGGGAGAACAATCATCTCGTGTTAGTCTCGCATCATGAATACGCCCTCGCGCATGGTCTCGCCCGAACGCCGCTCCGATGATGTCGGCGACACCGCGCTGCGGCCGCAGTCGCTGACGGAGTTCGTCGGCCAGGCCCAGGCGCGCAAGAATCTCTCGATCTTCATCGAGGCTGCGAAGAAGCGCGGCGAGGCGCTCGATCACGTGCTGTTCGTCGGCCCCCCCGGCCTCGGCAAGACCACGCTGGCGCAGATCGTCGCGCGCGAACTCGGCGTCGGCTTTCGTGCCACCTCCGGCCCGGTCATTGCCAAGGCCGGCGATCTCGCGGCGCTGCTGACCAATCTCGAAGAGCGCGATGTGCTGTTCATCGACGAGATCCATCGCCTCAGCCCGGCGGTCGAGGAAGTGCTCTATCCCGCGATGGAGGACTTTCAGCTCGACCTGATCATCGGCGAAGGTCCGGCGGCGCGCTCGGTGAAAATCGAACTGTCGAAATTCACGCTGGTCGGCGCGACGACGCGCGCGGGGCTGCTCACCAATCCGTTGCGCGACCGCTTCGGCATTCCGATCCGGCTCAATTTCTACACCGAGGAAGAGCTGGAGAAGATCGTCACCCGCGGCGCCCGCGTGCTCAATATCGGCATGAGCCCGGATGGCGCCAACGAGATCGCGCGCCGCGCCCGCGGCACGCCGCGTATCGCCGGCCGCCTGCTGCGCCGGGTGCGCGACTTTGCCTCCGCCGCCGACGCCGATTCCGTCGACCGCGGCATCGCCGACCGGGCGTTGAGCGCGCTCGAGGTCGACAGCGCCGGGCTCGATGCGATGGACCGGCGCTATCTCACCACCATAGCCTTGAACTATGGCGGCGGGCCGGTCGGCGTCGAGACCATGGCGGCAGCGCTGTCGGAGCCGCGCGATGCGATCGAGGACATCATCGAGCCCTATCTGATCCAGTGCGGCTATCTGCAGCGCACCCCGCGTGGCCGGCTCCTGACCTCGCACGCCTTCCGCCATCTCGGCCTCGCGGAGCCGAGCCGCGACCCCTCGCAGTTCGGCCTGTTCGGCGGCAATGGCGACGAGGACTGACGCATGATCCGGAAGAGCGCGAAGCGGTTTTCATGCTCGAGCAAAAGGCCTCCGCTCCCAAAGACGTGAATGACGAGTTGATGCAGCGCGTCGCGCTTGCCGATAACCTTGCCTACTAACCATTGCGGCATCTCTGCAGGCCGTCGGCACAAACGCGGCCCAATTTCGCTCCAATCAAAGGGCCTATGATAGCCCAGAGTGTTTTCGACAAGCGCCAGGCATCACCGATCACACATCCATGATTTCACGTCGTCATTTTCTGCGCGGGTTCGGCGGATTGACCGCCGCCACCGCTTCGACCGCGGCCTATGGCTTGAGCGAACCGGTCGTCCGTCTCGCGCTCACGCGCTACGATCTGTCGCCGCGGCAATGGCCGGCGGACTTTCCGCTCAAGATCGCCGCACTCGCCGACATCCATGCCTGCGATCCCTGGATGTCGCTCGATCGCATCGCTGAGATCGTCGAGCGGACGAACGCCCTGAACCCCGACATCATCGTGCTGCTCGGCGACTATGTCGCCGGGCTACGTCATGTGACGCGCTTCATTCCGGCCTCCGACTGGGCCGCGGTGCTGAAGGGCCTGAAGGCGCCGCTCGGCGTGCACGCCGTGCTCGGCAACCACGACTACTGGGAAGACAAGGCGGTACAGCGCTTGGGGCGCGGCATCCCGCTCGCGCGCCGCGCGCTGGAGGGGGCGGGGATTCCGGTCTACGAGAACGACGCGGTGCGGCTCGCCAAGAACGGCCGTCCGTTCTGGCTCGCCGGTCTCGGCGACCAGCTCGCCTTCATGGCGGCGCGGCCCTATCGCCAGGTCTCGCGCATCGGCGTCGACGATCTCAACGCGACGCTTGCCAAGGTCACGGACGATGCGCCGGTGATCCTGCTCGCGCATGAGCCCGACGTCGCGCTCCGCGTGCCCTCGCGCGTCGCGTTGCAGCTGTCCGGCCACACCCATGGCGGACAGGTGCGGCTGCTCGGCTGGTCGCCGGCGGTGCCGGTGAAGCACGGCATGCGGCTCGCCTATGGCCATATCAAGCTGAAATGCGACGTCGTCGTCTCCGGCGGCCTCGGCTGCAGCATCATGCCGTTCCGCCTCGGCGTGCCGCCCGAGATCGTCCAGATCACGCTTGGCGCAAAGGGGCCGGTGGTGTCCTGATCAGCCAGGCTGATGGCTGTCTATTCTGGCGCGCCGTGCTATACTATGCTTATGAGTTCAGCCGTTGAGAAAGCCGTGGAAGCGTTGGAGTTGCTGCCTGAGGACATGCGGGAGCAGGCGGCTGACTACCTCCTCTCTCAGGCCAGGAAGTTTCGGGCGCTTAAGGACGCGATCGACGAAGGGATGGCCGATGTCGAAGCGGGCCGCGTCGTTCCGTGGGATCTCGAAGAATTCCTCAAGCAGGCGCGCTCGCGAACCCGGCGATAGACCATGAGCCTGCGGATCGTTGTCTCCCTGCGAGCACGCTCCGACATCCTCGATATTCATTCCTATCTCGCAGACCGCAGTCCCGCGGCTGCGGACCGAATGCTCGTTCGCCTGTCCGAGCGATTTGACGACCTGAGCGAATTTCCCTTGCTTGGTCCGGACCGAAGCGAACTGCGGCCATCATTACGCGGACTGTTGATCGAGGGGTACATTGCATTCTATTTGGTGGAAACGGATCGGATCGTGATCGTTCGCGTTCTCGACGGCCGCAGGGACATCGAACGAGAGTTTTCGAAATGACCTCACCCATTCTCGACGGCCAGATCCGCGATGGCCGACACCATATGCAGGTCCGTGTCTACTACGAAGACACCGATTTTTCCGGCATCGTCTACCACGCCAATTACCTGCGCTTCATGGAACGCGGGCGCACCAATCATCTCCGATTGATGGGCGCCGAGCAGAACGCGCTGTTCGAGGAGGCGCAGGAGGAGACCGGCGGCTTCGCCTTTGTGGTGCGCTCGATGACGCTCGACTTCCTCAAACCGGCGCGGATGGACGACATGCTCGACGTCGTGACCTGGCCGATCGCAGTGAAGGGCGCCTCCATCATGCTCGCGCAGGAGGTCAGGCGCGGTGATGACGTGCTTGTGAAGGCGCAGGTGCGCGTCGCCTTCGTCAGTCAGGGCAGGGCACAGCCGATTCCGAAGTCCATCCGTGCGCTGATGAAGGCCGATCTGGCTTAACTATTGGCCGATAGGAAACGACCCATCGACTCTGCGCGGCGCGGCGATAGATTTGCGCGTGACAAAACAACCGCGAGGGATCGCCGATGTCACGCCCGCCGCTGCCACCCTTCACCCGCGAGACCGCCGCGCAGAAAGCGCGCATGGCGGAGGACGCCTGGAATTCGCGCGACCCCGTTCGGGTTGCCGGCGCCTATACCGAGGACAGCCGCTGGCGCAACCGCTCCGAGGTATTTCAAGGCCGCGAGGCGATCGTGGCCTTCCTGACCCGCAAATGGGAAAAGGAGCAGGAGTATCGCCTGATCAAGGATCTCTGGGCGTTCCACGACAACCGCATCGCGGTCCGCTTCCAGTACGAATGGCACGACGCCGGCGGCAACTGGTTTCGCTCCTACGGCAACGAGCAATGGGAGTTCGACGAGCACGGCCTGATGCGTCGCCGCGAGGCCTCGATCAACGACATCGCGATCGCAGAGAAGGATCGCCGCTTCCACTGGCCCGCCCCGGGCCCGCGTCCGGCCGATGTGCCAGGCCTGGGGCCGGAGCCGTTTTGACTGGCGCGTAGCCCGGATGGAGCGAAGCGAAATCCGGGGCGGCGGTCTCGTCTGTGGCTGACCCTCCCCGGATTGCGCTTCGCTGCATCCGGGCTACAGCGCGTTTGTGCCGGCTTATCGAAAACGATTGCGAGTCTCGATGAGGATCGGTTTATTCTGGTCCGCGTTGCAACCTCACCGCGTCTGCCGGACCCCATTACATGCCAATCAAACGTTCTGCCGCTGCGCTCGCAGGCTTCCTCCTCGCGACCGTCTTCATAGCCGTTCCTATTCAGCCAAGCGCAGCGAAAGGTAAGATGCGCGGGCCCGAAACCTGGGGACCGATGTTCAGGCATCAGGTCGAGAGGTGTTGGAGGAAACCTGTACGTGTCGAAAACGATACCGCGAGCATGAAGGCCGAGTTCATGATCGAGCTGACACGAGAGGGCAAGCTGGATGGGCAACCTGTCCTGTCTTCGGGGAGCAGTTCAGCAACATCAGATACGGCTCGGGCCTATCAACAGAGCGCGCTCAGAGCGATTGCTGACTGCCAACCTTACACTTTGCCGGCGGAATACCACGATCAGTGGAAGAAGTTCATGCCGGTCTTTACTGATACGCCACTCGATCGCGCAGGGAAGCCTATCGGTGGGGAGCTCGATACTCGCAAGCTTTCAATTTGCCGAGGATGCTGACGCAACGCCAAGCAGCGCATTTGCGGAAGCAGCCCCTCACCCCAGCCCTCTCCCGTAAGAACGGGGAGAGGGAGACGAGAGTGCCCTTACGCCGCCGCCTTGTGCCGCGCGATCTCGGCCTTGTAGAGTTCGAATTCCTCGGCGATCGCCTTCGCGACCGAGGGACGGGCGCGCAGGCGCTCGTAATAGGCCTTCAGCGCCGGCCATTTCGCGAGCTCGATCGGCGGCGTCGCCATGGTCCAGTTGATGACCGTGACGAGATAGGCGTCGGCGACGCTGAAATGATCGAGCAGGTAGTCGCGGCCCTTCAGGTGATCCTCGAGATAGTCGAGCCGCGAGACGTATTTCTCCAGCGCATAGGTCTTGGCCTCCGGCGGCGCCTTCTTGTCGAGCAGCGGCAGGAACAGGCCCTTGTGCAGCTCGGTGCCGATGAAGCACAGCCATTGATGCAGCTTTGAACGCTCGGCGTTCGATGCGGTGCCGATGCCGGCCCGCGGAAACTGGTCGGCCACATATTGCAGAATCGCGGCGTTCTCGGTCAGCACGATGCCGTCGTCGGTGCGCAGCGTCGGCACCAGGCCGAGCGGGTTGACCTTGTTGAAATCGGAGCCGTCGTTGCGCACCGCCTTGGTCTTCGGGTCGACCTCGAGATAATTGGCCGGCTGGCCGGCTTCATAGAGCGCGACGCGGGTCGCCATCGAGCAGGCGAGGGGCGAGAAATAAAGGTCCATGGGTGCCTCCAGTGTCTGGCGCGGGTGTCCGGCCGTTGTTGATTTTTGTACTGTCTTGGATAATATTGAAGCCGTCAAGGAATTAAATGCGAAATGGTACAAAAAAGTAAGAAGCCGCCATCTGCTGCCAAGATCGACGCTCCGGTCGCACCGAAGCGGCGCGGGCGGCCGCGCGCCTACGAGCCCGATGTTGCGCTCGGCAAGGCGCTCGATCTGTTCCGCCGCGACGGCTTCGCCGCGACCTCGCTCGATGATCTGAGCGCGGCGACCGGCATGAACCGGCCGAGCCTCTATGGCGCGTTCGGTGACAAGCGCGAGCTCTACATCAAGAGCTATCGGCGCTACCGCGACGACGCGCGCGCGGCGATGATCGACATCTTCCGCGCCGATGCGCCGCTGCGCGAGCGGCTCGAGCGCATCTATCGCATCGCGCTCGACATCTATCTCTCCGGCGAGTCCGGCCCGCGCGGCTGCTTCACGGTGATGACGGCGGCGTCCGAGGCGGTGTCGGATCCGGATATCCGCAGCATGGTGGTGGAGGGCCTGACCGAGCTCGACAAGGCGTTCGGCATCTGCTTCCGCCATGCCAAGGAGCGCGGGGAACTGCCTGAGGGAGCCGATCCGGCGTCGCTGGCGCATCTGGCCTCCGCCACCATCCACACAATCGCGATCCGTGCCCGTGCCCGCGTGCCGCGCAAGGAGCTCGAGGCGATCGTGAAGGGCGCCGTCGACGTGCTGTGCGGGGCGAAATAGCGGCGGGGAACTTTCTCGCGCAGCAAATGTCGGGCGCTGGCTTTCCCGCCCGTCTTCCGTAAGGTCTCCCCACTCACGGAAGCGGAACATCATGGGAAAAGTCAGGACTTCAGTATTCACAGTCTCGATCGACGGATTTGGCGCGGCGCTGAATCAGAGCCTCGAACATCCGTTCGGCGTGGGCGGGCTGGCGCTGCCTGCCGCCTGGTTCTTCGAGACGCGAACCTTTCGCGCGATGACCGGCCAGGACGGCGGCACCACCGGGCTCGACGACGAGATCGCCCGCAAGTCGATGGAGGGGATCGGCGCCTGGATCATGGGCCGCAACATGTTCGGCCCGATCCGCGGGCCATGGCCGGATCATTCCTGGAAGGGCTGGTGGGGCGACAATCCGCCATACCACACGCCGGTGTTCGTGCTCACCCATCATGCGCGGCCGGACATCGAGATGGAAGGCGGCACCACGTTCCACTTCGTGACCGACGGTATGCTCGCGGCGCTCGCGCGGGCGCGCGCGGTTGCGGGCGACAAGGATATCCGCGTCGGCGGCGGCGTCTCGGTGGTGCGGCAATTTTTGCAGGCGCGCCTGCTCGACGAGCTGCAACTGGTGCTGCCGCCGGTCGCGCTCGGCGCCGGCGAGAGTTTGTTCGCGGGCATCGATCTGCCCGCCCTCGGCTATGCCGTCGTCTCGCATGTCGCGAGCCCGCACGCCACCCACGTCACCTTCGCGCGCAAATCCTAGAGCTTTTCCCGTTCCGATGGAATCGGAACGGGGCTCTAGATTCTTGTTTTGACGCGTTTTCTTCACGCGAAC
>NZ_JADFUD010000081.1:0-33335 GCF_054820065.1 Bradyrhizobium sp. UFLA06-06
ATGTGTATAAGAGACAGGAATTGTTCGGAATTCGAGCCACCTATACTACCCCCGGCGACACCCTTACCAGCGACTCTTGCAACCGCGCGGGGAACATGTTGGATGATTTCATTGGTTAATTCGCCGCCCGAGTCGCCTCCATGCCCAGCCTGTTCCGCTTCCTGACGGTCGTCGCCGTGATTTTCGGGATCGGCTACGGCATCGTCTTCGCGCTGGCGAATTTCGTGCACCCGAAACCGCGGGAAATGACGGTGACCATCCCACCGGATAAGTTCCTCAAGAAATAGGCGCTATGATTCCGGCATGCCCGCTGCTGCCAAACATCCCGCCAAGACCCTCGCCAAGTCCTCCGACGCCAAACTGACCGCGTTGTTCCTCGACATGCTCGCCGCGGAACAGGGCGCCGGCGCCAACACGCTCGACGCCTACCGGCGCGACCTCACCGATTTCTCCGATTACCTCGCCCATGCCGGCGCCGATTTCACCAACGCCGACACCGAGACTCTGCGCGGCTACCTCGCCGACCTCGATATCAGAGGCTTCAAGTCGACCAGCGTGGCGCGGCGGCTGTCGGCGATGCGGCATCTCTACCGCTTCCTGCTCAACGAGCGGGTCCGCGGCGACGATCCGGCCGCGATCCTGTCCGGCCCCAAGCGCGGCCGCGGCCTGCCCAAGGTGCTGTCGATCGCCGACGTCGACCGCATGCTGACCCGCGCCAAGGAGCTGACCCAGACCGACGTCTCGCCGGCGCAGCGGCTGCGCGCGCTGCGCCTCTACTGCCTGCTCGAGGTGCTCTACGCCACCGGCCTGCGCGTCTCCGAACTGGTGTCGCTGCCGGTCTCGGCGGCGCGGCGCGATGCGCGGATGATCGTGGTGCGCGGCAAGGGCAACAAGGAACGGCTGGTGCCGCTGAACGACGCCTCGCGCCAGGCGATGGCGGACTATCTCGCCGCGCTGGAGGTGATGCAGCCGAAGGCGAAGAAGGCCGCGCCGTCGAAATGGCTGTTTCCATCCTCCGGCGAGAGCGGCCATCTGACCCGGCAGCATTTCGCCCGCGACCTGAAGGACCTTGCTGGCGCCTCCGGCCTTGCGCCGCGGCTGGTGTCCCCGCACGTGCTGCGTCATGCGTTCGCCAGCCATCTGCTGCACAATGGCGCGGACCTGCGCATCGTGCAGACCCTGCTCGGCCACACCGACATCTCGACCACCCAGATCTACACCCATGTGGTCGAAGAGCGGCTGAAGAGCCTGGTCCGCGACCTGCATCCGTTGGCGGAGAAGTCCTAGGATCCGTAGCCCGGATGAAGCGCAGCGAAATCCGGGAATGGTATTTCCGCCGATAAAGCTCCCCGGATTGCGCTTCGCTCCATCCGGGCTACGAGCAATCCGCCTTGACTTCCGCTTCGTCTCCGCAGAAAGAGCGTCACCTGCTTGCGATCCCGAAGCGCGCATTCCACCCGGATGCGCGTTAACCGTTTGAAGTTACAAAGCTTCTCTTTCCGACGCCGAAACCGCTTCGCCCCTCGCACCGATCTTCCCTATATTGAGTTGATGCCCGACCCGATGCGCAGCTATCTCGACTTCGAAAAACCCGTCGCCGAGCTTGAATCCAAGATCGACGAGTTGCGTGCGCTTGCCGCGAGCGGCAGCGACATCGGCGACGAGGTCGCGCGGATCGAGGACAAGGCGGCGCAGGCGCTCACCGAGCTCTATTCCAATCTGACGCCGTGGCAGAAGACGCTGGTGGCGCGGCATCCGCAGCGACCGCACTTCACCGATTTCATCGGCGGCCTGATCACCGAATTCACGCCGATGGCGGGCGACCGCAAATTCGCCGACGACGAGGCCCTGGTCGGCGGCTTCGGCCGCTTCCGCGGCGAGAGCATCTGCGTGGTCGGCCAGGAAAAGGGCGCCACCACCGAGAGCCGCATCAAGCACAATTTCGGCATGGCGCGCCCCGAAGGCTACCGCAAGGCGGTGCGCCTGATGGAAATGGCCGACCGGTTCGGCATCCCGGTGCTGTCGATCGTCGATTCCGCCGGTGCTTATCCCGGCATCGGCGCCGAGGAGCGTGGCCAGGCCGAGGCGATCGCCCGCTCGACCGATGCCTGCCTGTCGCTCGGCGTGCCCAATGTCGCGATCGTCACCGGCGAAGGCATGTCGGGCGGCGCCATCGCCATCACCACGGCGAACCGCGTCCTGATGATGGAGCACGCGATCTACAGCGTGATCTCGCCCGAGGCGGCATCCTCGATCCTGTGGCGCGACGGCACCAAGGCGCAGGAAGCCGCCAACAGCATGAAGATCACCGCGCAGGACATGCTGCGCTTCGGTGTGATCGACCAGATCCTGAAGGAGCCCTCGGGCGGCGCTCATCGCGACCCCGCTGCGATGATCGCGACCACGGGCGACGCCATCGCCCAGGCGCTCAACGACCTACGAAATCTTGATCCGGACGCGATTCGCAAACAGCGCCGCCAGAAGTTTCTCGATATCGGCCGCAAGCTCGGCTGAGGCGCCCAAACCGCCCGATTTTTCGCCCAAATCGACCAATTTTGCCCTAATTGGGCCCCGAGCCGGGTCTTTAACATTCCTTGAACCATGCCTGCTACCGTGAGGGCTGTCCGCCCCGGTTCAGGTTGCGAGCAGGGGTCGTCGAAGGCTAATATTTTACACAATGGCTTCAGGGCATATTCGCCGTGTTGGGGTCGCGAAAATCGCCCGGTGGGTGTGGAGCTCGGACTTGACTCATCGCACGCTCGTACGCGCGCTTCTGACCTCGGCGGTCCTCGCCGCAGGCGTCATGCTCGCCGGTTGTGACAGCGACCAGATCTCGCTCGCGCAAAACGCCAAGGCCAACCAGCCGGTCCCGCCAAAGCTCGTCGCTGCCATGACCGAAAAGGACATGGACATGCAGTCGCCGATCCTGGTGCGGCTGTTCAAGCAGGAGGCCGAGCTCGAGGTCTGGAAGCAGAACCGCTCCGGCCAGTTCGCGTTGCTCAAGACCTATCCGATCTGCCGCTGGTCGGGCGATCTCGGTCCGAAGGTCCGCGAAGGCGACCGCCAGGCGCCCGAAGGGTTCTATTCGATCAACCCGAGCCAGATGAACCCGCAATCGGCCTATTACCTGTCGTTCAACACCGGCTATCCCAACGCCTTCGACAAGGCGCTCGGCCGCACCGGCTCGCAGCTGATGGTGCATGGCGATTGCTCCTCGCGCGGCTGCTACGCGATGACCGACGAGCAGATCGCCGAGATCTACTCGCTCGGCCGCGAATCCTTCTTCGGCGGCCAGAAGGCGTTCCAGCTGCAGGCCTATCCGTTCCGGATGACGCCGGTGAACATGGCCAAGCACCGCAACAATCCGAACATGCCGTTCTGGAAGATGATCAAGGAAGGCTATGATCATTTCGAGGTGACGAAGCAGGAGCCGAAGGTCGATTTCTGCGAGAAGAAGTACGTGTTCGACGCGGTGAAGGCGCCGGGCGCGACCCGCGATCCGGTGTTCGACGCCTCCGCGAAGTGCCCGGCTTATGTGATCCCCGACGAGATCGCGAGCGCCGTGCACGAGAAGGAGCAGCGCGACGCCGCCGAGACCTCCAAGCTGGTGTCCAAGGGTACGCCGGTGGCGCGCCTCAACACCGGCATCGACGGCGGCATGAACGCGGTCTTCGCCTCGAAGATTCCGGAAGGAAACACCGGCCTGTCCGAAGGCGGCGACAGTCAGGCGCTGGCGTCGATGTCGCTGGCACGCGCGCCCGGCACGATCCCCGGCACGGTCAACCCGCCGAAGCCCAATCTCGCGGTCCAGCAGGAAGAGCCGGTCGTGGCGACGACGTCGTCGACCCCGGTCGCGACCCCATCGTCGGCCGGCACCCGCGTTGCCTCGGCGAACGCGTCCGACAAATCCGCCTCTGACAAATCCACCTCTGACAAATCCACCTCTGACAAATCCGAAGGCTTCTTCTCCAGCTTTGCCCGCAAGGTCGGCATCGGCGGCACCGCCGACGCCAGCAAGACGACCGCATCGCCCCCGGCTCCGGCCGCTGCCGCACCGGCCAAGCCGAAGGTCGCCGAGGCCAAGCCGCAATCGGTGGTTCGCGTCGCCCCCAAGGCTGAGCCGAAGCAGGCCGCCAAGCCCGCACCGAAGCCGCAGGTCACCACCGCCGCAGCCGCCGCACCGGCCCCGTCGTCGTCGACCCAACTCGCCGGCTCCGCGCCTGTCGTGCAGACCAACTCGTTCGACACCCGCTTCTCGGCGGTGAAGTAGGCGCGGCGCTTTCCCTTGTCGTCCTGGCGAAAGCCAGGACCCATAACCACCGAACTTGATCGTGAACGGGACCGGGGCCCCAGCGTCGCGCAACAATTGGCATTTGGGGTAATGGGTCCTGGCTTTCGCCAGGACGACACTGAATGTGTGGCGCGGTCTGTGAGTCACACCACAACGTTCTCGCGACATGATTTGTCCGAGCTTTGCTCTTCGTTCCGCCCTCTCCGTTGGCAGACCGCGCAGGGAAAGCCGGGCGCCGATCGCACTCAAGGCGCCGTACCGCCAGCTCGCAGGTTCAAACGCCACCCTCCCTCACGCCGCATGCGCGCTGACAGGCGACGGTTACATTCCGTGGCTTTCGAAAACCTTCTTGCAGCTTCGGCTCAGGCTGGCCCGCTTCATCTGAAGACAGTTCTGCACGGCACCGTCATTGCCGAGGTCCTTCCGGCAGAAGCGCTGTGCATCGCGTGTGCACGCGCTCTGTTCCGATGGCGTACCGGAATGCTGCGCCAACGCGGCACCGCTGCTCATCACGGCAGCAGCAACAAGAGCTGCAATCGAAATATAGCGCATTGTGACTTCCTCCCGCGGCCTAACGGGCAGCGAGGGGCCTTCGTTCCTTTGGGAACCCGGATTCCAACCCTACTTCGGCTGCGGGTCCTCAAGCCCCTTGCCAGGATCTTCCAGATGTCCGGTGCGCGCGAGGTCGACGGCGGCGCCGAGCGCCAGCGCGACATTGCGCACCTGCTCCTGAAAGGCCCTGTCTTCGTCGAGATCGCGATGCGACGTCGCATAGGGCTTCATGTAGCCGACATAGCCATCGATCTCGGCCCTGCCGCCGGCCGAGATCAGCTCCATGTCGGTGAGCCAGTCCGCAAGGAAGCGGCGGCATGTTTCCGCGCCGATGCTGTCGCCGTGGACCACAATGCCGAAATGCCGGCCGCGCAAATGCTTGGGATATGGCCAGCCCTTGAGTTCGAGCGCCTTGGCTTCGCTCGCGGTCTTGCCGTGGGTTGAGGTCGGATCGGGATTGCCGCCATCGGCGCAGACCAGGCGATCGATCATCGCCTTGAGTCCGGTCGGCGTCTGGTACCAGTTAACCGGCGAGATGATCATGATGCCGTGCGCGCGCACCCACAACGGATAGATCTCGTTCATCCAGTCGTCGGTTTGCCCGAGCGAGTAGTTTGGATAGCAGCTGCACGGCCAATGGCAGAGCGCCATCGAGGTGGAGACGCAGGACTTGCAGGGATGAATCTCCCTGCCGAACTCTGACGTCAGCCGCGACAGATCGAGCACATCGACCGCGAGGCCCATCTCGCGAAAGGCGGACTCGGCGATCTCGACCATGCGCCAGCTTTTCGACATCTCGCCGGGACACGTATGTTCGCTGCGCGAGGAGCCGTTGATCAGCAGGATGTGCGGCGCTTCGTTTGGATCGTCGTGCCTGCGCTGCGCTTCATCGATGGCATCGCGCGCGGACAGCCAATCGACCGCGAGATCATAGTCGGGATCGGCAAAACCGGGGCCGGCCTTGCGGGTGGCCGGCGCCTTGCGCGAATGACGATAGGCGTCCCAAGCGCCGGCGATGATCGTCGCGAGCTCCGTCTGCATGGATTGAAAGACCGGATCGGCAAATCGCTTCCGGTAGCGCCGTTCGAATTCATCGCGCGAAAGCTTGACCGGCGGCATCCCCTTGCGAACGTCCGGCTCCGTCATCGATACCTCTCCCTGACTACAATCCATCGCCCGCCGTGCGTCCCGGTTGGCGCGCGAAGCCTCGGGATGAAGCTTTGGGATCAAGTCGAGACGGGCAAGAGTTCAAGACCATCGATCTGCATTTGGTTCCTTCGGGCGACGTCCTGCACGCCCCGTGATAGGACCCATGCCGCGGCTGGCGCGTTGGATGGGAACCTGACCATGCTTACGACAGCCAGAGTTCGAGCACGCCGCCAGCGAGGCGCTCCCTTCCCGATCACCATTCGCCCGACCGCGGCGGACGCCATGATCGCGCGTGCGATCGCCCGCAAGACCGCACCTGCGCCGGAAGAGATCGCCCGCGGACTGACCTGGGGCGCCGACGAAAAGGTCCTGCTTGTGCTCGCCGCGGCCGGCTGGCTCGCCTCACGCGGGCGCGGCGCCTCGCTCGAGCGCGCCGGCAATCACGCGCTGCTGGTGACGGTCGCAGCATCGCTGCTGCCGCATGGCCTGAAATTGCTGTTCAATCAGACCCGCCCGGATCGCCTGACCGTGGTCGGCCACGCCAATGGCATCTCGATCTCGGGCAACCGCGACGACGCCTTTCCATCCGGCCACGCGCTGCATATGGGTGCGCTGGCGTCGGCGGCCGGGACATTGCCCGCCGGCGCGCGCCGCGCGATCCAGTCCGTCGCGGTCGGCCTCTCGCTGACACGCATTGTGGTCCTCGCACACTGGACGAGCGACGTGATCGCGGGATTTGGGCTCGGCGCGGTTCTCGAGCGGCTGCTGCGATTATGGACCGGCTATCCCGGTGACGATCCGCCGCGGAGCAAGGCGCGATGACCGAATATTTCATCCGCTTTCTCGTAGGCGGAGCCGTGGTGTCGGCCTTCGCGATGTTGGGCGACATTCTGCGTCCGAAGAGCTTTGCCGGCCTGTTCGGTGCGGCGCCGTCCGTCGCGCTCGCCACCCTCGGCATCGCCGTGTACCAGCACGGCGCCGACTACGCCGGCCTGCAGAGCCGCGCGATGATGGCCGGCGCCGTTGCGTTGGCCGTCTATAGCTTCGTGGTCTGCCAACTGCTGATTCGCGTGAGACTCCGCGCTGCTCCCGCCACGTTGCTGGCGCTGATCGTCTGGCTCGCGATCGTGTTCGGCTTGCTGGGCGTTGCCGGAGGGCAGGCATGACACCGGTCCGCGTCTCACTGTCCCCGCTCAGGGAAAGCCGCTGGACCGAATATCTGATCCGCTTCGTGCTCGGTGGCGGCGTCACCGTCCTGACCGGCCTGATCAGCAGCACCTGCGGCGCTTATGTCGGCGGCGCCTTTCTTGCACTCCCCGCCATCTTCTGCGCCAGCGCAACCCTGATCGAGAAGCATGAAATCCGCCGCAAGCGGAACGCCGGCTTCGACGGCACATGGCGCGGGCAGCAGGCCGCGGCGCTCGATGCCGTGGGCGCAGCGCTCGGCGCAGTCGGCATGCTGGCATTTGCCATCGTCTTCTCGCTGACGGTAGATCGCAGCGTCGCGGCCGCCTTCATCGCCGCATCGCTGGCCTGGCTGATCAGCTCGGTCGCGGCCTGGTATGTGTGTCGCGAGATGCGATCGGCACGGCGGACGCGGACGCCGCGAGACGGCGTGATCGGCCGCAAGGCCGGCCGCCTGCCGCATTGAAATTCCGGGACGTCGCCGGCTAAAGCGCGATGAGATTGGGTTGAATCGTCATCGCGCTTTAGCTCCTTGTTTGAGCATGATCTCCGCGCAAACGCGTTCCGCGTTTGTCACGAGGGAAAACCGCCTCACACTTCGGCGGGCCCTTGCTAGCGGCTTGAGGTCAGTGAGGTTAGCCCGACTTTCGCGGATATACCGGTGTCGTCCCTGCGAAAGCAGGGACCCATAGCCACCGGCTTGAGTTGTTGGGAGCGGCGGGCGTTTTCTTCAATCTCGCTTGGTGTCGCAGCGATTTGTTTGTCTGAACTGCGTGCCACGAACCCGCACCTGTGGTTATGGGTCCCTGCTTTCGCAGGGACGACGGCGAGCTTGTGGCATTTCCGGATCATGCTACGGCGCCAGATAGCGCAGCAGTTCCGGATCGCTCCGCACCTCGCTCGCGCCGCCCTGCAGCGCGACGCGGCCGCGGTCCAGCACATAGGCATAGTCGGCGACGCGCAGCGCAAGGTCGAGATGCTGTTCGACGATCACGACCGAGATGCTCTTGGCGAGCTCGATCAGCCGCTCGGTGATCTCCTCGATCACGCCGATCCAGACGCCTTCGGTCGGCTCGTCCAGCAGCAGCAGTTTTGGATTGCCGAGCATGGCGCGGCCGATCGCCAGCATCTTGCGCTCGCCGCCGGACAGCGTGCCGGCGGGCTGATCGAGGCGCTGGCCGAGTTTCGGGAAGATGGCCAGCACGCGATCGACCGCGCTGGCATCCGGATTGAACAGCGAGCCGACCGCGAGGTTGTCGCGTACCGACAGGCGGGCGAACACCGAATGTTCCTGCGGCACATAGCCGATGCCGGAGCGCACCCGCTCCTCGGTGCGACGCCGCGTGATGTCGCGGCCGTCGAAGAACAGCTCGCCCTGCGAGCTTGCGAGCTCGCCGACAATGGTCTTCATCAGCGTGGTCTTGCCGGCACCGTTGCGGCCGAGCACGGCGACGCCGCCGCGCCAGGGAATGCCGATGTTGACATCGAACAGGACCTGGCTGCGGCCATAACCGGCATCGAGATGCCGGATATCGAGGAAGGTTTGCTCAGGCACGGCGAAGATAGATCTCCTGGACGCTTTTGTTGGCCTGGATCTCCGCGACCGTTCCCGAGGCCAGCACCTTGCCCTGGTCGAGCACGGTGAGGCGGTCGCAGATGTCGCGGATGAAATCGAGGTCGTGTTCGACGATGACGAGCGAGCAATGCTGCTTGATCGGCTGCAACAGCTCGCCGGTGACGCGGCGCTCCTCGAGGCTCATGCCGCCGGTCGGCTCGTCCAGCAGCAACAGCCGCGGCTTGCCGGCGAGCGCCATCGCGATCTCGAGCCATTGCTGCTGGCCGTGCGACAAGGCCGCGGCGGCATCATGCGCGCGATCGGCGAGCCGGAACTGGGTCAGCATCGTCATCACCTGGTCGTGCAGGCTCTTGCGGGTCCGCGAGAGCACCAGATCGAACAGCGAGCAGTGCGCCTGCAGCGCCAGCAGGATGTTGTCGTACAGCGTCAGTGTCGGCAGCACCGAGGTGATCTGAAACTTCAGGCTCATGCCGGCGCGGGCGCGCTCGGTCGGCGTGAACGCGGTGATGTCGGTGTTGACGAAGGAGACCTTGCCCGTGGTCGGCACCTCGGCGCCGGCGACGCATTTCATCAGCGTGCTCTTGCCCGAGCCGTTGGGGCCGATCAGGCCGTGAAACTCGTTCTCGCCGACGGTCAGCGCCGCACCATCGAGCGCGGTCAGCTTGCCGAACACCTTGCTGATCCCTTGCGCCTCAAGGAGCGGCATTGCCGGTCTCCTTCGGGGCTTTGCCGAAACTGCCGACCCGTTCGCGCTCGCCGAGCACGAAGGAGATCAGCCCGAGCGGGCGGAACATGATGACGAGCAGCAGCAGCACGCCGAGGATGATCGGCCAGACGTCGCGGTAATTGTCCGACAGCCAGAAGCTGACGCCCTCGATGATCACGGTGCCGATCACGGCGCCGATCAGCGTGCCGGAGCCGCCGAACAAGACGTAGAGCACGACCTGGGTCGAGAACACGACGCCCAGCATGTTGGGCCAGACGAAGCCCTCGTGGAAGGCATAGAGGCTGCCGGCGAGACCGGCGATGGTGCCGCCGACCGCGAAGATGATCGCCTTCAGGTGCTGCGCCTTGTAGCCGAAGAAGGCGATGCGTTGCTCGTTCTCGCGCAGCCCCGCGAGCGCAAGCCCGAATTGCGAGCGCACCAGGAAGCGGCAGAGCAGATAGACGACCACGAGGATCCCGAGCACCATGTAGTAGTAGATCGGGCCCTCCTCGAACTCGTAGCTGCCGAGGGTGAGCGGCGGGATCGACGGGATGCCGTTCTGGCCGCCGAGATAGTACCAGCCGCGCGCCAGCCGGTCCGCGGCATAGGAGCCGGTCAGGGTGCCGAGCGAGACGAAAATCACGCTCGAGGGATAACGCCCGAGCAGCAGGAAGCCGCCGAGCAAGAGCGACGCGGTGAGCCCGATCAGCGTGCCGGCGGGCAGGATCAGGAGGATCGACGTGACGTTGAGATCGCGTGCCATCAGCGCCACGCCGTAGCCGGCGGCGCCGAAGAACAGCGCCTGGCCAAAACTCATGATGCCGGCATAGCCCCACACCAGATCGAACGACAGCGCGAACAGCGCGAGGATCACCACGCGGGTGGCGAACACCGTGAGATAGTCCTGCAGCACCCATGGCAGGACCAGCGCGATCAACAGCACCAGCCCTTCCACGATCGGCAGGACCTTCCATCCGGCCGATACTCGTCCCGCCGGCGCGCTTGCGGCCGGTACACCCTCGCCCGTCACGACATCTGGTTCCTCACCGACGCGTGCGACAGCTTCTCTTGCTCCAACCATTGATCGCTCAGCATTCCTTGGGATCAACGAGACCGTCGCTGCGCGCCACGATCTCATAGTTCCCGCCCTTGGCAACAGCGGTGTACATCTTCATCTTGCAGTGACGCTTGCCCGGCACCATCTCCGCGGGTCCGCCCGGCCCTTCAGCGATCTTGGCGTGGTCGAGCGCGGCCGCCACGGAGTCGCGGTCGACCTTGCCGGCCTCCTTGACCGCCGCCTCCCACAGCTTGAGGCCGCGATAGGTTCCGGTGGCGGCGCTGCCGGCCGCGAACAGGAAGTTGCCGGGGAAATCCTTTTCATAGGCCGCCTGGAGCTTGGCGTCGAACGGATCCTCCTTGGTCAGCACCTTGAAGTAGTCGAGGCAGCTCGCAAGGCCCTCGATCTCGTTGGCCTGATTGATGTTGAGGGTGTTCTCGTCATAGTAGACGCAGGCGAGCCGCCCGCCGTTCTTGAGGAAGCCGGCTTCATAGAGCTGCTTGAAGAACGGACCGACGCCGGGCGGGATCACGGTGTTGAAGACGACGTCGACCTTGTTGGAGATGACGCGGTTGACGGTGGCCGAGAAATCGACCTGGTCGAGCGGGTAATATTCCTCGAACACCACCTCGCCGCCGTTCGACTCGATCACCTTGCGGGCGTAGACGTTGAGCGTGTGCGGCCAGACATAGTTGGCGCTCGGCAGCGCGAACTTCTTGCCGCCGTTCTTGATCAGCCAGGGAATGAAGGTGTCGCATTGCTGCGCCGGGGTCGGGCCGGTGCAGAACAGATAGGGCGTGCACTCCTTGCCCTCGTAGAGCTGCGGATAGATGTAGAGCGTCTTGCCGCGCGCCACGATCGGATCCTTGATCGCGTTGCGCATCGACGAGGTGATGCCGCCGAGCACCATGTCGACCTTGTCGCGCTGGATCAGCTTGCGGACATTGCCGACCGCGACCGATTCGTTCGAGGCGGTGTCCTCGATATAGAGCTCGAGCGGCCGGCCGAGCAGGCCGCCCGCCGCGTTGATCTCCTTGATCACCATTTTGGCGACGTTGGCGTCGGCGTTGCCGGCATAGGCGATCGGTCCGGTCAGGTCGGTCGCGATGCCGACCTTGATCGGTCCCTCGGCGGCGTTGGCCCAGTCGGGCCTGACCACCCAGCTGCCGACCCCGGTCGCGAGCGCGCCGGTCGCAAACGCGAAATTGCTCATGAAGCGGCGGCGCGTGAGATTGGTGCGATCGAACATCTGACTAAACCCCTTTTCCCGATATGAGGCCCTGCGGGCGGAATTTGATGAAGGCAATGGCGAGCACGAAGACGAGGACGTCGGCGACGACAGGAGACATCACCCATGGCAGCGCCGCGCTGAGCGTGCCGATCACACCGGCGCCGGCGACCGGACCGATGAAGGAGCCGACCCCGCCGACCATCACGGCGACGAAGCCCTGGATCAGGAAGCGGATGCCGAGGTCGGCAAACAGACTGAACACCGGCACGATCAGCGCGCCGGCAAGCCCGGCCAGCGCCGCGCCGAACGCGAAGGTCGCCCCGTAGATCAGAGGCGTCGAGATGCCCGAGGCGCGCGCCAGCGCCGGGTTCTCCAGCGTGGCGCGGACCCGAAGCCCGAACGAGGTGCGCGCCAGCAAGAGATAGCAGGCGCCCATCACCAGCAGCGTGATCACGATGATGGTGAATCGCCAGGCCGAGATGTGGACCGAGCCGAGGTCGATCGAACCGCCGATCGGCTCCGGCACCGTGAGGTAGAAGCCGCCGATCAGGCCGCGCACGCTCTCGCGGATGATCAGGCCGAGCGCATAGGTGCCGAGCATCGCCACGATCGGCGCGGCGTAGAACCGCCTGATGATCAGCGCCTCCAGCACGAAGCCGATCGCGCCGACCACAAAGGGCGCCGCGACCATGCCGGCCCAGACCGGTGCGCCATGGGCGTAGGCCAGATAGGTGACGTAGGCCCCGAGCAGGACGAACTCGCCCTGCGCGAAGTTGAAGATGCCCATCATGCTGGCGATGATGCCGAGCCCGAGCACCACCAGCACGATAATCGCGCCGAAGCTCACGATCTCGAACGCCGCGGCAAAAGTGCTAGCCATGGCGCTCGATCCATCCAGCCTGCGTCTGCAACAAGCGGCGCCTCACATCTTCTTCCAGTCGCCGGCCTGCTCGAAGGCGTGCGCGGCGCGGTAGATGGTGGATTCCTCGAACATCCGGCCGACCAGCATCAACCCGACCGGCAGGCCGTCGACCATGCCGCAGGGCAGCGACATCGCCGGGTGATGGGTGATGTCGAACGGCGCGGTGTTGGTGATCATCTCGAGCGCGCGGGCGACATAGTCCTCGCGGCTGGCATCGGCCGCCGGCAGCGCCGGCGCCTTCATCGGCGTGGTCGGCAGCAGCAGGAGGTCATAGTCCTTGAACGCCTTGTCATAGGCCGCGGTGAGGCGGCGGGAGATGTTGAGCGCCTTGCCGTAGAAGCGCGGACCGAAGCTGTTGTTGATGTAGGTGCCGAGCATCATGAACAGCTTGGTGGTCTCCGACAGCGAATCCGCCTGGCGGCGCCAGCCGCGATGGAAATCCATCAGCGAGGTCGAATAGAGGTCGGGGCGGCTGAGGCCGTAGCCGTCGCCAAACATCATGGTCTGGGTCAGGCCTTCGGTGCCGATCGGGGTCCAGATCGCCGGGCCGACCATGTGCATCGGGATCGACACGGTGTCGACCGACGCGCCGAGGTCCTTGAAGCGCTTGGCCGCCTCGCGCACGCTTTCATTGACCGCGGCCTCCGCGGTCGGCTGCTCGAAGCCCTCCTTGAGGATGCCGATCTTCATGCCCTTGACGCCTTTGCCCAGCGCCTTGGTGTAATCCTCGACCTTGGGCGCCTTGATGCGCGGATCGTAGCCGTCGTCGCCGGCGATCACCTCGAGCAGCAGCGCGTTGTCCTCCACCGTCGCGGTCATCGGGCCGGTGTGGTCGACGAAGATCTCGATCGGCATGATGCCGGTATAGGGCACGAGGCCCCAGGTCGGCTTCATGCCGTAGGTGCCGCAGAACGAGGACGGCATGCGGATCGAGCCGCCCTGGTCGCCGCCGATCGCCATGTCGACCTCGCCGAGCGCGACCACGACGCCGGAGCCCGACGACGAGCCGCCGGCCGAGTAGCCCATCTTGTGCGGATTGTGCACCGCTCCGTAAGAGTTGGTGTGGCTGCCGCCGGACAGGCAGAAGTGCTCGCAATGGGTCTTGCCGGCGATCTCGGCACCGGCATCGAGCATGCGCGTGACGATGGTGGCGTCGAAATCGGGGATATAGCCTTCCAGCGTCGACGAGCCGTTCGTCATCGGCACGCCGGCCAGCATGATGTTGTCCTTCAGCGCCACCGTCTTGCCCTTGAGCTTGCCGGAGGCCGCGCCCTTCACGGTCGACTTGTAGTACCAGGCGTTGCGCGGGTTTTCCTCCGCCGACGGGCGATAGCCCGGCGTGCGCGGATATTTCACCTTGGGCAGCTCGTCCGGCATCGCGGCGATGACGTTGTAGGCGTCGATCGAGCCCTGCATCAGGCCGCGGAACGAGGCCACATCCTCATCAGTCAGTGACAGGCCGCACTGCTCGGCGACGGCACGAAGTTGCGTTGGCGTGGGAAGGACGACGGTCACGGCGCTCTCCTGATAGCTTTTGATCTTTGGATTTGATCCCTCGACGTAGGGCGCAGCGGCGCGTTGCCCGCGCGAACCGCTCACCCCGTTGCTGTATTGAAAACGGAAATATTTTCCTTTTCAAGTATTATTTCGCAAGGCTCCCTCTCCCGCTTGCGGGGGAGGGTTGGGGTGGGGGTGCCACCGCGAGTCATATCGTGGAGAGAACCCCCACCCGCATTGCATCTTCGATGCAATACGACCTAAGAGCCAGCTCCGCTGGTCTCGACCCCGCAAGCGGGAGAGGTGAAGAAAGACTCAGATCGGCTTGATCACCCTGAAGTCGAGGCCGTCGGCTTCGGCAAGATACATCGGCATCCTGGCATGGCCGCTGCGCACCGTGACCGGACCGCGCGGCCCACGATAGACGAGGTTGTCCGCCGCCGCGAGCAGCGGCCGCATGTCCAGCGTGCCGGCGCGCTTGGCGGCGGCCTCGAGCAAACAGAACCCTTCATAGGCGGACTCGCTGCACGAGCCGACCGGCGGCGCGAACGCCCCGAACATCGCGCGATAGCGCTCCCTGAAATCGTCGCCGGCCTGCGAGCCGACGGAGGGGAAATAGCCGGAAGCGCAGTACAGGTTCTCGGTCTTGTCGGCGCCGATGCCGAGCAGCGCCGTCTCGTCGAAACAGCCGGCAAAGCGCAGCGTGGTGGCGGCAAGGCCGGCATCGGCGAAGGCGCGGTTGAAGGTCACGCTGTCGGTGCCGATCAGCGAGATCAGCACGACATCGGGCTTCGCGGCGCGGATGCGTTCCAGCTGCGCCTCGTGATTGTCCTCGCCGACCGGCACGAACTCCTCGCCGACCACCTGGCCGCCGGTCTCCTTGATGTAGCGCTTCACCGCGCGGTGCGACTGCCATGGCCAGACATAGTCGCTGCCGATCAGATACCAGCGCGAGGCGCGCTTGGCTTCGGCCAGCCAGTGGATCGACGGCCGGTTCTGCCAGCGCGGCGTCTCGCCGATCGCGATGACGCCGGGCGTCCGCTCGCCGCCCTCATAGACCGGCGTGTAGATGTAGGGGATCTTGCTGCGGGTGATGAGGCCGCGCAGCGCGACGCGCACCGCGCTGGTGTGCATGCCCATGATGAGATCGACGTCGTCGGACGCGATCGCCTGCTCGGCGCGGTCGAGCACCTCCTCGATCGGCCCGCCGGCGTCATAGACCGAGAACTCGATCTCGCGGCCGAGGATGCCGCCGCGCCGGTTGATGTCGGCGACGGCAAGCTGCGCGCTCGAGGTCGCGGCCGGTCCCCACATCCCGGGCGAGCCGGTGCAGCAGACGAAGCCGGCGATCCGCAGCCGGCTGCGCGCACCGCGCGGACCGAAACCGTCCCGATCCATTGGGGAAAATACCCGATCGGACCGCGCCGACGTCAGGTTCCGGAACAGCAGGGATGGCGGGCATGGAAGGCCGCCATACCTGTTGCTCGAGGTTCGGGCCATGACGTAGGGCGTCGAATGCACACCTGCTCCTGTCTGGCACCGGCAAGCCGCGCGGCGAGCGCGGCATCGCCCGGTCCATCTAGATCGTCCTGATCACATTGAAGTCGAGACCGTCGGCCTCGGCAAGATAGATCGGCATCTCGGCGCGGCCGTCGCGGATGGTGACGGTGCCGCGGGCGCCGCTGTAGACGAGATTGTGCGCTGCGGCGGACAACGGTCCGATCGACAGCGAGCGCGCCCGGTTGGCCGCCGCCTCGAGAAAGCGCATCCCCTCATAATTGGACTGCCCGACCGAGCCGATCGGCGGCGCATGCGCCCCGAACATCGCGCGGTAGCTGGTCCGGAACTCGTCATTGGCGCGCGAATCGACGCAGCCGAAATAGCCGGAGGCGCAGAACAGGTTCTCGGTCGAGTCCGGGCCGATGCCGAGCATCACGGTCTCGTCCATCGCGCCGGCGTAACGCAGCGTGGTCGCGGCAAGCCCGGCTTCGGCGAAGGCGCGGTTGAAGGTGATGCTGTCGGTGCCGATCAGGGTGATCAGCACGACGTCGGGCTTGGCGGCGCGAATCCGCGCCAGATGCGGCTCATGATTGTCCTCGCCGAGCGGGACGAATTCCTCGCCGACGACCCGGCCGCCGGCCTCCTTGATGTAGCGCTTCACCGCGCGATGCGATTGCCAGGGCCAGACATAGTCGCTGCCGATCAGATACCAGCGCTGCGCCTTCTTGACCTCGGTGAGCCAGTGGATCGCCGGCCGGCTCTCCGCGCGCGGCGTCTCGCCGATCGCCATCACCCCCGGCGTCCGCTCGCCGCCCTCATAGACCGGCGTGTAGACATAGGGGATGCGGCCGGCGGTGACCTTGCGCAGCGCGAGGCGCACCGCCGAGATATGCGAGCCCATGATGACGTCGATCTCGTCGAACGCGATCGCCCGTTCGGCGCGGCGCACCACCTCCTCGATCGGCCCGCCGGCGTCGTACATCGACAATTCGACCTCGCGGCCGCGGATGCCGCCACGGCGGTTGATCTCGGCGACCGCGAGCATGACGCTGTTGGCGGAGATCGGCCCCCAGATCCCGGGCGCGCCGGAGAAGGTGATGAAATTGCCGATTCGAAGCTTGCCGTCGGTGCCGCCACGGCGCGACGAGCCCGGCTTGAGGGTCAAAGCGAGATCGGCCGCGCAGGACGACGGGTTTCGAAACAGCAGCGGCGGCGCGACGGGCATGCCGCCATACGCCTGGAAAGAGACCGTCGAGAGCACGCCAACTCCTGTCTGGGAAGCAGTACGCAACGCAGCCAGCGGGCGGTCGCGGCATCCGCCCCTTGGTTGGGGGAATATCCTAGGTGAAAATATTGAATATTCAACAATTGAAGTGCATATAGAAACGGCATGAGTTGCCGGACATTCATTCACCGGGTCAGGAACCAGGTCTCACGCCGTGGCTAAACCGCCGAAAGAAAATTCCCCGATCACCGAACATCTCGCCTACCTGCTGGCGCAAGCCAACAGGGAGATCAACCGGCAGTTGGAGACGCGGCTCGCCAAGGAAGGCGTGCCGGTCGAGCAGTGGCGCATCCTGAAAGTGCTGTCCGACGGCAACGGCCACTCGATGGGCGAGCTTGCGGATGCTGTGCTGCTCAACCATCCGACGCTGACCAAGATGATCGACCGCATGGTGTCGGACGCGCTGGTCTACCGCGTCCAGGATCCCAAGGATCGCCGCAAGGTGCTGATGTTCGTCTCCGACCGCGGCAAGGCGCTGTGCCGGCGGCTCAACTCGCTCGCGGTGAGCCAGGAGGAGCACATCGTCGAGAGCTATGGTGACAAGTCGACCACCGAGCTCAAGCGCCTGCTGGAAAGCCTGATCGGCAGCGCCAATTAAGGCCGCGCCGGCCCGGCGCGCTCCTATCAAAAACCATCGAAAAAAGACCGGCAGGAAATGTCGGGATGCGGCGGTTTGGTGCGTCCTTGGGGCGCGCCCTGCGGCGCAGCCTTCGCGCGCCGTCGCGCAGGCTTCCCCGATCGACAATTAGCGAGGACTTCCCGTCATGACTTCGATCACGCCGTTCCTCTGGCTCGACAACAACGTCCGCGATGCCGTCGCCTTCTACAAATCGGTGTTTCCGAACGCCAAGATCGAGACCGTCAGCGATTTCATGGCGACCTTCGAGCTCGAGGGGCAGCGGTTCCACGCGCTCAATGGCGGGCCGCAGCACAAGTTCAACGAGGCGGTGTCGTTCTTCCTGAGCGTCGAGACCCAGGAGCAGGTGGACTACTTCTGGGAGAAGCTCACCGACGGCGGCCAGGAATCGCGCTGCGGTTGGCTCAAGGACAAATTCGGCCTGTCCTGGCAGGTGATCCCGTCAGCGCTCGGCCGCTATCTCAGCGCCCCCGATCGCAAGGCAGCCGACCGCGCGATGCAGGCGATGCTGAAGATGCAGAAGATCGTGATCGCCGATCTCGACAAGGCGTTCGCCGGCTGACCGCAATGCGGTTGCGACCGGCGGGCCAATTGCCTCGCCGCGTCGTCTGGGGCGACCGGCCGCACCTGATTTTTCTGCGATGGGAGCAGGCCCGCGTTTGCGGTGCGGGATGTATCTTGCCAAGCCAACCACTTGCCGGCATGCGCAATTTCCAAGAAGCTAGCAGGTATTTCTCAATACCATTTTCAGGGAGGCACGATTTCCATGAAGACGATTGTCGGACTTGCTTTGGCTGCAATGCTGGTCACGCCCGCGAGTGCACAGGACTCGCCGTTTCGAAAAGAGCTGAAGCGAGCAGATTTGAGCGGCACCAACATGGAGGTCATCACGAGCATCAGCGAACTGAAGCCCGGCGACACGTCGATGCTGCACTTCCATAATGGCGAGGAGTCGTACTACTTCCTCGAAGGCGGCACCATCGAGTTGCCGGACGGAAAGCAGGTGGCAATTCCGACCGGCGCAGTTGGCATCACCATGCGCGGTGCACCGCACGGCGCCTACAAGGTCGTCGGCGACAAGGCGATCAAGCTGTTGACCGTCCATATCGTCGACAAGGGCAAGCCGCTCTACGACACGCCGAAGTAGCTAGGCGGCCATCGTGCGAACAGCGGGCACGGCGGGCTGCACGCGCTTGCTCTTCGACGCTCGGCTCACTGGAGTGGCGCGCTTACGCGTACCTTCCGTGGCAGTGCTTGTACTTCTTGCCTGACCCGCAGGGGCAGTCCTCGTTGCGGCCGACCTTGCCCCAGCTTGCGGGGTCATTCGGATTGCGGTCGGTGGCAATCATCCCCGGCGCCAGCGAGGCCTGGGCGTAGGTCGCCTCGGTCAGGCGGGCCTGCGCGAACTCGTCCTCGCCGGTGTTGGGATCGAGCTTGTGCGCCTCCATCAGCGGCAGCGGCTCCGGCGGCTCCTCCGGCGGCACGATCTCAACCCGCATCAGCTGCGCGGTGACGGCCTCGCGCAGATGCGCGCTCATCTCCTGGAACAGGTTGAAGGCCTCGGTCTTGTATTCCTGCAACGGGTCGCGCTGGCCATAGCCGCGCAGGCCGATCACCTGGCGCAGATGGTCGAGCATGATCAGGTGCTCGCGCCAGAGATGGTCCAGCGTCTGCAGCAGGATGGTCTTCTCGACGTAACGCATCACGTCGGGACCCCATTGCGCGACCTTGGCCGCCATGCGCTCGTCGACATGGGTCTCGATGCGGGTCAGCAGCTCCTCGTCGGCGATGCCCTCTTCCTTCGCCCATTCGTCGACCGGCAGATCGACATCGAGCACGCGCTTCAGCTCGTCCTTGAGGCCCGCGGTGTCCCACTGTTCGGCATAGGCGTGCTCGGGAATGTATTTGGTGACCACGTCCTCGACGAAGGCATGGCGCATGTCGGTCACGGTCTCGACCACGCTGTCGTCCTTCATCAGGTCGACGCGCTGGTCGAAGATCACCTTGCGCTGGTCGTTCTGGACGTTGTCGAACTTCAAGAGGTTCTTGCGGATGTCGAAGTTGCGCGCCTCGACCTTCTGCTGCGCCTTCTCGAGCGCCTTGTTGATCCAGGGATGGATGATGGCCTCGCCTTCCTGCAGGCCGAGCCGCTGCAGCATGCTGTCGAGCCGGTCGGAGCCGAAGATGCGCATCAGATCGTCTTCCAGCGACAGGAAGAACTTCGAGCGGCCGGGGTCGCCCTGACGGCCGGAGCGGCCGCGCAGCTGGTTGTCGATGCGGCGGGATTCGTGACGTTCGGAGCCGATGATGTAGAGGCCGCCCGGCTTCTTCACGGTTTTCGCGGGCTTGTTGCCCTTGGCGGGCTCGACCTCGAAATCCTCTTCCGCCTTCAGCACGATCTCGCGGAAGCGCTCGATGTCGGCCTTGATCTGCTCGATCTTCCTGGCCTTCTCGGCTTCATCCGTGATCCCTGCGGTCTCCTGCTGGATCCGCATCTCGAGCGAGCCGCCGAGCTTGATGTCGGTGCCGCGGCCGGCCATGTTGGTCGCGATCGTGATCGCGCCCGGCACGCCGGCTTCCGCGACGATATAGGCTTCCTGCTCGTGGAAGCGCGCGTTCAGCACCGCGAACAGCTTTGCCGGCTTGCCGGCGCGCGCGGCGGCATAGAGCTTCTCCATGCCGGATTCGGACGTGAAGTCGATCTGCTTGTAGCCGTGCTTCTTCAGGTACTCGGCCAGCACTTCCGACTTCTCGATCGACGCCGTGCCGACCAGCACCGGCTGCAGCCGCTTGTTGGCGCGCTCGATCTCGGCAAGGATCGCGGCGTATTTCTCGTTCTGGGTGCGGTAGACCTCGTCGTCCTCGTCGAGGCGCGCCACCGGCAGGTTGGTCGGAATCTCCACGACCTCGAGCTTGTAGATGTCGAACAGTTCGTCGGCTTCGGTCAGCGCCGTGCCGGTCATGCCGGACAGCTTCTGGTACATCCGGAAATAGTTCTGGAAGGTGATCGAGGCCAGCGTCTGGTTCTCGGGCTGGACCGTGACGTGCTCCTTGGCTTCCAGCGCCTGGTGCAGGCCTTCCGAATAACGGCGGCCCTGCATCATGCGGCCGGTGAACTCGTCGATGATGATGACCTCGTCGTCGCGGACGATGTAGTCCTTGTCGCGCGTGAACAGCGTGTGCGCGCGCAGCGCCTGGTTGACGTGATGCACGACGGAGACGTTCTCGACGTCGTACAGCGAGTCGCCCTTGAGCTGGCCGGCGTCGCGCAGCAGGTTCTCGAGCTTCTCCATGCCGGCTTCGGTCAGCGTCACCGTGCGCTGCTTCTCGTCGACCTCGTAGTCGTCCTTCTTGGCGAGATTCGGCATGAAGGTGTCGATGGTGTTGTAGAAATCCGAGCGGTCGTCGAGCGGGCCGGAGATGATCAGCGGCGTGCGCGCCTCGTCGATCAGGATGGAGTCCACTTCGTCGACGATCGCGTAGAAATGCTCGCGCTGGACCATGTCCTCCAGGCGGTACTTCATGTTGTCGCGCAGATAGTCGAAGCCGTATTCGTTGTTGGTGCCGTAGGTGATGTCGCAGGCATAGGCGGCCTTGCGCTCGGCGTCGTCGAGGCCGTGCACGATCACGCCGGTGGTCAGCCCCAGGAAGGCATAGATCTGGCCCATCCAGCCGGAGTCGCGGCGGGCGAGGTAGTCGTTGACGGTGACGACGTGGACGCCCTTGCCGGCGAGCGCGTTGAGGTAGACCGCGAGCGTCGCAACCAGCGTCTTGCCTTCGCCGGTCTTCATCTCGGCGATGTCGCCCTCGTGCAGCACCATGCCGCCGATCAGCTGAACGTCGAAATGGCGCTGGCCGAGCGTCCGCTTGGCGGCCTCGCGCACCGTGGCGAAGGCCGGAACCAGGATGTCGTCGAGCGTCTTGCCGCTGGCGAGCTGCTGCTTGAATTCGGCGGTGCGGGCCTTGAGCTGATCGTCCGTCAGTTTGACGAGCTCGGGCTCCAGCGCGTTGATGGCGTTGACGCGGGACTGATACCCCTTGACCCGACGGTCGTTGGCGGAGCCGAAAAACTTGCGGGCGAGCGCGCCGATCATGCGAAATTCCTGTTCTTCGGTCTCGGGTTCGGTCTTCGTTCAGTCTTGAAGTCGGTCTTGGAATTCAGTCTGGATTACAGCCTGAGATGGTCCGCCGGATCGCCTATCAACTCACCGTGACGCGCTACGGTTCGAGCTCCGGCCCGGAGCTCCTCCGCCAATTGAGTGGGAAACAGGCCATCCTGGGTTCAACGGCGAAAAACGCAGCAAAATAAGCGCTCTCACCGCTGACGCGGTTGGCCAGAGATATGGCCCGGTCGGGGGGTTGTCAACGTTGGCAAGATGTCAAGGAATTCATCATTTTGACAAGACTTTCGCGTTGCCAATGTAACACGATTGGGCGAGTGTCCGCCCCGCTCGAGCTTCCCCCCTTTGAGACAAGGATTTTGCATGACCACCTCGCCTCCGGAAACCAAAACCGGCCTGCGCCTCGGCCTCGCCACCCTGGCCGCGACGGGCTGTCTTGTCGCAGTGCTGGCTGCCGGCCTCCCGGTCCGGGCCGCGGAATCCGACCCGGTGCTGGCGAAGGTCAACGGTTCGGAGATCCACGCCAGCGACGTGGCGCTCGCCGAGGAGGAACTCGGCCCGAGCCTGCAGCAGATGGACCCCTCGACCCGCAAGGACAACGTGCTGTCCTTCCTGATCGACATGAAGATCGTGTCCAAGGCCGCCGAGGACAAGAAGATCGAGAACAATGACGACTTCAAGAAGCGGCTCGCCTTCACCCGCAACCGCCTGTTGATGGACAGCCTGCTTGCCAACGAGGGCAAGGCCGCGACCACCGACGACGCCATGAAGAAGGTCTATGAGGAGGCCGCCAAGCAGATCACCGGCGAGCAGGAGGTGCGCGCCCGCCACATCCTGGTCGAGACCGAGGACGAGGCCAAGGCGATCAAGGCCGAGCTCGACAAGGGCGCCGACTTCGGCGAGCTCGCCAAGAAGAAGTCCAAGGACCCAGGCGCCTCCGACGGCGGCGACCTCGGCTTCTTCACCAAGGAGCAGATGGTGCCGGAATTCTCCGCGGTCGCCTTCTCGCTCGAGCCGGGCAAGATCTCCGATCCGGTCAAGTCGCAGTTCGGCTGGCACATCATCAAGGTCGAGGAAAAGCGCAACCGCAAGGCGCCCGACTTCGAGCAGGTGAAGGCCCAGATCGAGACCTATGTGACCCGCAAGGCGCAGGCCGACTACGTCGCCAAGCTGCGCGAGGCCGCCAAGGTCGAGCGCATGGACAAGCCGGCCGACGCCGCCGCGCCGGCAGATGCCGCCAAGGACGCGCCGAAGCCGGCCGACAACAAGATGGCGCCGCCGAAGAAGTAAGCTTCGCGAACGTAGTTGCTGTTGCGATGGCCGGGCTCGTCCCGGCCATTTTGCTTTTTTGCAGCCGCCCCGTAGCCCGGATGAAGCGCAGCGAAATCCGGGGTCTGTTGCCGCGGAGGGACTCGTCCCGGATTGCACTTCGCTCCATCCGGGCTACGGCTTCTTTGAAGATCGCGTCGTCCCGGCGCAGGCCGGGACCCATACGCCGCAGCGGAGCTTGTCTTGCTGTGGCAGCAGTTTCTTGAACAATTGATGACGGTGATTATGGGTCCCGGCCTTCGCCGGGACGACGCCGTTATGCGTTCGCATCGCAGCCCTCTCCCGCTTCTCGCGGCGAGATGTTATGGAGCGCTTCCCTCCCCGTAGCCGGAAGCTTCCCGATGTCCACCGCCGTCTCCCCCCTCGCCCCGCCCGACGTTCCCGAGATGCCCGTGATCGCGGGTGTGCGGCTTGCGACCGCTGCCGCCGGCATCCGCTACAAGGGGCGCACCGACGTGTTGCTCGCGCTGCTCGACAAGGGCACCACGGTTGCCGGCGTCTTTACCAAGTCGAAGTGCCCGTCGGCGCCGGTCGAATGGTGCCGCGCCAAGCTGAAGGGCGCAGGATCTTCTCAAAAAGGATCGGCGCGCGCGCTGGTGGTCAATTCCGGCAACGCCAACGCCTTCACCGGCAAGACCGGCAAGGCATCCACCGCGCTGACCGCGCAGATCGCGGCGAAGGCGGTCGGCTGCGCGACGTCGGACGTGTTCCTCGCCTCCACCGGAGTGATCGGCGAGCCGCTCGACGCCACCAAGTTCGACGGCGTGCTGGCGGAGCTCGCGGAGACCGCCACCCCCGATCTCTGGATGGACGCGGCCAGGGCGATCATGACCACCGACACTTTCCCCAAGGTCGCGACCGCGACCGTGAAGCTCGGCAAGGCCAAGGTGACGATCAACGGCATGGCCAAGGGCGCCGGCATGATCATGCCCGACATGGCGACCATGCTGTCCTTCATCTTCACCGACGCGCCGCTGTCGGCATCGGTGCTGCAATCCCTGCTCAAGGCCGGTGTCGAGGATACCTTCAATGCGCTGACCATCGACGGCGACACCTCGACCTCGGATACGCTGCTGGCCTTCGCGACCGGCGCGGCGGCAGCCAACGGCGCGCCGAAGATCTCGCGCGCCAGCGACCCGCGGCTGAAGGCCTTCACCAAGGCGTTCCAGCAGATCCTCGCTGATCTCTCCGAGCAGGTGGCGCGCGACGGCGAAGGCGCCCGCAAGCTGGTCGAGGTCGTGGTCGAGGGCGCCACCACAAAACCGTCGGCGCGCAGAATCGCGATGTCGATCGCCAATTCGCCGCTGGTGAAGACCGCGATCGCCGGCGAGGACGCCAATTGGGGGCGTGTGGTGATGGCGGTCGGCAAGGCCGGCGAGCCCGCCAACCGCGACAAGCTCTCGATCTCCTTCAACGGCATCCGCGTCGCCAAGAGCGGCGCGCGCGACCCTTCCTACGACGAGAAGGAGGTGTCGGAGGCGATGAAGGCGCCGAAGATCCAGATCAAGGTCGCGCTCGGCCTCGGCAAGGCCAAAGACCGCGTGCTGACCTGCGACCTCACCAAGGAATACGTCGCGATCAACGGCGATTACCGGTCGTAGCGGCCGACATAACGTCGCCACCTCCGTCATTGCGAGGAGCGAAGCGACGAAGCAATCCATCGTTCCGAGCGTACTGACAGATGGATTGCTTCGCTTCGCTCGCAATGACGGCGTGAGTCCCGTCATCCTGAGGAGCGCGTAGCGCGTCTCGAAGGATGCACGGCCACGAGAGCGCCGCATAGAGAAACCCTGGCCGTCGACCTTCGAGACGGCCGCTTTGCGGCCTCCTCCAGCGACAACGGCAAAGCCGTTGCGCGGGGGTGACGGTGAGAGAGCTAACTGCTGATCCGCGCGTCGGCGACGGCCTTCTTGAACAGCGCATTCATCGCGTCGGCGATGCCTTGCGTCGGGCTGACCTCGAAATAGAAGCCCGGCGACGCGCAGGCCTGCATGTTCTGCGCGATCTGGCTGTTCGGCGACGGACCGAACGGGCCCTGATTGAACGGATCGATCCAGATCATGTACCAGTTGTTGGTCGGCAGCTGCAGGTAAGTCGTGTAGAGCACCGCGATCTTGATGCCGCGGTTCTTGATGGCCGTGCACAGCGCCGGGTTGATCGGCGACTGGCAGCGATTGCCGCCGCTGATCGGCTTCAGGCAGCTTGAATTCGGCTCGTCGGCCACGCCGTCGGAAACGAAGAACAGATATTTCATCGGCGCCGCGGACGTGCCCGGGCCCGGCGCGCTGATCGCGTTGCTGATGGCCGGAAGCACCGTCGAGAACTGGCTGTCCTTGTCGGCGGTGTAGGAATCGTTGTTGCCGTAGACGCCCATCAGGTCGATGTTGCCGGCCGCGGTCTTGGCGCTCGACAGGCTGGTCGACAGCGAGAACAGCGCGCGCAGGCCGATCGTCTTCGACGAGGCGCCGAAATCGTAGATCGCCATCCGGTACTGGCTGGCATAGGTCGCGGTGTTCGCGGCCGTGTCCATCAACTGCTGGGTCGCGCTGCGCAGCACGTCGATCCGCGTCGTGACGCCGAGCGTCTTGGCGAGATTGTAATAGTTGTTGGCGTCGTTGTAGTCGTGACAGGCGAAGGCGCACTGGTCGGACGTGTTGTTGACCATCTTGGTCACATCGGCCGGCGTCGCCGCGACCCCCATCGACGGCGAGTTGTCGAGCAGGAGATAGAAGTCGATATAAAGCGGCATGTTCGCGGTCGAGGTCGACGCGCCGGTCACCGTCATCTTGCTTTGCCCGATCACGCCGAGAAACATGGTCGGGACATCGGCGGTGAACTTGACCGTCGAGGTGATGACGCCGCCGGTCTTGGTCATGGTCGGCGTCACGCTGGTCAGCGTGAAGCCGTTCTGGTTGAAGATGTTGCCGTTGAAGATCTTGGTCGCATCGGCTTCGCCTACCGATATCTCGCCGTCCGAGGTCATGGCGCCGGCGGCGATGAAGCCGGGCGACGCCTTGGCGATCGATCCGACGCTCGCGGCGTCAGCGGCCGATATCAGCTTGCTGCGGATCTGGTTGGCACGGGAATAGTCGACCGCGCATCCGACCGCGACGACGAGCGGCAGCAGAGCGAGGCCAAAGGTCATCGCGATGTTGCCGGAGCGATCGCGGCGGAAACGGCTGATGGTCCGGATCAAGGTGCTCATGGGTTATGTCGGCAAAGAATATGATCGGCAGGTAAATGAGAACCCTCACCCTGCCGGATGCGAATTAAGGCCGGCTTATCGCAATCGCGGAAAGCCGCGCGGGCATAAATCGTTTGGCTGACAGCGCGTTGCTGGTTAATGAAAGCTTGAAGACTCATTCTTTGAGCATGATCTTTTCGGAAAACCGCTTCGCACTTTTCCGGATCATGCTTGGTAGGGACATCCGTGCCGCATGGCTGACATCAAGCTGATCCTCGTCGTCGCCTGCGCGCTTGTCGATGCCGACAAGCGCGTGCTGCTGGCGCAGCGCCCCGAGGGCAAGGCGCTGGCCGGCCTGTGGGAATTCCCCGGCGGCAAGATCGAGCCCGGCGAGCGGCCGGAGCAGACCCTGATCCGCGAGCTGCATGAGGAGATCGGCATCACCGTGAGCGAGCCCTGCCTCGCGCCACTGACTTTCGCCAGCCATGCCTACGAGACCTTCCATCTGCTGATGCCGCTCTACATCTGCCGGCGCTGGGAGGGCATCGCGGTGGCGCGCGAGGGCCAGAACCTCGCCTGGGTCCGCGCAAGCAAGCTGCGCGACTACCCGATGCCGCCCGCGGACATCCCGCTGCTGCCGCATCTGATGGATTTGTTGTTGTGACTGAAAGCGCCGGGAGCGTCGAAGCTCCCGGCGTGGACCTGCCAATTATTCAGCTTCAAGGTAGGCAACGCGCGCAGCTTGATAGCAGGCCTGCCATACCAACGGCGACTTGCCCGTTTTCGACGGATTGCGCGCGTCCAGCGCGAAATTCCCAATTGTATCTGCTAGCGTCTCACCTAAGCCATCTTCGAGCATTTGGCGAGGATCAAGTCCCTTTCCCCAAATATAGCGTCCGCCCTTCTCCTCAATCAGGGCGCGGAACCCGCCGAGAATCGGATAAGTAAAGCCCGCTGGAACGCCATACTTGGAATCCTTATTGATGAACTCAAGATGGGCTTTGTGCTTACCCTTGTACGTGGTGACACCGGTCAGATGCCCGAATTTTCCACCACGAACCTTGTTGTAAAGATCAGGCAACTGAAGCTGGATCAAATCATAAAGCTCCAGAATATCCGACGCTAGCGGATAGATCTTTTGATATGATTTGGTGTTATCTTTGAAATGCTGCAGACATGCGGCCTTGGATCGATACGCATTGATCGGATGAACTTTGTCGTCGAAGTGTTCCCGCTCAAATGCAGTGAGGATCGCAATGATGTCGCGCACATCAATCGGCTTCTGTTCGCCGCTTGGAAGGACCTCATATTCCTTGTAGGCGATCAGGTCAGCATAAGGCGCTTTTGCAAGAGCCTTCTTGAGCTTGTCGAACTCCCCGCTGAGGTTCATCAAGCTCTGGTCGCGAACTTGATTGGAAGTATTGCGGGCGTCCACGAGCTGAGGGATGTCCTCCGGCTTAAACCCTTCGAGGATCTCGACACGCACATACTGCGGTGTCTCTAGCGCCTCACGCTCCTCCAGCAGGATGTTGTAGGTGTGACCACCATCGAGAAGCCCGTGAAGAACGGGATCTCGCAGGCTGACTGTCAGCTTTCCGGTCTTGTTGTCGAACTGCACCGATTCCACCGACAAGACGATTCCGCGATTCATGAACGCGAACAGGTCGGGATTGTCGCTAACACTCGCCCTGATCTTGTTTGGCACCGCGCCTGTCATCTTAGGATCGCGGACGTTTATCTTTCGCCACTCCGAAAGATCAGGGAGGTCACGAACATCCACCATCGCGAAATAGTCGCGATAGCCTTGCTTATGAATATGTTGGGGGGCTTCGAGATTCCGGAATGAAACAACCGGAAAAGTCAGCTTACAGAGCTGCATTTTAGTTCTCCATTGCAAGGGACAAAGCCCTATGCGTTGCCGTCCTGAGGGAGACCCTACAGGCCGCGCCTGCCGATATGGCGAAGCCTCCACAACCTGCAGCTGAATCGAACTGCTGTCAAGAGGCTTCGCGTCAACGATCTTACGACTTGCTTGCCTGCTTCACCGCCGCCTCAAGGCTTGCCTTCGCCGAGCCGGGCTTGAGCGGCTTCGGCTGGCTTTCATGCGGCGCCCAGCCGGAGAGCCAGACGATGTCGAAGGTGGCGCGGATGCGGCCGTCGGCATCGGCGAAGCGCTCGCCGTAGATCTGCGCCATCCGCAGCATGGTGGCGCGGCGGGTTAAGGTGTGACGGCGCTCGCGCAGCACATTGGTCGCGCCCATCCGCCGCAAATCGGCCATCAGCGCGAACGCACTGGCATAGCGCACCACCACGCGATCGACGTCGGTGACCGGAAGCGCGAAGCCGGCCCGCTGCAACAGCGCGCCGATGTCGCGCAAATCGGCGAACGGTGCGACGCGCGGCGACGCCCCGCCCTCGCACTCGGCCTCCGCCGCGGCAAAGCTCTGCCGCAGTTCGGTCAGCGTATCGCCACCGAGCATCGAAGCGAGCAGCAGCCCATCCGGCTTCAGCGCCCGCCGGAGCTGCGCCAGCACGCCCGGCAGATCGTTGACGAACTGGAAGGCGAGCGCGGAGACGACAAGATCGAGCGACTCCGGCGGCAGACCGAGCACTTCCGCCTCGCTGAAACCGATCGCATCGACCGCGGCGACACGTCCGCGCAGGACGTCCGCGAGCCCGTTGCCCGGCGTCCAGACGTCGGCCGCCGCCGAAAAGCTGCGCGACACCGCCAGCAAGCGGTCCGCCATGTCCTCGGTGGCGCGATCGAGCAGGAATGTCGCCGCCCCCTCGCGCCGCGCACGCTTGAGCCGCGCGCCGAGCAAGGCGCGATCGAACAGGATGGGGGCTGAGGACGGGGGCGTTGCCATGCCGCTGGTTACGCCGGACCGCCGCCGCAGGCAATGCGCCTTGAGCCGGCGCTGCTCAAACGCTAGCCTCGCCCGCCATGGACGCCGAAGCATCACCGACACGCTCCATTACCGGTCACGTCCAGCGCGCGCTTGGCGCGATCGGGGGTGCGTGGCTGCGCACGGCGCGGCTGGCGCTCGACATCGCGCTGCCGACGCTATGCGTTTCGTGCCGTGAGCCGGTCGATGGCGAGGGGGTGTGCGCGATCTGCTGGGCCAGATTGTCGTTCATCGCGCCGCCGTTCTGCCCGCGGCTCGGCATTCCCTTCGTCTATGATCCCGGGCCCGAACTGCTGTCGATGGAGGCGATCGCCAATCCGCCGGCCTACAGCAGAGCCCGCGCCGCGGTGCGCTATGACGATGTCGCGCGCACGCTGGTGCACGCATTGAAATACCAGGATCGCACCGATCTGGCGCCGACAATGGGTCGCTGGATGGCGCGGGCGGGGAAGGAATTGCTCCGCGAAACCGATCTGCTGGTTCCGGTTCCCCTGCACTGGCGGCGCGGCTGGAGCCGGCGCTACAACCAGTCCGGGGCGCTCGCCAAGGTGATCGCGCGCCAGAGCGGCGTCAAAATGGCTGCCGAAGCGCTGCGGCGCATCCGCGCCACCGAGCAGCAGATCGGGCTGTCACGCAAGGACCGCGCCAGCAATGTCCAGGGTGCATTCGGGGTCGCTGATGAACGCAAGGCTGACGTCCAGGGCCGCCGCGTGATCCTGATCGACGACGTCCTGACCTCGGGCGCGACGGTGGATGCCTGCGCGCGGGCGCTGCTCCGCGCCAAAGCCGCGCAGGTCGACGTGCTGGTGTTTGCCCGGGTTGTCGATACCCACCGCGCTCCCATATAATCTGACATTCTGGTTCAACCGAGCGCACCATGACCGCTGCCATTGAAATCTACACCCGCCCGGGCTGCGGTTATTGCACCGCGGCCAAATCGCTTTTGACGCGCAAGAACGCCGCGTTCACCGAATTGAACGTCGCCAGCAACCCGGCCTATCGCGACGAGATGTACGGTCGCGCCGGTACCGGCTCGACCTTCCCGCAGATCTTCATCGGCAAGACCCATGTCGGCGGCTGCGACGAACTCTACGCGCTCGACCGCGAGGGCAAGCTCGACGGCCTGCTCAGCAACGGAGGCGGCGCCTGATGACGGAGAACATTTTCACCGCCGCCATGGTGCAGATGCGCACCGGATTGCTGCCGGAGCCGAGCCTCGAGCAGGGCACGCGGCTGATCCGCGAGGCCGCCGCGCAGGGCGCCAAATATGTGCTGACCCCCGAAGTCAGCAACATGATGCAGCTCAACCGCAAGGCGCTGTTCGAGCATTTGGCGAGCGAAGAGGACGACACGTCGCTGAAGGCGTATCGCGCGCTGGCCGCCGAGCTGAAGATCCACCTGCATATCGGCTCGCTGGCGCTGCGCTACTCGCCGGAGAAGGCGGTCAACCGCTCGTTCCTGATCGGGCCCGAGGGCAATCTGCTCGCGAGCTACGACAAGATCCATATGTTCGATATCGATTTGCCGGGCGGCGAGAGCTACCGCGAATCGGCCAATTATCAGCCGGGCGAGACTGCCGTGATCTCCGATCTGCCCTGGGGCCGGATCGGACTGACGATCTGCTACGACGTGCGCTTCCCGGCGCTGTACCGCGCGCTGGCCGAGGCCGGCGCATCGTTCCTCACCGTGCCGTCCGCCTTCACCCGCAAGACCGGCGAAGCGCATTGGCACACGCTGCTGCGCGCCCGCGCCATCGAGACCGGCTGCTTCGTGTTCGCGGCAGCGCAGGCCGGCCTGCATGAGAACAAGCGCGAGACCTTCGGCCATTCGCTGATCATCGACCCCTGGGGCGAGATCCTCGCCGAGGGCGGCGTCGAGCCGGGCGTATTCCTGGCCGAGATCGATCCGGCCAAGGTCGAGACCGCGCGCAAGACCATTCCCTCGCTGCAGCATGGCAGGCGTTTCGGCATCGCCGACCCCAAGGCCGGCCCGGAGCATCTGCACCTCGTCCGGGGTTCGGCATGATCCGCTACACGCTGCGCTGCGAGCGCGGCCACCAGTTCGAGAGCTGGTTCCAGAGCTCCGCGGCCTACGAATCGCAGGAGCGGCGTCACCTGATCGATTGCCCGTCCTGCGGCTCAAGCAAGATCGAGCGCGCCATCATGGCGCCGCAGGTCGTTAGCAAGAAGGGCCGCGAACCGGCTCAGCCGGCGCCGGCCGCGGCCGTCGAAGCGACTGGCAATGAATCGACATCGCTGGTGATGGCGCAGGAGCGCGAGCTGCGCAGCAAGCTGAAGGAGCTGCGCGACCACATCGTGAAGAACGCCGACAATGTCGGCGACCGCTTCCCGAACGAAGCGCGCAAGATGCATTACGGCGATATCGAGCACCGGCCGATCTATGGCGAAGCCTCGCCCGAGGAGGCCCGCGCGCTGATCGACGAAGGCGTCGAAGTCTCGCCGCTGCCGACGCTGCCGGAAGACCGGAATTGACGCGCAGCGTCATTCCGGGGCACGCGAAGCGTGAACCCGGAATCTCGCGCCGCAACCTCGAGATTCCGGGTTCGGTGCTGCGCACCGCCCCGGAATGACAATCTGGGAAGAGCATGACCCCCGAGACATTTTCTTCCTGGCAGGTCTGGGCATTTCTCTCGGCCGTGTTCGCCGCGCTGACCGCGATCTTCGCCAAGGTCGGCGTCGAGGGCATCAACTCCGATCTCGCCACCCTGATCCGCACCGTGATCGTCTTGATCACGCTGTCGGCCATCCTGTTCGCGACCGGGCAGTTCACCCAGTCCGGCCCGATCTCGGCCAAGAGCTGGCTGTTCCTGCTGCTGTCCGGGCTCGGCACCGGCGCGTCGTGGATCTGCTATTTCCGCGCGCTCAAGCTTGGACCGGCCACACTCGTCGCGCCGATCGACAAGCTCAGCGTGGTGCTGGTGGCGCTGTTCGGCGCCACCTTCCTCGGCGAACGCCCCTCGGCCTATGGCTGGATCGGGATCGCGCTGATCTCCGCGGGCGCGGTGCTGGTTGCCGTCAAAGGCTGATCGCGTTTTCGAGCGAAGGGCACCGGTTCGCGTGAAGAAAACGCGTCAAGCAAGAGTCTACGCAGCGATCAACAAGGCGACGCCGATCACGATCAGGACGATGCCGAACACCTCGCGCAGCGAGAACGGCTGCTTGAGCGAGAAATACGCCACGCCCTGCGCGAACAGCACTTCGATCAGCGCCAGCGTGCGCACATTGGCGGCGGCGGTGAGCGCGAACGCCAGGAACCAGAATTGCGATGAGAACGCGCCCATGAAGCCCGCGAACATCGAGGGCCGCCACAGCTTGAGGATCGACCTCAGCACGTCGGGCGCGCGCAGCAACAGATAGACCGAGAGGATCAGCGTCTGCACGAGGAGGCTCCACATCAGCGTGTAGGAGGCCGCCGTGACGAACGAGACCGAGGGCACCGCGATGATCGCGCCGCGAAAGCTCACCGCCGAGATCGCGAACACCGCGGCGGCGCCGAGGCCGAGCACGGTCGGGCGCAGGTCGGCAAAACTCTTTTGACCGCCGGGCCGCAGCGCGGTGATGACGACGCCGATGGTCGCGACCACGATCGCGATCACCTTGGTCGTGGTGAGATGGTCGCCGAGGAAGATGAAGCCGAAGATCGCGGTCTGGATCGCCTCGGTCTTCATGTAGGCCGTGGTGACCACGAAGGAGCGGTCGTTCATCGCCAGCAGCATGAAGCCGGTGCCGACGATCTGGCTGAGCGCGCCGGTCATCAGCCACGGCCAGAACGCCGCCGCCGGCCACGGCACGCGATCGCCGGTCAGCAGCACCGCCAGCGCGAAGAACACCACCGAGAACGGCAGGCCGAACAGGAAACGGATATTGGTCGCGCCCCAGGTCCCGAGCGGCCCGGTCAGATGCCGCTGCATCGCATTGCGCGCCACCTGCCCGAACGCGGCGACGATGGTGAAGGGAATCCAGAGCGAGGCGATCGTGAACATGGGGGATAAGGAAGGCATGCCGGCGGGAGGACACGCACAGCGTGCCGATTGCCGCTGACGCGGTCAACCGAGTGGGCGCATGACAGGCCTGCGCGGCGTCCGCAAATTCGCCGTCGTCCCTGCGAAAGTGTTTGATCCCTGCTGATTGGTTGGATGGAATCGGTGTAGAACGAGGCGTGGCCTTTGTTGGGGAGCGCCTCGTGT